>NZ_JBNHFL010000001.1:0-309720 GCF_059090205.1 Arthrobacter sp. CMU6
CGACCAACGGGGCGGCGGGCATCATCCCGGCGGTCCTCTACTACGCGCTGCATTTCGCCCCCGGGATGGAGAACGCCAGCCAGGAGGACCGGGACGATGTGGTGGTGCGTTTCCTGCTCGCCGCGGGCGCCGTCGGGGTGCTCTATAAGGAACAGGCGTCCATTTCCGGTGCGGAGGTGGGCTGCCAGGGCGAGGTGGGATCGGCGTCGTCGATGGCGGCGGCCGGCCTGGCCGAGGTCATGGGCGGCACGCCGGCGCAGGTGGAGAACGCCGCGGAAATCGCCATGGAACACAACCTGGGCCTGACCTGCGACCCGATCGGCGGGCTGGTGCAGGTGCCCTGCATCGAACGCAACGCGATCGCCGCCGCCAAGGCCATCAATGCCGCGAAGATGGCGCTGTGGGGCGACGGCTCGCACCGGGTCTCACTCGACGAGGTCATCGTGACCATGCGCGAGACCGGCAAGGACATGAGCTCCAAATACAAGGAAACAGCCATGGGCGGCCTCGCCGTCAACGTCGTCGAGTGCTGACCTAATTGTTGGTGGCCGCCCACAGGTTGAGGCTCGTGGCGAAGATGACCCATGACAGGTAGGGCAGCATCAGCAGGCCGGCGGTGCGGCGGATGGGCCCGAACAGCAGCACCGTGGCGGCGACGGCAAGCGCAAGGGCAATGATGATGCCCAAGGCCACCCAGAGCGCGGCCGAACCCCACACCGGATACAGCCCGAAGAAGACGGGCGTCCACGCCAGGTTCAAAGCAAGCTGCACGCCGTAAACGATGAGGGCAGCACGGCGGTCCGGGCTTCGGCTCCGCCAAACGAGCCAGGCCGCCACGGCCATGGCCGTGTACAGCACCGTCCAGACCGGCCCGAACACCCAGTTGGGCGGGGACCACGGCGCCTTGTCGGCCGCCGCATACCAGCCGGTGACGTTGCTGATGGTCGCCTGCGAACCCAGCCAGGCCACCAGGGCGCTGGCCGCCAGGAAGGCCAGGAGTGCGGCCAGTTCGACGGCGGTGCGCCGCCGCTGGGGCTGCGCGCCGTCATTCCCGTTACTGCCTCTTCCGGCTTCCGCGGCTGGCCCGCGGTCCACGCTTTCCATTGCTCTACAGTTGCCAAGGGCACAGCCGGAGTCAAGGCGGGCACGCCGGATTGTCAGGCCGGCGTGCCACCATGGGAACCATGGGCGAAGGCTACGATCCCGGCTTCCTGCGCGAGGCCCTTGACCTGCCGGGCCCGGACGCGCCCACGATCCTCCTGGATTACACGCATTTCTCGGTGCGGCTGTCGCCGGCACGCAGGCTCGCAGCCGTGACCGGCGTCAACATCAGCGGACAGGAACTGGTGCCGCTGGGACGCGAGGGAGCCTGGCACTACGACCCCCGGGTGCCGCGGGGGCTGCAGACCGGACCGGATGTTTACCAGCACAACGACCTTGACCGGGGGCACCTTGTCCGGCGCCTGGACCCCGTCTGGGGTGACGGCACCACCGCACTGGCCGCGAACCAGGACACCTTCGCCTACCCGAATGCGGCGCCGCAGGCGGCTGCCTTCAACCAGGGCAAGGAACTCTGGGCCGGCCTGGAGGACCACGTGCTCAACCAAGCCAGCCAATACGATGCCAGGATCAGCGTTTTCACCGGGCCCGTCCTCAACGCCGGTGACCTGCCTTACCGGGGCATCCAGATTCCCCGGAAGTTTTGGAAGATCGCGGCCTGGACCATGGATGGACGGCTGGCCGCTGCCGGCTTCCTGCTGGACCAGTCCCCGCTGCTGGGCCCGGCGGAACTGGTCCGGGCTGTCAGGGAACGCCTGCTGGCGGAAGAGCCACCGCCGCTGGGGCCCTACCGGACCTTCCAAGTCGCCATTGCGCAGATCGCTGCCCTGACCGGCATGTCGCTGACGAAGCTGGCCGGCGCCGACCGGTTCACCGCAGGCATTCCGGAAGGCGGGCCGGGGCCCACAGCGATTCCGCTTACGGATCTTCGGCAGGTGCGGCTCTGACCAGGATCACGTGCCCGCGGCGAGCGGTCCGCGAAGCCGGGCGGATAGACTTGAGGCTGCTTCTCCGGCATCTGCACGAAACGTAAGCGAAGATTGGACACGGCACACTTGCGAGAATTCACTGCCCGCTTTGCCACCTCCGAAGAGGTTGCCAACTGGGACTCCCACGTCACCGCGAATCCGAACGGCGGAAACCTGCTGCAGTCGGAGGCCTTCGCCGAGGTCAAGCAGCACTTCGGCTGGAAGACCCTGCACCTTGTCTACGAAACAGCCGACTACACGAGCTACAACCTGGTGCTGGAAAAGCGCTTCCCGGTGCTGGGCAAGCTCTGGTACCTCATCAAAGGGCCGGACGTGGCGGACGTCGAGGACATCCCCGGCATTGCCGCGGCGAACGCTGAGTTCGTCAAGCGCGCACGGCTGGGCGTCTTTGCCATCAAGATCGAGCCGGACATTATCCTCAGCGACACCGCCCGCGCGGTCATCGAGGGGGCCGGGCTGGTCAAGACGCACAATCTGCAGCCCAACGACTCCACTGCACTGCTGGATATTTCCCCCGAGGAGAACCAGCTGCTCCGCAACCTCCACTCGCGGGGACGCAACGCCGTCCGCCGCGCCATCCGCGAGGGCGTCGAGGTGCACAACGTGGACCCCAGCGAGGAAAACTTCAAGGCCATGTACGCCCTGATGACCGACACCGTCCAGGCGAAGTCACAGGTCCGGGTCCGCGAATACGACTACTACCGCCAGTTCTGGACGAACTTCATCAAACGCGGCCAGGGCAGGCTTCTGTTTGTGTACGAAAACGGCGTTCCGTCGGTGGGTGCCTTCGTGATCAACTACGGCCGCAAGGGCACTTACAAGGACGGCGGTTCCCTGCAGAAGCGCAGCCAGTACGGCGATTCGCACCTGGTGCAGTGGACTGCAATCAACCAGCTCAAGGAGCTGGGCTGCACCGAATACGACTTCTGCGGAACACCGCCCAGCGACAAGCTCAAGGACACGTCAAACCCCTTCCACGGACTGGGGCTTTTCAAGACCAGCTTCAGCAAGACGGTCACGGATTTCGTCGGCTGTTATGACCAGGTCATCAGCCCACTGAAGTACAAGGCGTGGATCGCTGCCGGCGAACGCGTCGCCCGGCAGCTGTACACCCGCCGCACCGGGCAGCAGTTTTACTGAGGCACGAAGCCACAGAACGGCTAAGGCACTGAAACGGAGGGAGCTGCTGATGACCAAAGAACCCCGCGGCGCCAACCGGCCGCACACGGACGGGCTGCCTAAGACAGAGCCCCTCACCGCCTCGCAGCTGCACCAGAACGCGGCCGCCAAGCGTATGCTGCGCCGCCTGGTCCAGGGGGAAAATCCGCCGACGGCGCCACTGAGCATCGTGGACCGGCTCGCCGGGAGCCCCTACGCCAACCCAACGATCCAGGTGGGCGGGATCGATGAGTCAGCACGCAAGACGATGGATTTTGCGCTGCACCTTGCCGAATCCATGTTCCGGTACGGTGCCGGTGCCCTTGAGGTGGAAACAAGCATCATTGCCGTGACGGCTGCGCTGGGGCTGAAAAACATCGAGGTGGACATCACCAACCAGTCCGTGGGCATCAATTACGCAGCCAAGGACCAGACACCCATCACCCTCCTGCGGGTGGTCCGGTCCTGGACGAATAACTATGCGGGGCTTGCCCAGGTCCACCAACTGGTCACCGATATCGTGGCCGGCGGCGTCGGCCGGGACGAAGCCATCCGCCGGTTGGACGAGATCGTCCGCCGCCCCAAGCCGTTCCCGCGCTGGATGGTGACGGTGGCGTTCGCGGTGTTCGCGGCCGTGTTCGTGGCCGTCATCGGCGGCGGCCCCGGCGCCTCGGCCGTCGCCTTCGCCTCCAACCTGCTCATCAGCCTGGTGGCCCGGAAGCTGGGCCGCTGGCGGACGCCCGACTTCTTCATCACGGCGGCCTGCTCCTTTGTAGTGACTGTCATCGCGCTGCTGCTGTGGAGGTTCGGCAGTCCCGTTGGGATCCGGCTGGCCCCCGCCATTGTGGTGGTGGGCGGAATTCTGCTGCTGCTTCCCACCGGGCGACTCGTGTCCTCGGTCCAGGACGCCATCAACGGCTTCCCAGTCACGGCTGCGGGCAGGTTCCTGTCCACCCTGCTGACCTTCGGCGCCGTCGTCGCCGGCATCGCCGTTGCGTTTGTGGTGGGGGACAGGATCGGCATGGAACCCATCGACGTCACGGAGACCTTCCCGCCCGCCTACCCGCTGTGGGTGCAGGTGATCCTGGTTGCCATCGCAGTCGTGGCGATCGGCGTTACGGAACAGACGGACTGGAAGCTGCTGCTTCCGACGGCGGCCGTCGGTGTGGTGGGTCACCTGGCCCTCATCGGCGGCGAGGCGGTCGGCATTGGCCCGCGGTTCTCGCCGGCGCTCGCCGCGGTGGTGATCGGCCTGCTGGCCCGCGTGGTGGCATTGAAGATGGGCGCCCCGCAGCTTGTGGTGGCCGTGCCGGCCGGTCTGATCCTGCTGCCCGGACTCACCATCTTCCGGTCGATGTACGTCCTGACCATCGAGGAGTCCGAGATCCTGCTCGGGGCGGGCGGGATGCTCAGCGCCGGGGCGATCGTGTTTGGCGTTGCCGGCGGCATTGTGCTTGGTGACACGCTGGCACGACCGCTCACGCGCAGCCTCGCCAGCAATGAGCGGCGGCGGTCCCGCCGCCGCTAGATCTTGCCTATCGGCAGCTTCTTCTCGGCCTGGAAGACGTCCTCGACGCGGCCTTTGGCCCAGTAGCCGGACAGTGAAACCTGGCTGCGGTCCAGGCCACGCTCGCGGAACAGCACCTCCCGCAGGCCCTTCATATAGCCGCGCTCGCCGTGCGCAAAAACGTCCACGCGGCCGTCCGGCCAGGCGGCGTTGCGCACTGCTTCCACCAGCTGGCTGCTCTCCCCGGCCGGAACGTCGCCGCGGAGAAGCCAGACCAGCTCGAACCCGGCAGGGGCAGCAATCTCCTGGACGTCCGCCTCCGTGCCCACCTCAATGAAGGCCAGGCCGCATGCCCGCGCCGGAAGGGATTCGATGACGGCGGCCACAGCCGGCAGTGCGGCCTCGTCGCAGGCCAGCAGGTACCAGTCTGAGGCCGGATCGGGGTTGTATCCGCCCCCGGGGCCGGTGAAGATGAGGCTGTCACCCGGTTCGGCCGAGGCAGCCCAGGGACCGGCCAGGCCTTCGTCTCCGTGGACCACGAAATCAATGGCCAGCTCGCCCGCGGCCGTATCCACCCAGCGGACCGTGTAGGTCCGGGTGTGCGGCCACTGCTCCCGGGGCATCGTTTCCCGGATAGCCCAGAGGTCCAGGGGCTGGGGGTAGTCCACCCCGGGCTGCGGAAAGACGATTTTGACGTACCGGTCCACGAAGTCGTTGTTGACGTAATCGGCGAACCCCGGGCCGCCGGCGATGATCCTCACCATATGCGCGGAAAGCTGCTCCCGGCGAAGGACAGTCAGCGAGACCTGGGGGCGGGATTTTTTTGTGGCGGTGGTCGTGGCCGGAAGGGAAGTCATGCAGGTAAGCCTATCCTAAGTACCTGGGCGGGACGCCGGGAGTTCCCAGTCCACGGGCCCAGCGCCCTGCTCTTTGAGCAGGCCGTTGGCGCGGCTGAATGGCCTGGAACCGAAGAAACCACGAGAGGCGGAGAGCGGGCTGGGGTGGGCGCTGGCCACCACGGGTGTGCTGCCCAGCAGGGGGCGGACGCTCTCGGCGTCCTTCCCCCAGAGGACGGCGACGAGCGGCGCTGTGGTTCCCTCCGCTGTCCGGCGGCCGACGACGGCGGCAACCGCCGCCGTCGTAATTGTTTCCCAGCCCTTGCCGCGGTGGGATCCTGCTGCGCCCTCACGCACGCTCAGCACCCGGTTCAGCAGCAGTACACCCTGGTCCGCCCAGGCGCCCAGGTCGCCGTGGGTCCGCGGCGGCAGGCCGAGGTCCGCTTCAAGCTCCCTGTAGATGTTGGCCAGGCTGCGCGGGATGGGGCGGGTGCCGGAGTCCACGGAAAAGGCGAGCCCCACAGCGTGTCCGGGGGTGGGGTAGGGATCCTGGCCCACGATCAGGACCCGTACCCCGTTCAGCGGCTGCCGGAAAGCCCGGAGAACGTTCGACGCCGACGGCAGCACACGCTGCCCGGCCGCCTCCTCGCCGGCGAGGAAGGACAGGACGGACCGCAGTTCGGCCTCCACTCCCGCCAGCGCGTCCGCCCAGTCCGGTGCCATCAGCTCGCCGAGAGGGAGCACGGCCAGCTCCGCAAAGTCCGGGCCGGCCGCCACTGCGGGCTCGAGGTCGAAGAGCGGTTCAGGTTCCGTCACGGTGTCCATTCTCCCGCAACGATGCCGGGAGTCCGGTGCCGTCCTCCGGGGCGCGGCGGGCCGGTGCCGTCGCACCGCAAATGACAAGGCTGTTATTCCTCCGTAACATAGGGGAGGTACTTTGACCCGATTCAGCTAAGGAGAGCGCAGTGGCCGAGCCGTTGCAGGACCACCTCGCGGAGCGGGAACTAGAGCGGGAACCAGGGCGGGAATCAGGGCAGGAATCGGAGCAGGATTCAGCGCTGCAGCATGGGCTGCGGGGCGGCTCGCTGCTCGATGACTTCAAGCTCAGGGACTCGCCACTGAGCGAGCGGGAGCAGCAGATTCTCGCGCTGGAACGGCAATGGTGGAAGTATGCAGGCGCCAAGGAACAGGCCATCCGCGAGCTCTTTGACCTGTCCGCGACGCACTACTACCAGATCCTCAACGCCCTCATTGATACAGAGCACGCGCTGGCCCACGACCCCATGCTCGTGAAGAGATTGCGTAGACTACGTACGTCACGTCAGCGGGCCCGGACTGCCCGCCGCCTTGGATCTGACGCGTAACTGCCAGTGCCGGACTGCCGGCGAAACCAACAAGGACGCCTGTTTACCATGACTAATTTTGCTCGGGACGAATTCGACAGGGTGCCTGAGGTCTCCTCCCGGCAGGGCGTACACCGCGCTGTCTCTGCGCCATCGCGCCCGAAGTTGTGGCCGATCCTGTCCGTGGGAATAGGGGCGCTCGCCGTCGGCCTGGTTGCTTTCCTCCTGCTGCCGCAGCTGGGTTTCCAGCCTGCCCTCGCGCCGCAGCCCGCCGCGGCGGCCGGCGCTTCCACGGCCTCGGCCAGCCCAACGGCGACGCCGTCGGCACGTGCGACGTCCAGCGCCACCGCCTCGGCCTCGGCGTCCGTCTCCGAACCGGCTTCGCCCTCCTCGCTGGAGCCCGCCACCTCGGAGACCATTGCCCCTGCGGCGGTGGACAAGTCGCAGCCCGTCGCCATTTTCAATGGCACGCTGACTTCCGGGCTGGCCGGACGTGTGGGTGCCACAGTCAAGTCCGACGGCTGGGTGCTGGGTGAGGTGGCCAACTGGCAGGGTGCGCCCCAGCAGCAGTCCGTGATCTTCTACTCGGACGCTGCGTACAGGGCCAACGCCGAGGCGCTCAGTGCTTTGCTGAACATTCCGACGCTGGTGGAGAGTGCTGACTTCCCGACGCCCGTTGCGGTGGTTCTGGGCCCCGGCTACCAATAGCCATTCCGGTTACGCCTGAATAACTATTGCCTCCGCTGCCGGCCGCTGGCCTGCGTCTGCTGCGTCTGCAAGGTCCTGACTGGATAGAGTGATGGCAGGCTTCATGGAGTAATTCACGGCACACACCGACGTGGGCCGTACGGAAGCAACCTGAAAGTGTGGGGATCATGGCATTGGGAACCGTGAAGTGGTTCAACGCGGAAAAAGGCTACGGCTTCATCACCGTTGACGATTCGGGTGACGACGTCTTTGTGCACTGGTCGGCCATCCAGACCGACGGTTACCGAGTGCTGGATGAGGGCCAGCGCGTGGAGCTGGAAGTGGGCGAAGGCGAAAAAGGTCCGCAGGCAGAGAAGGTCCGGCCCGTCTAGTGGCACGCCGCACAGGTCTCCGGGGTTCAGCTGTCTGCGGCGCCGCCGTCGTGCTGACGCTGGGCGCCTGCTCGGGGTCCGGCGATAACGCCCGGACGGCCCCGGTGGAAGCCAGCGGCGACGGGACCCTGCGGATCGGGCTGCTCCTCGACAGCACCGGACCCCAGGCCTTCCTGAACGCCGCCCAACTGGCCGCCGCCAAGCTCGCCGTCCAGGAGATCAACGCGGCAGGCGGGCACAAGGGCCGCCCCGTCGAGCTGCTGCCGGAGGCAACCGGCGGCGACACCGCCGACCAGGCCCGGAAACTCGCCGGTGCCAAGGCGGACGTCGTGATCGGTCCCACCGATTCCAGCCGCGCGCCGGCCGCGATCGACGTGCTGTCCAAAGCCAGGATCACGCTCATCTCTCCCGCCAACACGGCCCCGGAACTCAGCAGCTACAAGAGCGGCGGCTACTACTTCCGCACCGCCGCGGCGGACATCGCCCAGGCTCCTGTCCTGGTGAAACTCGCCAAGGACGCCGGAGCCAAGAGCCTCGCGGTGGTGTTCGAGGATGGCAGCTACGGCCAGGCCGTGTCTGCAGCAGTCTCAGCTTCCGCCAAGGCCGGCGGGCTGGACCCGGTCACCGTTTCCGGCTTCAAGGCGGGCGAGGCCCAGAAGTCGGCGGCCGCCGCAAGCGACGCGGCGCCGGATGCCGTCGTCGTCATTGCCCGGGACGGTGCGCAGGGCGCCATCGCCGAACTCACCAACGCCGGACTGCCCGGCAACAAACTCATCCTGGCCGACGGCGCCTTCAGGCAGTACGGGTCCGCCCTCGGTTCGAAGTCGCTGGAGGGAACGCGCGCCCTGGTGCCCGGGGTCTTCCCCTCGCCGCACTTCCAGGCTGAACTCGTCGCCGTCGACGCGGGCCTGAAGGACACGACGTTCGCGGCCGAGACCTATGATGCTGTGAACCTCGCGGCCGTGGCCGCTGCTGCGGCGGAGGACGACGCCGGTGCCTCCATCGCCGCTACGCTCATCTCCGTCTCCGGCGGTACTTCCGGCAGCCGGGCGTCCGCCGCGCCGTCCGGCCATCGAACCGCCTGCTCGACGTACAAGGACTGCCTTGCCGCCATCCGGGACGGAAAGGCCATTGACTACGACGGCGAGTCGGGACCTGTCCGCTTTGATGCGAACGGAGACGTCACAGCCGCGAAGTACATGGTGTTCACCTACGGAGCCGATAACAAGGCTAAGCTCACCGGCAGCGAGGCTGCCGGCAGGTCCGCCGGCTGATCGCTGGCAGCGAATACTCCCCCCGATCGCGGGAAAAACAGGCACATCTGCTTGCACTCTCCCCGGGAGAGTGCTAATTATTGATTAGCACTCCAGCGTGCCGACTGCTAAAAGGATCGTCCGGTTCACACCGGCATCACCCCGGCGGCGGCACAAGGAGCGAAAGAAACACCTGGTTGGGGTGAGATCCGGACCGTCAGGCGTACAGAGGCCTGCGGAAAGGATCGTCCGTCGCGGGCACCGCAGCAAGGTTCCTTCTTAACGACTGTCCCGAAAGGACTACTGCCGTTATGGCCAAGATCATTGCATTTGATGAAGAGGCACGCCGCGGTCTTGAGCGGGGCCTGAACATCCTCGCCGACGCCGTCAAGGTCACCCTCGGCCCGCGTGGCCGCAACGTCGTCCTCGAAAAGAAGTGGGGCGCCCCCACGATCACCAACGATGGTGTTTCCATCGCCAAGGAGATCGAGCTGGACGATCCCTACGAGAAAATCGGCGCCGAGCTGGTCAAGGAAGTTGCCAAGAAGACGGATGACGTCGCAGGCGACGGCACCACCACGGCCACCGTTCTGGCCCAGGCGCTGGTCAAGGAAGGCCTGCGCAACGTCGCGGCCGGCGCTGACCCGCTGTCCCTGAAGCGCGGCATCGAGAAGGCCGTTGAAGCCGTAACCGCTGAGCTGCTGAACTCCGCCAAGGAAATCGAAACCAAGGAAGAGATCGCAGCCACGGCGTCGATCTCCGCCGGTGACGACGAAATCGGCGCCCTGATCGCTGAAGCCCTGGACAAGGTGGGCAAGGAAGGCGTCATCACGGTCGAGGAGTCCAACACCTTCGGCCTCGAGCTGGAGCTCACCGAAGGCATGCGCTTCGACAAGGGCTACATCTCCGCTTACTTCGTCACGGACACCGAGCGCCAGGAAACGGTCCTCGAGGACCCGTACATCCTGATCGTCAACTCCAAGATCTCCAACGTCAAGGAACTGGTTGCTGTCCTCGAAAAGGTCATGCAGTCGAACAAGCCGCTGCTGATCATCGCCGAAGACATCGAGGGCGAGGCCCTGGCCACCCTGATCGTCAACAAGATCCGTGGCACCTTCAAGTCCGTCGCCGTCAAGGCCCCGGGCTTCGGTGACCGCCGCAAGGCGCAGCTGGCTGACATCGCCATCCTCACCGGCGGCCAGGTCATCGCCGAGGAAGTCGGCCTCAAGCTTGAGACCGCCGGCCTCGACCTCCTGGGCAAGGCTCGCAAGGTTGTCGTGACCAAGGACGAGACCACCATCGTCGAAGGTGCAGGCGACGCCGACCAGATCGCCGGCCGCGTTTCCCAGATCCGCGCCGAGATCGAAAACTCCGACTCGGACTACGACCGCGAGAAGCTGCAGGAGCGCCTGGCCAAGCTGGCCGGCGGCGTTGCAGTCATCAAGGCCGGTGCCGCCACGGAGGTTGAGCTCAAGGAGCGCAAGCACCGCATTGAGGACGCTGTCCGCAACGCAAAGGCTGCCGTCGAAGAAGGCATCGTTGCCGGTGGTGGCGTGGCCCTGATCCAGGCCGGCGCCAAGGCATTCGCCAACCTGCAGCTCCAAGGCGACGAAGCAACCGGCGCGAACATCGTCCGCGTTGCCATCGACGCCCCGCTGAAGCAGATCGCCTTCAACGCCGGCCTCGAGCCCGGCGTTGTGGTTGACAAGGTCCGCGGCCTGCCCGCCGGCCACGGCCTGAACGCAGCCACCGGCGAATACGTCGACCTGCTGGCTGCCGGCGTGAACGACCCCGTCAAGGTGACCCGCTCTGCCCTGCAGAACGCGGCTTCCATTGCCGGCCTGTTCCTCACCACCGAGGCCGTTGTGGCCGACAAGCCGGAGAAGAACGCTCCGGCCGTCGGCGGCGGCGACGAGATGGGCGGCATGGGCGGCTTCTAGCCTCCCGCTGCTCCCAGCTGGCTAACGAGCGCGGCCCCCTCCACCGAGGGGGCCGCGCTTTTGTCTGCGCACTGTTGTCTGCGCATTGTTGAGTGCGCTTTTTGTCCGTGCAGTCTGGCAGGATGGTTCGGTGACGATTACTGCAGCAGCCGACGGTTCGGCATTGGGAAACCCGGGTCCCGCGGGGTGGGCCTGGTACGTGAACGACGACTGCTGGCGGGCCGGCGGCTGGCCGCACGGCACCAACAACCAGGGTGAGCTGATGGCCGTCCTGGACCTCTTCCGCTCCACGGCTCACCTTCCCGACGAGGACCTGCACATCCTCTGCGACAGCCAGTACGTGATCAACTCCGTGACAAAGTGGATGCCCGGATGGAAGCGCAAAGGGTGGCGCAAGGCGGACGGCAAGCCCGTGCTGAACGTGGACATCCTCAAAGACATCGACCGGGAGCTCGCCGGGCGGAAGTACAGGTTCGAATGGGTCAAGGGCCACGCCGGACACGAGCTGAACGAGGCCGCCGACGAACGCGCCAGGGCCGTGGCCCTCGCCTACCAGCAGGGCGTTGCCGCCCGCTCAGGACCCGGCTTCCCCGGCGCGCAACCGGCGGTAGGCCGGCGGCCCGTCAAGGAGGGCCGCGGCGAGGGCGGGATCCCTTCGCTGTTTGATCCTGAAGCACCGGCCCGGGGCACGACTGAAACTCTGGCCCGGAGCACAGCCGAAGCACCGACCCGGAGCGCGGCCGAAGTACCGGCGCGGGGTGAAGCCCGCAGCCAGAATCTCTTCGGGTCCGGAACCCCCGCTTTGTTCGGAGACGAACCTGACCTGTTCAGCGAACTTGGGGCCGCCGAACTCGGTGACGAGGCATTTGCGGAACCCGCGGCGGGCGCCACGCCTGAAGAGATTGTCGAGGCCCTGGAACGTGAGCTCCTCCGCCCGGATGTCCGCAGCGACATCGGCCGGACGGGCCAGCTCCTGCACCCGGACTTCACGGAAATCGGAACCGCCGGGCGCCTCTGGACCCGCGACGCGATGATGATGTCCCTCGAGGAAAGCCCGGCCGGTCATGTCGACCTCGATGTGCTCAGCGCCGACCGGATCGGCACGGACACGGTTCTGCTGACCTACCGCAGCTACTCCCGTGCGGGCTCAGCCCTGCGGAGTTCCCTGTGGATCCTGGACGGCGGACAGTGGCGCCTGAGGTTCCACCAGGGGACGCCCGAGGCCTGAGCCCCAACCTGAGCTCCGGGCCTGAGCCCCAACCTGGGCTCCGGGCCTGAGCCGCCGCCGGCGGTGTCAGCTGAAGCGCTGCGCGTTGCCCTGCTCCGCCTGCACATAGGTGTCGGCGGCCGACGACAGGGCCAGGTTGATGGAGGCGAGGGAGGCTTCCACCTTGCCCTGCGTGAGCGTCCACTCCGCAACGAGGGCCTGGAAGTTGGTGGCGGCCGAACCCCGCCACGTGGCCTGCAGTTCGTCCAGGCCGTGCTTCATCGCCTGGACGTCGGCGCTGATCCGGTCAACGGTCGCCCTGACGTTGGCTGATTTCACCTGCAGTAGGTCGGTATCGACGGAAATGATGCTCATGGCGGGCCTCTCGACAACGTGAGGGACTGTCCGGCAGGACAGTCGCTGTGGCTGGCGGACCGGCTTGTTCCGGTCCGCTACGTCGAGCCTAGGAACCGCCGGCGGGCGCCGCCACGGCGGGTTTCGCTATGTGGATAACCGGTTCCCGCCGGCTGTCCGGTTCCCGTTCGCAGCCTTGTCCCCGGCCGCCCTGTTTCCGGTGCTGCGGTCTCCGTCGACGCTGTCCGAGAACGTCCCGATGCTGTCGACCTCCGGGCCGTCCGCCTCGGGGCTGTCCGCCCCGGGGGAGTCCTCCCGGAGGGGGAGGCTGACCACGAGGGTTGCGCCGCCGCCGTCGGTACCTTCCACCCGGACGGAGCCGCCGTGCGAGCCGACAATGGCGGCCACAATCGCCAGTCCCAGCCCGCTGCCGCCCGTCTCCCGGGTGCGGGACGTATCGGCCCGGTAGAAGCGCTCAAAGACCCTTGGCGCCTCCGTGTCGGAGATCCCGGGGCCGTGGTCCCGGACCTCCAGGACCGACTGGGTGGAACCGTCGTCGGCCCGCCGGACGCCCACGGCGAGTTCGATGGGAGTCCCCGGGGGCGTGTAGCGCAGTGCGTTGCCCACCAGGTTGCCGATCACCTGGCGGAGCTTCGCCTCGTCGCCGAGCACCGGCGCAGGTTCGGCGCTGCCATTGTGCAGGCCGGTCAACGTGATGCTGCGTTTCCGTTCGCTGGCCTGGGTGTCCACCACGGCGTCGTGGGCGAGCAGCTGCAGGTCGATAGGCTTGCGCTGCAGCGGCCGCTGCTCGTCAAGACGTGCCAGCAGCAGCAGGTCCTCCACCATGGAGCCCATCCGCTTGGCCTCACTCTCGATCCGCCCCATGGCGCTGGCCACATCCTCCGGCGACTGCAGCGCGCCGTGCCGGTAAAGCTCCGAGTAGCCCCTGATCGTCACCAGCGGGGTGCGCAGCTCATGGGAGGCGTCCGCGGCAAACCGGCGCATCCGGTCCTCGGACGCCATCCGGGCCGCGAAGGCCGCCTCGATGTGGGCGAGCATGGCGTTCAGCGACCTGCCGAGGCGGCCCACTTCCGTCGAGGGGTTCTCCACATCGACGCGGCGTGACAGGTCGCCGGCGGCGATGGCGGCGGCGGTCTTCTCCACCCTGGCCAGCGGGCGGAAGGACCTGGTCACGGTCCAGTTGGCAATGAAGAAGGCAAGGATGAGCGTCAGCGTCCCGGCACCCACCACCACCAAGGTGGCGTGACGCAGTACCTCATCCACCGGGGACAGCGGCAGCCCGATGACCACCACGGCGCGCTGCTGTTCACTGCCAACAACCACGGGAACGGCCACCACGCGCCAGTTTTTACCGTCGGTGCCGCGCACCTGATACGGACGGACATCACTCCTGCGGGCCTCGTCAACGGAGACGGACGCGATGTCGGGGCGGTCGTCCTTGTCGTCAATGGGCGTTGGCCCGGCACCCGGATAGTAAAGGGTCACCGTGTAATCAGTAGGTACTACAGGGTTGGCGATGGGGGAGATGGAGCGCTGCCGCTGGGCGGCGTCGACGGCGGCCCGCAGCTTGTTGTCCACCTGCCCCTCAAGGTAGCCGCGCAGCAGCGTCAGCGCACCCGTCCCGGTCACGGCCAGGGCCACCAGCAGGAGCGCCATCATGATGGCGACCAGCTGGGACCGGAGGTTGGCGGACTTCCAGCGCTCCAGCGCGGACTTCCATCGCGCCAGCAAGGTCAGCGCTTTTCTGCTGTCCGCAGCACGTAGCCGACGCCGCGCTTGGTCTGGATGAGGGCCGGGGCGTCGGGATCGATGTCCACTTTGCGCCGGAGATAGGAGATGTAGGACTCGACGATGGAAGCGTCACCGTTGAAGTCGTATTCCCAGACGTGGTCCAGGATCTGTGCCTTGGACAGGACCCGGTTCGGATTGAGCATCAGGTAGCGGAGCAGCTTGAATTCGGTGGGCGACAGTTCGATCACCTTGCCGCCGCGGCGCACCTCGTGGGCGTCGTCGTCGAGCTCCAGATCGTCCACCCGGATGACAGCCTCGTCATCCTCCAGCATCGGCTGCGTCCTGCGGAGCACGGCGCGGATACGGGCCACCACCTCATCCAGGCTGAAGGGCTTGGTGACGTAGTCGTCACCGCCCACAGTCAGCCCCGTGACCTTGTCCTCGGTATCATCCTTGGCGGTCAGGAAGAGGACCGGGAAATGCTTGCCCGCGGCGCGCAGCCGGCGGGTGACCGTGAAGCCGTCCATGTCCGGAAGCATGACGTCCAGCACCGCGAGGTCGGGGGCATGTGCCTCGACGGCAGCCAGCGCTTCCCGCCCGTTCCCCGCGGACACCACTTCAAAGCCGGCGAAGCGCAAGGACGTGGAAAGCAGCTCGCGGATGTTCGGTTCATCATCAACCACGAGGAGCTTCGCTTCGGCGCTGTTCTTTTTCATACCTCCCATGATGCTCCCAGAATCTGGGAGTTTTCTGGATGTATGTTGTGCGTTGCTTGGGTCAGCAGGACTCGACGTCCTTGGCGTCCATGATCCGGTAGGCATAGCCCTGCTCGGCCAGGAAGCGCTGGCGCTTGGCCGCGAAATCCTGGTCCAGGGTGTCGCGGGCAACGAGGGAGTAGAAGCGTGCGGCCCGGCCGTCCTGCTTGGGCCGCAGCAGCCGGCCGAGCCGCTGGGCCTCTTCCTGGCGGGAGCCGAAGGATCCGGAGACCTGGATGGCCACGGAGGCTTCGGGCAGGTCGATGGAAAAGTTTGCCACCTTGGACACCACGAGGGTCTGGATTTCCCCGGCGCGGAAGGCGTCAAAGAGCTTCTGGCGGGCCTTGACCGAGGTTTCGCCCTTGATGACCGGCGCGTCCAGCCGCTCGCCGAGTTCGTCGAGCTGGTCGATGTACTGCCCGATCACGAGGACCTGCTCGCCGCTGTGGTGCTCCACCAGCTGTTCGGCCACGAGGGTCTTGGTCTCGGACGTGGCGCACAGCCGGTACTTGTCCGCGTCCTCGGCCATGGCGTAGGCCACGCGCTCGTCCTTGGGCAGGTCCACGCGGACCTCCACGCAGTCCGCGGGGGCGATGTATCCCTGGGCCTCGATGTCCTTCCACGGTGCGTCGTAGCGCTTGGGGCCGATGAGGCTGAAGACCTCCCCTTCCCGGCCGTCTTCACGCACCAGGGTTGCTGTGAGGCCCAGCCGTCGCCGCGCCTGCAGATCCGCTGTCATCCGGAAGATCGGCGCGGGCAGCAGATGGACCTCGTCATAGATGATCAGGCCCCAGTCGTGGCCGTCGACGAGCTCCAGGTGCGGGTACAGGCCGCCCCGCTTGGTGGTGAGGACCTGGTAGGTGGCGATCGTCACCGGGCGGACCTCCTTCACGGCGCCCGAATACTCACCGATCTCCTCCTCGGTCAGCGAGGTCCGGCGGAGCAGCTCGTCCTTCCACTGCCGTGCCGAGACCGTGTTCGTGACGAGGATCAGCGTTGTGGTGGAGCTCGTGGCCATGGCCGCGGCGCCCACGAGAGTCTTTCCGGCGCCGCAGGGGAGCACGACGACGCCGCTGCCGCCGGCCCAGAAGTTCTCCGTGGCCAGCCGCTGGTAGGGCCGCAGCGTCCAGCCGGTTTCGTTGAGCATGATGGGGTGCGGCGTGCCGTCGACGTAGCCTGCCAGGTCCTCCGCCGGCCAGCCGATCTTCAGCAGCAGCTGCTTCAGCTGGCCGCGCTGCGAGGAATGGACCACCACGGTCTCCGCGTCGATGCGCGGGCCCAACAGCGGTTGGATCTTCTTGGCCCTGCTGACCTCCTCCAGCACCGGGTAGTCGCTGGTGCGCATGACCAGCCCGTGCTGGGGGTCCTTCTCAAGCCGCAACCGGCCGTACCGGGACATGGTTTCTTCGACGTCGATCAGCAGGGAGTGCGGTACGGGGAAGCGGGAATAGGTGAGCAGCGTGTCCAGTACCTTCTCGGCGTCGAGCCCTGCTGCCCGGGCGTTCCAAAGCCCCAGCGGCGTGAGGCGGTAGCTGTGCATGTGCTCGGGCGCGCGCTCCAGTTCGGCGAAGGCCGCGATGGCGTGCCGGGCCTCCGTCGCCTGCTCGTGGTCCACTTCGAGGAGGATGGTTTTGTCGCTTTGGACAATCAGGGGGCCGTCATTCACGCAGGTAGAACCTTCACTGCTGCATTTCCTCTGCTGCCTCGATGTCGATGATCCGGTGGATGGAAAGCACCCGCTCCGTATCCTTCGCGGGGTCGAAGACACGCACGCGCCCGCCCGCCACGGATACAGGAACAACCGTCTCCAGTTTCGCATTCCCCAGGCTGTCCACCACGTTCATCACGACCTTTTGCCTGAGCCGAATGGCCTTGTGCAGGGTCTCCAGTCCCAGCTGGGTTGCCTCCTCGCCGCCGGCGGCAGCCGGGCGGGAGCCGTTGGGGCCGGAACCGGCGCCAGCATGGCTGCGGAGAACGGCGAGCTGGGCGGTGACGTCGGCGTCGGGAAGGGCCGAGCGCGGTGCGCTGTAGACGGGCCGCGCGGTGCCGGCAAGGGGCGCGGTGCGGTTGAGGCGGACGACGGCGGACCCGGCATCTTCGACGGTGGGTGACATTCCCAGCCCGCGCAGCACGAGGGCCGTCTGGCGGGGGGAAGCCATGGAGACCAGGACGGTTGGGGCGATCCGGACCAAGCCCAGGGACGAGGCCGCAGCTTCCCTGCAGAGCTCGGTGAGTGCGGCTTCGTCGTCACTCTGGATGAAGCTGGCGGCCGCCCCGACCCGCAGCTTGCCGTGCCTGGCGGCCGTGTCCTCCACAAGGTACTGCAGCGGCTGCGGCACAGCGGTGGCCGAGTGCCGGCGGAGGAAATCGAGGATGGCTGCGGCGTCCAGGCCCGAGTCCAGAGCCCGCCGGATGGACTCCACGGAGAACCGGTACGTCGTGGCCGGGCCCTGCCCTTCGGCGTCGGCCATCCGCTGGAGCTGCTCTGCCAGGTCCGGGGCCAGATAGCCCGGCGCGACTGCGGTCAGGTCGGCCTGCAGGAGCACGTGGTTGAGGGCCGCCGGCAGGTGTTCGCCGAGGAGGTTCATGGCGTCGTCGGGCGCATCCGCGGCGATGGCGGCACCCAGCTGGCTGAGGGCGCCGGACCCGATCAGCCCCAGCAGCTCCGCCTCGGCGAGGACGCCGCCGATCAGGGAACTGAACCGGCGCGCCATGCGGGGCTGGGACCACTCGGCACGCTGCAGCACTGCCTCCGCGTTGAGCACCGGAGCTGTTCCATCCGGCATTTCCGCCTCGAGAGTCAGCTCCCGCAGAATCTCCAGGATCCGCTTGCGGATGACCGGTGCATCGGACCGCTGCGCCTCGGCGGAGAGGGCATTGACGGTGGCCGCCGGGGCGGTCCGGTTGTTCGCAGGCGCGGCCGGCTGGCCGTTGATGGGCTGGCCCACAAGTGACGGGGCCCGCTCGCTGGCCAGCCAGGCGTTGACGAGCCACAGCCACTGTTCCTGCCGCGGCAGCCCGAGCCATTCCAGCTGGGGCGGCTGCACCCAGCACGAGCTGTCCACGTCCAGCCGGATCAGGCCAGCCAGGGCGCTGAGCTCCAGCAGCACAGCGGTGGTGTGGTGGTCCACGCGGAGCGTCTCGGCGAGCCTCCGCATTTCGCGGATGCCCACGCCGCCGCTCCGCAGGGTGGCCAGGGGCTGGCTGCTGACGGCGTGCAGGAGCTCGCCGGTGAGGCGCAGGGTTTCGGCGATGGCGCCGAGGGCGGCGTTGCGGCGGAGGGCGGCGGTGGTGAAGCCGAGCGTCGGCGCCGGGGGAGCCAGGGAGAAGTTGTCGATGATGGCCCCGCCCCGCAGGGAGATTCCCACGCTGTGCGGCAGTTCCACGTGGGCGGCGTCCAACGGCACCAGCAGGCCCCGGGCCAGCAGCCAGTCGACGGGCCCGACGTCGTGACCTTCAGTTGTGACCGAAGCCTTCCGCTGGGCCTGGGGGACGGCGCCCATGGCCCAGTTGCTGAACCGTGCCAGCAGTGCGGTGGTCCGTTCCGGGGCGCCCGCGAGTAGCGCCTGCAGTCCCTCGGGGGAAGAAGTCCAGTGCTGCAGGGCCAGCGCTGCCTCCATCGGGGTGGTGGCAGCCTGCACGGCGGCGCCGCTGCGGTGCAGCTCCGCGACAAGCTGGACAACGCGCTGGGCAAAGGCCGGCTGCAGCCTGACGAGCTCGGTGTAGCTGCGCCCCAGCCCGGCCGGGTAAATCCCGATGACGTCCTTCAGGCTGCTCACCGGAAGGTAGAAGCGCTGCCGCTGGGCGCCGGGTCCCGCTCCGTGCGGCGGCTCCGCCCGCTGTACGAGGGCTAGGTCATGCAGCGACTGCAGGAGCTGCTCGATGGCCGTCACCGTGGAGCCTGCGATGGTCTTCTTCAGCACCGCGGCGGATGCGCTGTGCCCGGTGTCCGTGTTGGTGCACAGATGCAGGGTCTCCAGGACCTGCATTTGCGGGCGGTTCAGGCGTTCCAGGGCCCGCTGCACGCTCACCCGCGCGCTGGCCCTGGCGGCCAGTGCGGGAAAGTCCGGAACGCCGGGGGAGATCAGGTCCGGCCGCGCAGCGAACAGGGCCCGCAGTGACTCGTCGCTGCGTGCCTCCAGTTCCTTGCTGAGCGCTCGAATGAGGGACATCAGTCCAACGTTACCGCCCGCCGGGGCTTCCTGCCCGGCGGCGGGCGGCAACGCCGTCGACCACCAGCACGAGCATCAGCAGGAAGGCCGCGGGAAGGCCGTAAAGCGCCGTCGACGTGATCCACTGCGGCGCGGCCTGGCCGGCAGCGGCCAGCGCCATGACCGCCCCGACGGCTGCGAGGGACAGGACTGCAAGGAGCACTGCGGTGGCCATCAGGGGCCGCCGGATACGCGCGGATGTCATGGACGTAACGCTAACAGCAGCGCCGCGGCCGCGCCTCAAAGCGGGATTCGCCTGCCAGTCAGGATAACCTTGAAGGAACAGACCAACATGGACCAGGCAGTCATACCCTGAACCCGCACATCAGTGCGGATGCGGTGACAGCCGGCCGTGTCCCAGAACGTCAGAACGAAGAAGGTTGATTAGGTGCCTACCGGCAAGGTCAAGTGGTACGACAAGGACAAGGGTTTCGGATTCCTCGCGGGCGAGGACGGGCAGGAAGTGTTCCTCCCCAAATCCGCGCTGCCCGCCGGAGTTTCGGAACTGAAGGCCGGCACCCGGGTTGAGTTCGGCGTCGCCGACGGACGCAAGGGCGCCCAGGCCCTGGGCCTGCGCGTCCTCGAAAAGACGCCGTCCATCGCAAAGGCCAAGCGCCCCAGCGCGAGGGATCTTGCCCCGCTGGTGCAGGACCTGGTGACGGTTCTGGACAACCTGTCCGGCACGCTGTCGTCCGGCAAGTACCCGGATGGCAACAAGGGCAAGGCCATTGCCGCCGCCCTGCGTAAGGTTGCCGACGAGCTGGACGCTTAGGCCTCCCGATGAACCCGGAACCTGAACAGGCCGAATCCAGGGTGGAACCCAAGGCACCCAAGCGGCGCGCCGGTGTCCCGGTGTGGCGGACGGGGAAACCCGACGCCGTGCTGGCCGCTGCCGTGGACACCGCCCGGACCGCCATCGAAGGCATTGCGAAGGCATCCGAAATCGGAGACCACCTGGCTGCCCGTACCGAGGGCGACCGCGTGGTGACGCATCTTTTCGAATCACGGCTGCCGGGGTACCTCGGCTGGCAGTGGTATGCCGTGCTGACCCGGAACTCCCGCTCCAAGGTGATCACGGTCAACGAGCTTGGCTTGCTCCCGTCTGAGGACTCGATCCTCGCCCCGGAGTGGGTGCCGTGGGCCGAGCGCGTGCGTCCCGAGGACGCCCAGGAGCAGGACGCGGATGCCGCCCGGGAGGAAGCTCCGGCTGAAGGCGTGGCTGCGGACGGAGCTCTCGGCGAGACTGCCGCGGACGTTGAATCGGCGTCCGACGATGAAATAGAGTCCGACGCCGATGCAGAGTCAGGGAGCCCGGAGCAGGACTGACAACGGCAAACTGATCACAACGCAAACGGCGCCGTCGGGACGAAAGTCCGGACGGCGCCGTCGTGCTTTAACCGAAGAGTTCTTGTCCAGATAATGGGGCTAAACGGGCTTCAAACCCCGATTATCTGGACAAAACTCCTCACCGGGCGATTACTTCTTCAGTTCGCCCACCACGTAGTCGATGCACTCGAGCAGGGCTGAGACATCGGACGGCTCGATGGCCACGAAGGTGGCGATGCGCAGCTGGTTGCGTCCCAGCTTCCGGTAGGGCTCGGTGTCCACGATGCCGTTGGCGCGGAGCACCTTGGCAATGGCGGCGGCATCGATCGAGTCATCGAAGTCGATGGTGGCGATGACGTTGGAGCGCTCGGCGGCATTGGCAACGAACGGCGTGGCGAATTCGGATGCTTCCGCCCACTTGTAGATGCGGCTGGCCGAGTCCGCCGTGCGTCCGGCGGCGAAGTCCAGACCGCCGTTGGCGTTCAGCCACTGCACCTGGGCGTCCAGCGTGACGAGCGTGGACAGCGACGGGGTGTTGTACGTCTGGTTCAGCTTGGAGTTGTCGATGGCGGTCTTCAGGTCCAGGAAGTCGGGGATCCAGCGTCCGCTGGCCTTGACGCGCTCGGCCCGCTCCAGCGCTGCCGGGGAGAAGAGGCCCAGCCACAGCCCGCCGTCGGAGGCGAAGTTCTTCTGCGGTGCGAAGTAGTAGACATCCGTCTGGGCAACGTCGACGTCAAGACCGCCGGCAGCAGAGGTTGCGTCCACCAGCATCAGTGCGCCCTCGTCGGCGCCATTCACCCGCTGGACGGGCGCGGCAACGCCGGTTGAGGTTTCGTTCTGCGGCCAGGCGTAAACGTCAACGCCCGCCTCGGCCTTGGCGGCAGGGCAGGTGCCGGGCTCGGACTTGATGATGGAGGACTCCGCGAGGAACGGCGCCTTGTTGGTGGCCGCGGCGAACTTGGACCCGAATTCACCGAAGGACAGGTGCTGTGCCTTCTGTTCCACCAAGCCGAAGCTGGCGACGTCCCAGAACGCGGTGGAGCCGCCGACGCCCAGGACCACTTCGTAGCCTTCGGGGGCACGGAAGAAGGTGCTGAGGCCTTCGCGCACGGAGCCCACGAGGTTCTTCACCGGGGCCTGGCGGTGGGACGTGCCAAGGAGTGTCGTGGCCACGGCGGAGAGTGCCTCGATCTGCTCCGGCCTGACCTTGGAGGGACCGGCGCCGAACCGTCCGTCCTTGGGCAGGAGGTTTGCGGGAATAGTGATGCTGGTGTCGCTCACAGTGGCTCCAATTTTCGGCATGGAAGTGCGGTTCGGCTGGGTCGGGGCGATGGCCGGCAGGCAACCTTGACCGCCACGAAGACCCTCCTTATTCTGCCCGAAGCGCGGATAGTGCAGGAACACGCACCCGTCATAGTCCAGTCATTGAGACAGTGCCCGCCGTCCCCGTGCCGCAGATTATCCGGACTAATTCAAAATAGGCTAAGCTGGCACTGGACGTACGGGCACATAGCCGGTGCTGCGCCGCCGTCGGACATGTGACCGCCGCTGCAGCCTGCCGGAACCCGGTGCGGCGGGCCCGCGGTACGGTGGGACGGACACAAAACTGTGCTCGAGGAGCTGAGCTGAATGACGGATCTGATCGACACCACGGAAATGTACCTTCGCACCATTCTGGAGCTGGAGGAAGAGAACATCGTGGCGCTTCGGGCACGCATCGCCGAACGCCTCCGCCACTCGGGCCCCACCGTTTCGCAGACCATCGGCCGAATGGAACGCGATGGCCTCGTTGTCGTCTCCGGTGACCGCCACCTTGAACTGACCGAAGTGGGCCGGAAACGCGCCACCGAGGTGATGCGCAAGCACCGGCTCGCCGAACGCCTCCTCGCCGACGTCATCGGCCTCGACTGGGCCTACGTTCATGACGAGGCCTGCCGGTGGGAGCATGTCATGAGCGAACGGGTAGAGCGCAGGATTTACGAATTGCTCGACCACCCCACCGAGTCGCCATACGGCAACCCGATCCCCGGCCTGGCAGCACTGGGCGGCCAGCCTGCCCGCCCCTTCTCGGACGGAGTGGTGAACCTGCTCGATGCTATGACCGGTTACGGCCTGGGATCCAAGGTCACCGTCAGCCGCCTGGCAGAACCCATCCAGGTGGAGCCGGAGCTGCTGCTCCAGCTGGATGAAGGCGGGATCCGGCCCGGCGCCGCCGTCTCGCTGGAGCGTGTGGGGGAGTACATCTCGGTCCGCGTGCCCGGCTTCGAAGGTGCCCTTGAGCTGCCGCCGGAAGTTGCTGCGCACGTGTTCGTACGCGTCGGCTAGTCGCCCACCAGGCGAAACACCGCAGCCTGTCTGACATCTGCAGGCAGGACGACCCACCACTTCTGCACAGTGTATATAACGGAATTATTACTGCGCCCGTTAATCGCCTATAGTTAAACGGCAACGCCGATACCAAAGCGTTACCTGATCTGGAGCCGAACCCTGCCAGCAGATCAGCAGCACGAGTCACCCACTGGCAGGGGCGGGGGAACCACAACCGGCTGTTTCTACAGCCTTGGGGTGAAGTCCGCAGCAGCGAGTCTCTTCCGCAGAAGGAACCCTCCGGGGATACCCCTGTGCCGGAATGGCTTGTTACGGCGGACCGGGTCCGAACTCTCTGACCCGAATCCGACAGCTAACTTCGCAGGCTATCCAGAGAGGAAGCAGTACTTGTCCATGCAGAATGCCCGGGGCCGCCGCCGCGCGTCCGGTCCCGCTCCGGAGCCGCGCCTCGCGGAGGCCATTGCCGCGGACCGCCCCCGGGACGCCCAGCGCGAAGCGCGCCGCCGCCGCCGGGGTCCGTTCCGGCAGGTTGCGGATTTTGCCTCGGCCAGTGGCGTTGGACAGAAAGCCGGCGTAGCCCTTGCGGCCACCGGCCTGCTGCTGACTGTTACTGTCCCCGCCACCAGCCCTGTCCTGGCAGCCGGAGAGCAACAGGGCGCGGCGTCCGCGTCCGCTGCCTCACCGGCCCAGCCCAAGGTCTCGGCTGAAGCGGCGGCGAAAATCGACTTCAGCCGCACATCCGTGTCCACCACCGGTGACCCCGACGGGAAGCTCAAGCAACTCCTGAGTGCCCAGTCGGCCGGCACCATCAGCCGTTCGGCCTCGGTGGGCACCCTGGGGGCGCCGCTGACCACGATGGTCAAGTCCTCGCCCTTCGGTTACCGGGTTAGCCCGATCACCGGCGGCGCCGGCGAGTTCCACCGCGGGCAGGACTTTGCCGCCCAGTGCGGCACCGAGGTGCTGGCCGCAGCCAGCGGCACGGTGACGTTCTCCGGGTGGCACCCGTACGGGGGAGGCAACCGCGTGGTGATCAATCACGGCAACGGCCTGGAGACCACGTACAACCACCTGTCGTCCTCCAGCGTCGAGGTTGGCCAGAAGGTCACCCGGGGCGAAATGATCGCCCTCAGCGGGACCACGGGCGCCTCCACCGGCTGCCACCTCCACTTCGAGGTGATGGTCAACGGCGACGTCGTTGATCCCACCGGCTGGCTTTAGGGCCAAGCCGAGTGAGCACTCTCATTCCTGTGACACGCCGTGACCTGAATGTGACATTCGCTCCGAACTGCTGTACCGTCTAAACCGCGTCAACTTTTCCGAAGTTGACGCTCTTGAGTGGATTGCCTAGCTCTGCCACCGCTCAAGGTCCGTTCGCATTACATCGTCTGGCAGGGGCGGGGGAACCAATTTTGGTCTTCGCAAGAAGGCCTTGGGGTTAAGTCGCAAAGCTTCCCAGGAAGCGGAGCGGCCGGGTGACTCCCATCCGAATCCGACAGCTCACCTCGCAGGCATTGGGAGAGGCTACCTTCGTGTCTTCACGCCACAATGCCGCGCGCCACCGCGCGCAAACGGTTCGTATGAACCCATTGGACTCCGTGTCCAAGGCGGTTAGCGCCAATGCCGGCACAGTAGGTCGCCAGGCAGCTGTCATCGCGGCTGCTTCAGGACTCATCCTGAGCGTTGGCATGCCTGCCAACGCAGCCGACGCCAACATTGGTGTTTCCGCCTCCTCGGAGACCGGATCCCAGGCTGCGCAGCTTGCTGTGACCGCCGCGCCCACCGCCACTGTCTCCTTCGAGCGTCCGGCCGTCACCACGGTGGCAGCCCCGGTCGCCGAAATCATCGCTCCCCAGTCGAACGATGAGAGCCAGACGGCCGATGCAGGCCAGGCCGGCAACGAGAGCGCAGGTGCGGCCTCGGCCGTCACCGCCAAGTCCACCGACGGTGCGGCCTCGGCCGCAGCTTCCGGGCTGGCTGCAATCGCGTACACCGGCATCGGCAGCCCCTACGTCTGGGGCGGCACCACCCCCAGCGGCTGGGACTGCTCCGGCTTTACCCAGTGGGTTTACGCTCAGGCAGGCATCAGCATTCCCCGCGTCAACGCGTGGAACGCCATGAAGCCCACCTCCACGCCTGCTCCCGGCGACCTGGTCATGCAGAACGGCGGCGCCCATGTGGGCATCTACGTCGGCAACGGCATGATGATCAGCGCGCTGAACCCCTCGCAGGGCACGCTCCTGCACGCGGTGTCCGCAACGGGCACGTCCGCTTTCTACACCCTTCGCTAAGAATCCGATTCGAGGCGGGCCGGCTTACCCCCAAGATGCCGGCGCGTCGATAACCCATGGCCTGCTACCGCGGTCCGTGGAACACGAAAGAGAGAAACTCATGACTACACGTGCGACCATTGCACGGCACCGCGCCGAGGTCACCAAGACCAACTCGCTGGCCGTCATTGCCAAAGCCGTCGGCGACAACGCAGGTGGCATGGGCCGCCAGGCCGCAGTTATCGCTGCTGCTTCCGGTCTTGTCCTGACCAGCGGCATCGCCGCCAACGCCGCTGAGACCAACGTTCAGCGTGAGTCCGCTGCAGCTTCCACGCTGGAAGTCCAGTCCGCTGCACCGTCCACCATCTCGGCCGCGTCCAGCATCGCCATCTCCTACGAGAAGCCTGCTGTTTCCACCACGCCGGCTCCCGTCGTCGAGGCCCCCAAGCCTGTTGTCAAGGTCCAGGAAGCCGCCCCCGCCGTTGAGGCTGCTCCGGTTGCCGACGCCGCACCGGCAGTCCAGGCCACCGCCGCCGTCGAGACCGCTGCCCCGGCAGCGCCGAAGACCACTGCCGCTAGCGGCAAGGGCGCTGCGATCGCTGCTGCTGCCTACGCGCAGCTGGGCGTCTCCCAGGACTGCACCGCCCTGGCCACCAACGCACTCGCCGCCGTGGGCATCCACTACCACGGCTGGCCGGCAGGCTACCTGTCCCTCGGACGCACCGTCAGCGCTGCTGAGGCTCGGCCGGGCGACCTCGCCTACTACCAGAACGGCGGCATGGGCCTGGCCCACATCGCTGTGTACGTCGGCAACGGCCAGGCCGTCCACGGCGGCTGGAACGGCGGAACCACCGCACTGTTCAGCGTGAACGTCGGCTCCGGCCCGGTCTTCATCCGCGTCGGCGGCTAAGACACCCAAGCCTTACAAAAGGACCCCCGCCAACTGGCGGGGGTCCTTTTTTGCCTTGCGCCCGGATGAATTTTTGGTGACACGCCATGACGATGCTTGTGTTCGATTCGCTCATCTGCCTAGTGAGTGTTTACTCTTATGGTGTCGATCCATAGCCCGGACATGCAGAGGGCAGCCGGCCCTCGCGCCTCTGCCGGGTGCGGCCGTGAAGAGGTATGTGCATGCGCACACTCGTTCTGAATGCTGGATATGAACCGCTGGCGGTAGTGACATTCCGCCGGGCGCTGGTCCTTGTGCTCACCGGAAAGGCAAGCGTGGTGGCCGAAGGCGACGATCCTGTCGTCGGGCCGCAGGACATCATGGGCCGTCCGTCCGTGATTCTCCTAAACCGCTACATCCGCCCCCGGTACAACATGATCACCGCGGTGAGCAGACGCGGTGTGCTTCGCCGCGACGGGCACCGGTGCGCCTACTGCGGCAAGGCAGCCCACACCATAGACCATGTCCAGCCGAAATCCCGGGGCGGTGCCGACTCTTGGGAGAACCTCGTGGCAGCCTGCCTCCGCTGCAACAACGTCAAGGGTGACCACACGCCCGCCGAAATGGGCTGGAAGCTCCGGTTCGATCCGGCTCCGCCCGTGGGCACCATGTGGCAGATCAAGGAACTGGAGAAGCCCACACCGGCGTGGGATCCGTTCCTGCTTCCGGAAAGGGCAGCCTGACACTGGTCTGAGCCTCCCGGCATTACGCTGGGTGTGTGGACTTTGACGCAATAATCCTGGCCGGCGGCCGCTCCTCGCGGCTGGGCGGCTCACCCAAGTCTGGCCTGGTGTTCGACGGCGCCACCCTCCTTGAGCGCTCCCTCGCGTCGGCCGCGGGTGCCCGGCACACTGTTGTGGTGGGACCTGACACGGCGGGCCTCCCCGGTGGTGTGCTCACCACGCGTGAGGATCCGCCGTTTGCAGGTCCGGCCGCGGCCATCGCCGCCGGCCTTGCCGCGCTCCGGGCTGAAAGCCCCGCGGACATGGTCCTGGTCCTCGCCTGCGACATGCCGCGCGTGGGTGTTGCCGTCCGCGCACTTGTGGACGCCCTCCCCGGGGCTGGTGCGGACGGCGTCATGGCGGCGTCGGACGACGGGCGGCGGCAGCCGCTGGCAGGTTTTTATAGCACAGCCGCGCTAGAACGTGCGGTGGAGGACGCCGCCGCACGCGACGCCCTGGTTCACGGGTCAGTCTTCGCCCTCCTTGCTAGTCTTGACGTGCAGGCTGTGGTTGTCCCCGCAGGCTCCACGGATGACGTGGACACGTGGGACGATGCGGCCGCGTTGGGAGTAGCTGTCCGGGAGCAATGACCCGCATTCCGGACCGCCGTGAATTTGGAGGCAGGCATGAAAAGCCAGGACGAGACGCTTGAGGAATGGTGCCGTCTGCTGCTGCGGGCCTTTGAGCTCGAAGATGTGGAGGTCGACATCAACGAGGTGTTGTCCGTCGCGGGAGTAGCTGCGCACTCCGTGGTGCGTCCGGCTGCACCCCTCACCACCTTCATAGCGGGGCTCGCCGTCGGCTTGCAATGCGCTTCGGGCCAGGCGCCTGCCGCCCACGCCATGCAAAGCGCCATGGACGTGGCCCGTGCGGTGGCCAAGGCCTACGCTGCCGATGAGGCGCAGGCTGTGGCAGGTTCCCCGGCCGCAGGCTCCGCCGGAACTTCGGCGCCCAGCGGGACCCCGGGGGAATGACAGCCTCGCCCGAGCACCGCTCCGACGACCCCCACTCCTCCACGGAGGCAGACCCCGCCGGGGACGGAACTGCTTCCGCCGTCAGCGGACCCGGTTCCGCCGCCGACCCCGCGCCCGATGTTCCACCCTCGACCGACGGCGAACCCGCGCCCGATGTTCAACCCGCCGCGGCGGGGGAGGCGGACGGTCACGGGGAGCCGCGGGAGCCGGACGCGCACGCCAAGCACCTGGCGCACACCTGGGAGGAGGCCCGGCAGGCCGCCTTCGACTGTGCCGCCCCGATACCGGCGGCACCCGTTCCCTTGCGCGACGCCGTGGGCCGGACGCTGGCGGCGGACATCACTGCCCGCCAGGACATGCCGCACTATGCGTCGTCCGCCATGGACGGCTGGGCCGTTAACGGAACAGGTCCGTGGATCCTGGCCGAACCGGGACAGCGTCTGGCACCGCATCAGGCGAGTGTGATCGTGACCGGCGGACTGATTCCGCCAGGCGCCAAGGCGGTGCTCCGCACCGAGAGCGGCGTGATCTCCACGGACGACGACGGGCTGCCTGTCCTGACGCTTGGCGGCGGCGCCCGGCCCGGCGAACCGAGGAACGGCCAGCACATCCGCAAGGCTGCAGAGGAGGCCGCTGCCCGGGACGTGCTGGTCAAGGCCGGCGTCGTGCTTAACCCCGCCCATGTGGCCCTCGCCGCCCTCGCCGGGTACGACGAGGTGGAGGTCCTGGGTAAACCCGTGGTGAAACTGCTGCTGACAGGCTCCGAAGTGGTGGAACAGGGAGTACCCGAGCCCGGGCGGGTGCGTGACACGTTCGGGCCACAGCTGGCCACGGTGGTGGAGATGCTCGGGGGCCTGTGCCGGGAACAGGTCCGCATCGGCGACGGTTACGCGGAATGGCTGCAGGGGCTCGAGGACACAGGCATAGCCGAGGCACAGAACTTGCCGGCCGACGTCGTCATCACCACCGGCGGGACCGGCCGTTCCGGCACCGACCACTTCAGGCGTGCCATCGCTGAACTGGGCGGGCGGCTCATCATTGACGGCGTGGCCATGCGGCCGGGGCACCCGGCCGTGCTCGCCGAACTGCCGGACGGGCGCTTCGTGCTGGGGCTGCCGGGCAACCCCCTGGCCGCCATGATGGCTCTGTCCACCGTGGGCGCGCCGCTTCTGGCCGCCCTCGGACACGGCCAGCTGCCGCCCGTCGGGGAAGTTCCCTCCGGGACCATGCTCGAACCCGACCCCGGCCGCACCCGGCTGATGCCTTTCCGGCTCCTCTACGGCATGGCATCGCCGGCGCAGCACACCGGGCCCGGCATGATGCGTGGACTGGCGTCCGCCGACGGCGTCCTGGTGGTGCCGCCGCATGGCGTGCAGCTCGGCGAGATGGTGGCGGCTTTCGCCCTGCCCTGGGGTCCGGACATTCCCGAGCCCAAGACCGCCGAACCCAAGCCCAAGAGCGCGGCGCGGAAGTCCTCCTCCCGCACGTCCGGCAAGCAGGCAGCCCAAAGCGGGCCCGTGGACTGGAGTGCCCTGCTCGACTGAGATGCGATGATGGAGGCATGAACAGCCACTCAGCGCGGAGTCTCGCATGGGCCGCGTAACGCAACGACGCAAGGTGCACCGCTACGTCCTGGACGGCTCGCCCGCGGCGTTGGAATTCCCCGTCAGGCACCGCGAGGACGTGCTCGCCGTCGAGGAACCGCTGGAGATCCGGCTGGGCAACCTGTCCTTTTCAGTCACCATGCGAACGCCAGGGGACGACTTCGACCTCGTGGCAGGTTTCCTCGTCTCGGAAGGCGTCATTTGGGACGCCGACCAGCTGATCTCGCTCAGGTTCTGCGCCGGCGAGGACGAGAACGGGGTCCAGACATTCAACGTGGTCGAGGCCCAGCTGCGGCCCGACGTGCCCCTGCCGGACACCGGCCGGCACGTCTACACGTCCAGTTCTTGCGGGATCTGCGGCACGGACTCCATTGAATCGGTAACGAAGTCCTCGCACTTCAACCCCGCCGCCGACCGGCTTACCGTTCCGGTCGAAACGCTTGCCGCCCTGCCGGACCGGCTGCGGGAGGCGCAGGCAGTCTTCGAGGTGACCGGGGGAGTGCACGCTGCCGGACTGTTCAGGATAGACGACGACGGCGGTGCGGAGCTGCTGTGCCTCCGTGAGGACGTGGGCCGGCACAACGCGGTGGACAAGGTAGTTGGCTGGGCCCTGCGTGAACGCCGGCTGCCGCTCACCAACACCGTGCTCCAGGTGTCGGGGCGGGCATCCTTCGAGCTCGTCCAGAAGGCCGCCCTCGCCGGCATCCCGGTGCTCGCCGCGGTCAGCGCACCCTCCAGCCTGGCGGTGGAGCTGGCCGAGTCCACTGGTGTGACGCTTGCCGGGTTCAGCCGGGGAACCAGCCTGAATGTCTACGCAGGTCCTGGCCGCATTTCCACGCCTGCTCCGGTGCCGCGGTAGGGGCGTGGCACCTTGGCGTCCGGACGCCAAAGCAGTAGATTTTATCCATCGAATAGAAGCGTTGATCCCACACGGCAGCTGAACTGCCCGGACCCAAGCTGACCGCGACGCCCATGCCCGCACGAAAGCCAGCACAGTCGCTTCTGCTTTCACGTACTAAAGAGGTACACATTGCACGACGACCGCCGGATCACGGAAGTCCGCCTGGACCGCTTCGTCCGCGAACGGATTTCCCCCGCCATCTATGGCCGGAGCGTGCCGCTGGAGCTCAGCAGCTGGGACGTTCCGGATGAACCCGTTCCGGTACTGGAGGCGCTGCGCCAGGAGTTTACGCCGCAGGAACACGGTGCCCCCTGGGGACGTCCGTGGAGCACCAAATGGCTGCGGCTCCAGGGGGAGGTGCCGGATGCCTGGGGAACGGCGCCGGATACCGAAGTGGAGATCGTGGTGGACCTCGGATTCACCACGGAGATTCCCGGCTTCCAGTGCGAGGGGATCGCCTGGCGCCCGGACGGCACCATCATCAAGGCTATCTCGCCCCGCAACCAGCACATCCCGCTGAAGCTCCTGGGCAGCGGACTGGCTGTGGACTTTTACGTTGAGGCGGCAGCCAACCCCGACGTCGCCCAGGGCTGGAGTTTCGCCGCGACGCCGTACGGGGACAAGGCCACCGCCGGAACCGAACCGCAGTACCGCCTTGGCAGCATCGCCATAGCCGAACTGAACCGCGCCGTCTGGGAGCTCCAGCAGGACGTGCTGACGCTCAGCGGCCTCATGCACGAGCTGCCCACGGAACTGCCGCGCCGGCACGAGATCCTCCGCGCCCTCGAACGCATGATGGACATCATGGACCCCGACGATGTCGCGGGCACGGCACCGGAAGGGCGGGCTGCCCTGGCCGAGGTGCTGGCCAGGCCTGCCTACGCCTCCGCCCACCGGCTGCTCGCCACAGGGCACGCGCACATCGACTCGGCCTGGCTGTGGCCGGTGCGGGAGACCATGCGCAAATGCGCCCGGACTTTTTCCAACGTGGTTGCCCTCATGGATGAGGATCCGGACTTCGTGTTCTCCTGCTCCTCGGCCCAGCAGCTCGCCTGGATCAAGGAATATTACCCGGAGCTCTTCGGGCGCATCCGGGAAAAGGTGAAGTCGGGCCAGTTCATTCCCGTGGGCGGCATGTGGGTGGAATCCGACACCAACATGCCAGGCGGGGAGGCCATGGCCCGGCAGTTCGTGGAAGGCAAGAGCTTCTTCCTCAGGGAATTCGACGTCGAGTGCAGGGAAGCCTGGCTGCCGGACTCCTTCGGTTACTCCGCGGCCCTGCCGCAGATCGTCAAGGCCGCCGGCAGCCGCTGGTTCCTGACCCAGAAGATCTCCTGGAACCAGATCAACCGGATGCCGCACCATACCTTCAACTGGGAAGGCATTGACGGCACCCGCCTCTTCACGCACTTCCCGCCGGTGGACTCGTATAACTCCGAACTCAGCGGCCGGGACCTGGCGCACGCCGAGCGCAACTACCGCGACCACGGACACGGGACCATCTCGCTCGTTCCCTTCGGCTACGGCGACGGCGGCGGCGGACCGACGCGGGAGATGGTCGCAGCCGCGCACCGCGCGGCCGACCTGGAAGGCTCGCCGAAGGTCCGGATCGGTTCGCCGCGCAGCTTCTTTGAGCAGGCCGAGGCCGAGTACAAGGCGCTGCCGGTCTGGGTGGGGGAGATGTACCTGGAGCTGCACCGCGGCACCTACACGAGCCAGGCCAGGACCAAGCAGGGCAACCGCCGGTCTGAGCACCTCCTCCGCGAAGCGGAGCTGTGGTGCGCCACCGCCGCCGTCCGCTCCGGCGGGGAGTACACCTACCCTGCGGCTGAGCTGAAGCGGCTGTGGCAGCTGGTCCTGCTGCAGCAGTTCCACGACATCCTGCCCGGCAGCGCCATCGCCTGGGTGCACCAGGACGCCGAACGCAACTACGCGGCCGTGGCCAGGGGGCTGGAAGCACTGATCAGCGAAGCTGCCGCGGCCCTCCTTGGCGACGGCACACAGGAATTCCTGCTCAATGCCAGCCCCCATGGCCGGCTGGGAGTCCCGGCGCTCGCAGCGGGGGTGCCTGACTCAACCCGGGACGCAGCGTCAGCCACTGACCAGGTGGAGGCCACGCCGCTGGACGGCGGCTTTGTCCTGGACAACGGCGTCATCCGTGCCGTGCTCGATGACAACGGGCTCCTCACGTCCCTGCGGGACCACGGGTCAGGCCGCGAGGCGATCGCCCCAGGCCAGTTCGGCAACCACCTGGAACTGCACCGCGACACCCCCAACGAATGGGACGCCTGGGACATTGACGAGTTCTACCGGCGAAACGTCACCAGCCTTGCCGACGCCGCGGAGGTGCGGCTGGAGCGGCACGGCGGGGACGCCGTCGTCGTGGTGGAACGGCTTACCGGTTCCTCCCGCATCACCCAGCGCATCACGCTGGCAGCGGGCAGCCCGTCCCTGGGAATCTCGACTGAGGTTGACTGGCAGGAACGGGAGAAGCTGCTCAAGCTGGGATTCCCGCTGGACCTGAGGGCCGACCGCTCGGCGGCGGAGACACAGTTCGGCCACGTGTTCCGGCCAACCCATGTGAACACCTCATGGGAGGCGGCGAAGTTCGAGATCTGCGCACACCGCTGGATCCACGTCGCCGAACCCGGTTACGGCGTGGCGATCGCCAACGCCTCCACTTACGGGCACGACGTCGCCCGCTCCGTCCGGGACGACGGCGGGACCACCACCACCGTCCGGCTCTCGCTGCTGCGGGCGGCCAAGTTCCCCGATCCCCAAGCAGACCGAGGCAGACACGTGCTTGACGTCTGGGTCCGCCCGGCGGCGGGAATCGACGAGGCCGTGGAGGAGGGCTACCGCGCCAACCTCGCGCCGAGGACGGTGCGGGGCGCCCGCCCGGCCGAGGCACTGGTCACCGTGGACAACCCGGCCCTGGTGGTTGAAGCCGTGAAGCTGGCCGAAGACGGCTCCGGCGACGTCATCGTCCGGCTGTACGAATCGCTCGGCCAGCGCTCGGCCGGACGGCTCACGGCCAACTTCCCGGCCACAGGAATCCACTCCGTGGACCTGCTCGAGCGGCCGGTTGAGGCGACGGGCGTGACGGCAGGGGCGGACTCCGCGGAGCTTACCCTGCGGCCGTTCCAGTTGGTGACACTGAGGCTCACCCGCTGAGGTAACGGCCGGCGCAGCGCTCAGAACTCGTGCAGCAGGCGCCGGACGAACTGCCGGGTCCGGTCCTGCCGCGGTGCGCGGAGGACTTCGGCGGCAGGTCCGCGCTCCACCACAAGGCCACCGTCCATAAAGATGACCTCGTCCGCCACCTGGCGGGCGAAGGCAAGTTCGTGGGTGACGATGACCATGGTCCATCCCTCGTCGGCCAGTTCCTGGATGACGGCCAGGACATCGCCCACGAGTTCCGGGTCCAGCGCCGAGGTGGGCTCGTCGAACAGCAGCAGCTGGGGTTTCAGGGCCAGGGCCCGCACGATCCCTACTCTCTGCTGCTGGCCGCCGGAGAGCTCGAACGGGTAGGCGTCGCGCTTGTCCGCCAGGCCCACCCTGGCGAGCAGCTTCTCGGCCTCGGCCACCGCCTCGGCCCGCTTGCGCTTCTGCACCTGGACGGGTCCTTCAATGACGTTCTGCAAAACGGTCATGTGCGGGAACAGGTTGTAGTGCTGGAACACCATGGCGCTGCGGTCCCGCAGGTCTGATATCTCCTTCTTGGAGACCCTGGCGGAGAAATCCAGCGCCAGATCGGTTCCCGGTTTTCCGGAAGCGCCAGGCCCGGACGAGGTGCCCGGCCCCGCAAAGGTGACCGTCCCGGCGTCGGGCGTTTCCAGTCCGTTCAGTGAGCGCAGCACGGTGGTCTTGCCCGAACCCGACGGCCCGATCAGGGCCACCACGTTGCCCCTGCGCACGTCGAGGTCGATGTCCCTCAGCACCACGTTGCTGCCGAACGCCTTTGCGAGGTTGCGGACCGACAGCACGGGCCTGGCCTGTGCCGAGGCTCCGTGGGCTGCCGTGTGGGCTGCTCCGTCAGTGGGCGACATAACGGTCCAATCTCCTTTCAAGGACGGACTGCCCGGAGGAGAGCGCCAGGCAGATCACCCAGTAGACGAGGGCAGCCTCGAGGTAGAGCGCCATGAACTCCTGGCTGAAGGCGGCGATTTGCTGGGCGTTGCGGAAAAGTTCCGTGACCAGGATCAGCGAGGCCAGGGACGTGTCCTTGACCAACGAAATAAAGGTGTTGGACAGCGGCGGCACGGACACCCGCGCGGCCTGTGGCAGGATGATCCGGCGCAGCGACTGGCCGCGGGACATGCCGATGGTGTGCCCGGCTTCCCACTGTCCCTTGGGCACGGACAGGATGGCGGCGCGGATGACCTCGGCGGCATAACCGCCAACGTTGAGCGAGAAGGCGATGATGGCGCTGGGCCACGGATCAAGCTTCACGCCCAGGCTGGGCAGGCCGTAGAAGATCACAAACAGCTGCACCAGCAGCGGCGTGCCGCGGATCACCGACACGTAGAACCGCGCCACGCCGGACATCACGGTGTTCCGGCTCAGCCGCATCAGCGCCACCAGCAGGGCCAGGGCGAGGCCGATGACGAACGAGGCCAGCGTTAGCGGGATGGTGCCGGTGACTGCCCCTGTGACAATAGGGCCGAAGGAGCTCCAGATGAGATCCCAGTTCAACGGCATCTACTTCGTGACGTCCGTGCCGAAGTACTTCTCCGAGATCTTGGCCAGCGTCCCGTCGGCGCGGAGGTCGTCCAGGGCCTTGTCCACCGCTTTGGTGAGCTCGGTGGAACCCTTGCGGAACACAAAGGCGCTCTCGGACTTCTCGGTGGTTTCGGCGGCAACCTTCAGCCCGGCGTCCGGGTTCGTCTTGGCGTAGTCGAGGTAGGTGAGCTTGTCGTTCACGATGGCGTCCACGCGTCCCTGCCGGACCAGCGCCACGCCCTGGGCCCAGCCCTCCACGGACTGGACGTTGGCGCCGGCGTCGACGGCCATCTTGTAGAAGTTGCTGGTCAGCGACTGGGCTGTGGTCTTGCCCTTGAGGCTGTCGAAGCCGGTAATGCTGTTGTTGTCCGCCTTCGTCACGATCACACCCGTGGAGACGGTGTACGGCTTGGAGAAGTCGTACTTGGCCTTGCGCTCGTCATTGATGGAGATCTGGTTGGCGATGGTGTCGAAACGCTTGGCGTCGAGGCCGGCGAAGATGCCGTCGAACTGGGTCTCCTGGAAGGAGGCCTTCACGCCCAGCTTCTCCGCCACAGCACGTGCGATCTCCACGTCATAGCCGGTCAGGTCGCCGGCGCCTTCGGCGTGGAAGGAGAACGGCTTGTAGGTGCCCTCCGTGGCGATGACGATCTCGCCCTTGGACTTCACATCGCTCAGTGACGTGTCCGAGCTGCTGGTGGCCGGGGCTTGGGTACCTCCGCCGCCGCAGGCCGTCAGAGCCAGGGCCAGTCCGGCAAGGGTGGCTGCAAGGGCGGAGCGGCGGGAATGGACACGGTTCATGGCGGGTACCTTCTTCTTCAGGCTGCGGCGGTGGCAACGCGGCGGCCGGATCCGGCCCCGCGGTGCCAGTGCATGCAACTCATTGGCAAAGTCCTTTATTTCGCCATCATACGGGGCTGAAACGGGCCCTTAAAAAGGCTGAGTGGGGGCGGTCCCCAACGGCCGCCACCACTCATCCCCCCAATGTGCGATCCGGCAGGCGCCACGGCTTGTAAGCCAGGCAGCAACTGCTTTCACACATTCATGATTCTCTCACGGTCTAATGATTTTGTGAATCCCGGGTTGCTACCTGTCGGTAGATGACGTTCCGTGACCCCTGGGACTGGCGGCCTTCACCCGTGCCAGCCAGACCATAACGAGGCCGGAGACGTAGAAAACCACCGCCGCATTGTTCACCGCCGGCGCCGCCGGCAGGAGTTGGGGCGGCGCGAATTCAAGGCAGAGACCGGCAACAGTGGCAACGGCGCCCGCCGCCATCAGGGCCGCGCCGGTCCTGACGAGCGGGGGCAGGCTTTCCTTGACGCTGCGGAGCAGGGCAGGCAGCAGCGCGAGGGACACGTATGCCAGGTAGCCCCGGGCGGCGGCCCAGTAAAAAGGGATCAGGGCCTCATTCCTGGCGCTGGACGCGGCTTCCCTGAAGCCAACTGATGAGGCGGAGGCATCCATCATGAGGAAAATCGCCACCAGGGCAGCGGAGAAAATCGCGAGCATGGCCAGGCCAGGTGGGCCGGCGATCATGCGGTGGGCGTCAGGGGCGCCAAACCCCTTCGTGACCCGGACCGCGATGAGGTAGATCGTGGCGAAAACAACCAGGCGCAGCACGACGTGGGCAATGTTGATGCCGCCGAGGGCACCGTCGATGGCCACATAGAACTGTCCGATGCTCAGGACCGCTGCCACGGTCGCCAACAGGAAGATGAAGAACAGGGCCGGGTTCACGCCGCGCACGGCGCTGGGAAAACGGGCCAGTGCGGCACCCGCGCAAACAACCAGCGTTACCCAGGGGAGAATCTCGCTCATACCAGGTTCTCCCAGATTCTTTCGGTCTGTTCCTGGTCCTGTTCCTGCCGCCGCAGGGTTCTGCCGAGTGCTTGGAGGCGTTCGCCGGCCAGGGCGGCAAGGTCCCCATCGCTGAGCCGGTCCAGGGCAGTCTGCCGTGCGCGGGGCGGCCAGCCGGCTTCGGCTTCGGTCACCAGCCCGGTGGCCACCAGTCCGCCTGCCGGCCCGACGCCGGCTGCCCGGGAGGTGGCGACGGCCAGTTCGGGGGCGAGCCGGTTGGCGGTCAGCTGTGCTGAGTAGTTCTGGGGAGCCACGCCGGTGGCGGCGGAGACCCGGTGGCGGAGTTCGCCGTCGTCGATGGCATCCACCCAGTTCTTTACGGAGGTGGCGTGCGGCGGCGGGCTGAGTTCCGGCTGGTCCGCGCCGGCGGAGCCTTTGGGCGCGGTGCGGACAATGACGGCCCGCAGCAGGTCGACAGTGGCGATTTGGCTTACGAGTTCCTTGTCGGTCGGCGGGATGGAGGAACCGGTAAGGTCGCTGTACGTCTCGAAGGTGGCCAGTGCCGCAACCGGATTGATGTTGTAGGCCCGACTGATGCTCACGACTGTGGTCTCGGCAACCTTTCCCCGCACCATCTGCTGGGCGAGGGTGGTTCGCTTGACCCCGGAGAGCCGGCAGACATCGGCCGTGCTGGTATCCGGTGCTACACCACTAAGCCAGCGCTGGAATGCTTTGGCGGGGAGGGGCATGAAACGCTCTCTGCTGAACGAATGTTTGACTCATATTAGCGGCGTCTACTACCGGCGCTCGGCGGACAGCATCCGGTGCTTGCGCCCGGCCCGGCCGCTGTCCAGCCAGACAAGTGCCAGGCCGGCAACAAAGCACAGGATGGCCGTGTAGTTGATGACGAAACGCAGGAACGCCAGCCCCGGTGGGATGACCGGGAACAGCAAGGTAAGCGGAATCGCTATGCTGCCAATGGCCAGGAGCGCCGCGCTGATCCGGAGCAGGGCGGGCAGCGAGCTCCTGATGGCCCGCAGCATCCCCGGCAGGATCGCGAGGCACACATAGGCCGGATAGGCCCGGCCGGCGGCGGCGTAGTACTGGAGCAGCGCAGCATTCTGCCCGCTCCTGGATTCGAGGCCGGTCATTCCCACGGCCGAACCGGCCGTGTCCATCAGCGCGAACAGTACCACCAGTGCGGTGGAAATCAGCGCCAGTGCGGATATGCCGGCATGGCCACGGACCAGCCGCAATCCCCGTTTGTCGCCGAAGCCCGTTGCGATCCGGATGCCGAGGAAAAAGATAGCCCCGAAGATGATGAAGCGCAGCAGCAGGTTGGCAAGGTTTGTGCCGCCAAGCAGGGCATCGATGGCCATGTAGGGGCCGCGGATGCTCAGCAGGATGGCCACCGTCAGGAGGGCCAGGGCGTAGAAAATGGAGCTGTTCTTCCGGCGGGCCAGGTTGGGGATCCGGCTGAGGGTGGCAGCCCCGGAGACCACCAGGGTGGTCCACTGCAGGATTTCAATCATCCGAGGTTCTCCCAGATCTGTTCGGTTTGTCGTTGGTCATGTTCCTGCCGCCGCAGGGTCTTGCCGAGTGCCTGGAGGCGTTCGCCGGCCAGGATGGTCAGCTGGCCGTCGGTCAGGCTGTCCAGGGCAGCCTGCCGTGCGCCGGCCCGCCAGCCGGCTTCGGCTTCGGTCACCAGTCCTGTGGCCACCAGTCCGCCTGCCAGTCCGACGCCGGCTGCCCGGGAGGTGGCGACGGCCAGTTCGGGGGCGAGCCGGTTGGCGGTCAGCTGTGCTGAGTAGTTCTGGGGGGCCACGCCGGTGGCGGCGGAGACCCGGTGGCGGAGTTCGCCGTCGTCGATGGCATCCACCCAGTTCTTTACGGAGGTGGCGTGCGGCGGCGGGCTGAGCCCGGGCGGTCCGGCGCCCGTCCCTGTTCTTATGTCAGTGCCGTTGCCGGTGCCCGGCTCGGTGCGGGCAATGATGGCGTGCAGCAGGTCCGCGGTGGCGATCTGGCTGACCGGTTCCTGCAGCGTGGGCGGGAGGGGCGGCTTTCCCAGATCCCGGTAAGGCTCGAAGCAGCCCAGCGCTGCCACCGGATTGATGTTGAAAGCCCGGCTGATCCCCACCACGGTTGCCTCGGCCACCTTGCCGCGGACCAGCTGCTGGGCCAGAGTGGTGCGCTTGACCCCTGAAGCCCTGGCCACATCAGCAACGCTGGCGTCCGGCGCGACGCCGTGCAGCCAGCGCTGGAAGGCCTTGGCGGGGAGGGGCATGGAACGCTTTCTGCTGACTGGAAGGGTGGTTTGCAGGCAGCCCGCAAGCCTCGATTTTATTTAGCGCGCCGCATCAACTATGCTAGGTGGTCGAACCCGCTGGTCCGTACACCCCCCAAGTCCGGACCAGCGGGTTCTTTCATGCCCGCCTGAATTTTCGGGTGAAAACGGGCAGCGGTGAGAGGATGGATTGATGACTGCAACCCTTGTTGCGAAGGACCTTTCGGGCGGTCATGATCACCGCACCCTCTTCTCCGGGCTGTCCCTCACCGTGGCTCCCGGGGACGTCGTTGGCGTGGTCGGCGCCAATGGTGCAGGCAAGTCCACGCTGCTGCGGCTCCTTGCCGGCGTGGACCAGGCGCAGGCCGGCACAGTCAGCCTCGCCCCGGCCGACGCCTTTGTGGGCTGGCTGCCGCAGGAACACGAACGCATCGCCGGGGAGACTGTCGCTGGCTATATTGCCCGCCGCACCGGCTGCGCCCAAGCCACCGCTGAGATGGAATCCACGGCCGAGGCCCTGGGCTCCGGGGTGCCCGGAGCCGACGACGCCTACTCGGTGGCGTTTGACCGGTGGATGGCCTCGGGCGCCGCGGATCTGGATGAACGGATAGCCCCCGTCCTCGCCGACCTTGGCCTGGACGTCGGTCCCGACGCCGAGATGACCGGGCTCTCCGGAGGCCAGGCCGCGCGCGTGGCGCTCGCGGCCCTGCTGCTGAGCCGCTTCGACGTCGTGCTCCTGGACGAGCCCACCAATGATCTTGACCTGGACGGCCTGGCCAAGCTGGAAGCGTTCGTGCAGGGCCTTCGCGGCGGAGTGGTGCTGGTCTCCCACGACCGCGAGTTCCTCGCCCGCTGCGTGACCTCCATCGTGGAACTGGACCTCGCCCAGAACTCGGTGGCAGTGTACGACGGCGGCTACGAGGCCTTCCTGGAGGAGCGTGCCGTGGCCCGCCGGCATGCGCGCGAACGGTTCGAGGAATTCGCGGCGACCAAGGCGGACCTCGTGTCACGTGCCCGCACCCAGCGGGAATGGAGCTCCCAAGGCGTCCGGAACGCCATGCGGAAGAGCCCTGACAACGACAAGATCCGCCGCGCCGCCAGCACGGAGTCCTCTGAAAAGCAGGCGCAGAAGGTAAGGCAGATGGAGTCGCGCATCGCCCGGCTGGACGTGGTGGACGAACCGCGCAAGGAGTGGCAGCTGCAGTTCAGCATCGGGCAGGCGCCGCGCTCCAGCTCTGTGGTGGCAACGCTGCGCGACGCCGTGGTCCGGCAGGGCGGCTTCACCCTGGGGCCTGTCAACCTGCAGCTCAACGCCGGCGAGCGAATCGGCATCACCGGGCCGAACGGGGCCGGCAAGTCGACGCTGCTCCGGTTGCTCCTGGGAGTCCAGGCACCGGACTCCGGCGACTCGTCCCTCGGCGTGTCCGTGGCCGTCGGCGAGATCGACCAGGCCCGGGGGCTGCTGGCCGGACACCTAAGACTGGCTGACGCCGTCGAAGCCGTCCTGACCGACTACACGCCCGCCGAGGTCCGGACCCTGCTGGCGAAGTTCGGCCTCAAGGCGGACCACACCGCGCGCACCGTGGACTCGCTGTCGCCGGGGGAGCGGACCCGCGCCGCCCTGGCCCTGCTGCAGGCCCGCGGCGTGAACCTGCTGGTCCTGGATGAGCCCACCAACCACCTGGACCTCCCGGCGATCGAGCAGCTGGAAGAAGCACTGGAAAGCTACGACGGCGCCCTGCTGCTGGTCACCCACGACCGGCGGCTGCTGGAAAACGTCCGCCTGGACGTGCGCTGGAACGTGGACAACGGCGTCGTCACCGAACTGGCGGCAGGCAAGATGGAGCAGAAAAGATGAGCATGGACGGCGTCGCCTGGCGCTCGCTTTACAACATCACCCGGGCCAAGAGCGGCTCCCGGCCGTTCTCCAAAGAGACCCTCAAACGTGTCCTCGGCTTTGCCCGTCCGCACCGCGGCAGGCTGATCGCCTTCGTGGCCGTGTCCGTCGCCATGGCGTTCCTGGCTGTGGCCACGCCGGTCCTGGCCGGCCAGGTGGTCAACACGATCGTTGCCCGCGCCGACTCCGGCGAGGTGATCCGGCTGGCGGCCCTGATCGCCGGCGTGGCGGTGGCCGAGGCAGCCCTGGGCATGGTGAGCCGCTGGCTGTCCTCCACCATCGGCGAGGGCGTGATCGTGGACCTCCGCACCCGGGTGTTCGACCATGTCCAAAGAATGCCCATCGCGTTCTTCACCAGAACCCGTACCGGAGCGCTGGTCAGCCGCCTGAACAACGACGTCATCGGCGCGCAGTCCGCGTTCGCCGGAACCCTGTCCGGTGTGGTCAGCAACGTGGTGGCCCTCATCCTCACTCTCGCGGTGATGCTGAACACCTCCTGGCTGGTCACGGTGCTGGCCATGGTCCTGCTGCCGATCTTCCTCATCCCGGCGCGGCGGATGGGCTCCCGGCTGGCTGACTTGCGGCGCGAGGCGGCCGAACATAACGCCGCCATGGGCACCCAGATGACCGAGCGCTTCTCCGCCCCCGGCGCCACCCTCGTGAAGCTCTTCGGCCGGCCTGACGAGGAATCCCGCGAGTTCGCGCTCCGTGCCGGCCGGGTCCGCGATATCGGCGTGCGGACGGCCATGCTCCAGTTCACGTTCGTGACCGCGCTGACGCTCGTCTCGGCCCTGGCTCTCTCCCTGGTCTACGGCCTGGGCGGCTGGCTGGCCATCGGCGGACAGCTTGCCCCGGGCGACGTCGTGGTGCTGGCGCTGCTGCTTACCCGCCTCTACGCGCCGCTCACCGCGCTGTCCAACGCCCGCGTGGAGATCATGAGCGCCCTGGTCAGCTTTGAACGGGTCTTCGAAATCCTGGACCTCAAGCCCCTCATCCAGGAAAAGCCCGGTGCACTGGCAGTCCCGCCCGGGCCCGTAGCCGTGGAGTTCGACGACGTGCGGTTCTCCTATCCCTCCGCGGACAAGGTCTCGCTGGCCTCGCTGGAGGAGGTCTCCACACTGGACACCCGCGGCGGCGAGGAAGTGCTGCACGGCATCAGCTTCCGGGTGGAACCTGGCCAGACCGTCGCACTCGTGGGCTCCTCCGGCGCCGGCAAGTCCACCGTGGCCCAGTTGCTGTCACGGCTGTACGACGTCGACTCCGGCGCCGTGCGCCTTGGCGGCACCGCCCCGGCCACCGGCCTGGACGTGCGCGACCTGACCTTCGACTCCATCCGCGCCACCCTGGGCATGGTCACCCAGGACGGGCACCTGTTCCACGAAACCATCGCCTCCAACCTCAGGCTGGCCCGCCCGGAGGCCACCGACGAGGACATGTGGGCGGTGCTGCGCCAGGCCCGGCTCGAGACCATGATCCGTTCGCTTCCCGACGGCCTGGAAACCGTGGTGGGGGAGCGCGGTTACCGGCTCTCCGGCGGGGAACGGCAGCGGCTCACCATCGCCCGGCTGCTGATCGCCCAGCCGCGCGTGGTCATCCTCGACGAAGCCACCGCCGCGCTGGACTCCACGAACGAAGCCGCCGTGCAGGCGGCACTGGGTGCTGCGCTGGAAGGCCGCACCGCCGTCGTTATTGCCCACCGGCTCTCGACGATCCGCGCGGCGGACGTCATCCTGGTGGTGGAGGACGGACGGATCGTGGAACGCGGAACCCACACCGAGCTGCTGGCCGCGGACGGCCGCTACGCCGAACTGTACCGGACCCAGTTCGCCGAGGCCACGGCTGTGGCGGAGGAAGCCGTGCCGGAGTACTGAGTTTTCGGCGCCGCTAGCCACCGCGTTACCGGAAGATGTTGTAGCCGCTAAAGCCTGATCCGACAATCGTCCGCGCGCCCCAGCTCCCGTTCCTGTATGGGTAGTGGGCCAGCCTGCCGTCAGTAAGCCGAGTGATTAATCCCTGATTTCCGGGCGTGAATCCCGACACCTTGGTGACGCTGTTGACGATGCTCCACCCGGTGCCCACAATGCTTCTGGGCTCGGAGATAAAGGCGCCGGCCCCCGTGGACCGGTACAGCAGCAGGCTGCCGTCGCTCCGCTTGGCGAGGAGGTCCTGCCTCCCGTCTTGGTCGAAATCTGCCATTGTGAGGTAAAGGCCCTTCCAACCGGGCCCGATTCTGGTGCGTGTGCTCAATGTCTGTCCGCTGCCATTGCCGTAGTGCCAGAGGGTTCCGGCGGAATCGTAGGCAATGATGCTTGGGTATTTGTCGCTCGATCGCCAGCGGCCCACCACAAGGTGGTACCCGCCCCATCCCGAACCGATCTGCCGGGCCGGTGCGAATCCTCCATCGGACCTACCAGGGTAGAGACTCAGTCGCCCATCCTTCCACTGCGCGATGATGTCGAACACGCCGTCGGCGTTCCAGTCGGTCACGAAGCCTTTCGCTAGCGCTGCCCAGCCGCTGCCAATTTTTTTCCGGGCCTGAAAGCTGCCCTGCCCGGTCGGTCGGTAGTTCCATAGCACGCCATCCGGAGCGGGTGCTACGGTGTCAGCGGCGCTGCCGATGGCCAGCCCGGTTGCAGCGGGAGCCGTCTGGGATCCGATGCTGATGGTGGTTGCAACACTGGGAACTCCGGAATCGTCCATCGCAAAAAGTAAATAATTGCCTGGCACCAGCACGCCGGGATCCGCCGGCAACCTCAGCGAGGCGGTGTTTCCCGACACCGAAGTTGCCGTCAGAGGGATCCGCCGCTGATCGGTGTTCACGCTGTGCGTCACCGTGCTCATCCTCACCAGCGAGAACTTGGTGATCGGTGAACCGGTGGTTACCGATATGGTGGCGCCGTTCCCTGCACTGGCGGGCGCGTTAACAATTTTTGGTCGGACCCGTTCGTTGCCGTTTTCGTCCAGCAGGTATGGCGGCGTGAAAATCTGCCCGTCCAGGTGGTTGGTGGCGCAGGCGCCCGCGCATAGTCCGCCGCCGCCTGCGAATACCCGGCCGTCGGGGAGGAGCGTGGCGATACTGTGATAAGTCCTGGGAATGGTCATGGGGGCCAGCGTGGTCCATTGCCCGGTCTTAGGGTTCCAGATTTCCGGCGACAGTCTGGCCCCGCTGGCGCCGAAGGTCACCGGAGTGCCCTGACCGCCAATCACGAGTACCTGGCCGTCAGGCAGCGCCACCCCGTTGGCGTATTGCCGGTCGACGGCCATACTCGCGGTCGGGGCAACGGTAACGCCGTTATTGATGTCGATGGTGTACGCCCGCGCCGTGGGAGGGGCGCCCGAATAGGCTGTGGACCCGCCCACGGTAAGGATTTTGCCGATGTCGTACATCACGGCATTTCCGTTCATCGCGTCTGCGCTGTCGGAACGCAACCCGGCCGGGGTGATGGTGCCGGCCCCGGTTGTTGAGATCCAGTTCATTTGACGGCTCGGCCCTGCGTGGAAAACCCGGCCGCCGGAGACGGCAAACAGCCACGCATGATTATCGGAACGGAACTCGCCCGCAGGATCCTTGGTCAGGATGCCGCTTGAAAGCACGTTAGGCAGCGGGCGCCAGCCGCTGGCGGCGGACCAGACCTCACCGTGTTTGTAGCCGACGCCACCGGACCATGACCCGCCGACGGTGAACACCTCGCCTGCTGACGTGGTCACCGTGGACTGATACCCGCGGGCGGTTGTCATGGGCGGTCCCGCAGTCCACGTGTCGGTCCCCGGTTCATACAGGGTGGTTTTGGTGCTGCTGTTGCCGCCGGTGATCATAATCCGTCCGTCCGGCAACATCGAAATCCCGGGGCAGAACATGTCATGGCCGGTGGCGGCCACCTGGGACTGGGCCACTTCCCCTGTGGTCAAGTTCAGCGTGGACGTCTGAGTCAAGCTCCCGCCGCCACCGAACGTGGCGGGAGCGCTGGCAGACCAAGTCAGTAGCCGATTGCCTGGCAGCAGCGCCGCTGCGGCGGGGACAATCGGGAAGTTAATTGTGGGCCCCCAGGCTCCCGGGGAGCCGGTTGCCACTGCCTGCACTGACAACTTGCTACCGGTCTGGCCGATTAGATTGATCTCCGCGGCGTTGCTCCAGGGCCCGCGGTGCCCGGCTTCCGCAGTGGCGCGCAGCTGAACATAGCGGGCGGAGACTGGCGCAAACGTCACACTCTTCTCGTCCCCGGTGTCCGCCCAGGTGCCGCGGGCCACCGGCGCGCTCCAGGTAGTGCCGTTCGTGCTGACGCGGATCTCGAAGCCGCCTATCCGCCCGTTTGGCTCCTTGGACGGGAGGTAGCGGAAGCCCGAGATTCTTTGAGTTACCTTGGTGTCAATTATCAGGGCGTGCGGCAGTTGGACTGCGGGGGCGGTTGTCCTGCTCTGCCAGAAGGTGGTGATGTCCCCGTCAAGTACGTTCGCCCCCCGGCCGTTGTCACCCGAGATCTCTTCGTCACTTGGGGTGACTGTCCATCCAGCCCGTGACAGGGCGTCCGGCGCCGCCTGCGCCGCCTCGGCCGGCAGGAGCATGACGTGTTCGTGCGTTCCCCGCGAGGTCGCGGTAGGAGAGGGGGCGGTCGCCGCGCAGCCCGCGGTCAACAGCAGCACGACCACAAGTGCGGCATATGAATACATTTTGCCTCCGCCGGTTCCAGTGACCGATGACAGGACAAAGGCTAGGCGGGGCGGCTTGCAAAAACCTTGGCACCAGCATGGACCCTTGGGCGGTCCGTAGGATGGCGGCCGCCGAAGGCGGAGACGGGGAAATGGCCGTAGGGCGGCGTCAGCGCCGGGATTCCGCCAGCGCCGGAAGGATGTGGTCCGTGAGCAGCGGCGCCAGGTCCCCGGGCAACTCCGCCGCGAGGTCCAGCCACCTGATCTCGGCAATCTCCGCGGATGGGTGGGCCACCCAGGTGCCCGGCGCGGTGAAGACGGTGGCTTCGATTTCCGTGGCTGCCTCGTTGGCGGCCTCGGCCAGCCAGACGCCCATGAGGGTCAGTTCCCGCGGATCCACGATAATGCCGACTTCCTCCTGGAGCTCCCGTGCGGCGGCCTGCACTGCGGTCTCGCCGGGTTCGGGCTTGCCGCCGGGATGCATGAACTTGTCCGTGCCGCGCTTGCGGACGGTCAGGAGCCGGCCGGCGGCGTCGTAGACACACACGGCGGAAACGATGATGCGCGGATTCACGGTTTCGAGCCTAGCCTCTCTGCGGCTTCCGCCCTTCCGGGCAGCCGCCGCAGCACCGATTCCAGCAGCAGGTCCTTGCGCGGGCCGGTGACATCCCAGACATAGCTGAACTCGTTCTCGCCGTGGCGGACGTAGGTGACGCGGTAGGTGTCCGGATCGCACCAGTGCCGGTCCTGGCTGGCCTCCGGCGAGAAGCTCATCCGGTGGAATGGGCGGCCGTCGGGAAACAGCATGTCCATGGCGTCCGGCGTGTCCGCGGGCCTGAGCAGGTAGTCGCGGGTGGCCGGGCCGGTGAAGGTGTCGCCGTCGCCGGCGGGCCAGGTCACTGAAGGCCAGACCACGGTCCCTTCCTCGTGGAAGCGGAGCCCGCCGTCGCCGTCGGGGGAAAAGATCACGACGCCGGTGAAGGTGCCGCGGGTGACGGCGGCCCGGTCCAGCAGTGTCCGTTCCACGGACCAGCGCCCTGCCTGGGGACGGCCGGGGGATGGGTCCGCCGGCGTTGTGCCCAGCAGATAGTCGCGGAGCCCTGGCGGGTGCTGCAGATTCAAGTGCCCTCGATTGGAATCGAACCAACGACACCGGCTTTAGGAGAGCCGTGCTCTATCCACTGAGCTACGAGGGCGGGCGCCCGCCGCGGCCGGGTTTTGGACCGGCCCGTTCGGGCACGCTTACAAGCATACAAGGTGACGGCGCGTACTACGCTCTTGGCATGGCCGCCGCAGCTCAAGTCCCGACCGTCCGGGCAACGTTCCTGCCAGACACAGCCTCCACGCGCCAGTACATCGGGGCGTGGGCGGTGCTCAGCGTGGTCCAGTATTTCGTGGCGGAGGCCGCCGTGATCGGCGCCTGGGCCGGTCCCGACCCTTACAGCCGGCGGACCGGCCTCATCAGCGACCTGGGGGCCGTCACCTGCGGGCTCTACGACGGCCGCAGCATCTGTTCGCCGCTGCACGTGCTGATGAATTCCTCCTTCGTGGTGCAGGGCCTGGGGATGCTGCTGGGCGCGCTGCTGCTGAGCTCGGCGCTGCTGCGGGTGGCCGCCCGGGCCGGCGTGCGGGTGGCGGCAACCCATTCCGGTGAAGTGCCCTGGTACTCGGCGGTGGCGGCGCGGATCCTGACCGGGACAGCGGGTGCCGGAACGATCATCGTGGGGCTGGTCCCGGAGGACCTGGAATCCGGCTGGCACTACGCCGGGGCGGTGATGTACTTCATTGCCGGCTCTTTGGCGCTGCTGGTGCTCGGCGCCCTGTGGCTCCGGCAGACGCCGCTGGGCTGGTTCGTTCTGGCCTGCGGCGGGGTGTCCGCGGCCGCGCTCGTTACGGCGGCCGTCACCGGCCTCGACGTCCCCGAGCCGGGAACCCTCGAACGGCTGATGGGCTACCCGATCACCATTGGCCTCGCCGCCGCCGGCCTGATCATCGCCCAGCGCGTCCGGCAGGAACGGCAGGTGCGCAGGGCCGCCGCCCGGGTCCGGGCGGCCCGGAGCGCCTAGGCTTCCCGCTTTGGGCAGACCAGGCGCTTAGGCTTCCTGCTGCGGGGCGGCTTTCTTCGGGGACCGGCGCCCCAGGAGCACGGCGGCCCCGCCGGCGATAAGGCTGGCCACGAACAGGACCCAGCCGGTCACGGTAAGGCCCGACGCCAAGGCGACCTGGCCGGCGTCGAGGTTTACCGCCGCGATCATGGAGTCGATGGTGACGGTGCCCCACAGCCGGACCACGACGAACAGCAGCGGCAGCGCCCAGAGCGCCCAGCGAAGCGCCTTCCGGGCAACGTTGGTGCCGATCAGAAGCAGCCAGGTGAAGCCGAAGATCAGCGGAAACAGGGTGCCCGCCGTCTTGTGGACGTAATTGAGCTGGCCGCGGGCGTCGGCGTTCAGGGCGCGGCGGAGCTGCTCGGTATAGCCGGTATCGAAGCCGCCGATCAGGGAATCGGGCATGGCCAGCCCGCCGGACAGCTGGGTGAGCTGGTTCAGCGTAAGCAGGTGGACGTACCAGAACAGGAAGAGGCTGGCCACCACGCCGGCAATAACAATCAGGTTGGCGTTGTTCTGCGCCTTCGCGGGAGTGCGGGCGGTGCCGGGGTTGATGACCGGCGGCAGGTGGTGCTGGGGTACTGCGGCCTTCGCGCCGTGCTTCTTGATCCGCTGTGCAGGTGTTTTGGCCATGCGTCCATTATCGCCCGCCGCAAACCGGGGCCGCCTGCACCGCTGCTGGGTACTGCCCCTGCTGTGCAGGGCGTGCCCGGCGCCGATAGGGTGGGAACCGTGACGGAACTGGGCAGACACAAACTCGGCAAACACAGCGCCACCAACCTGAGCCCCGAGCTCGACGACTATGAGCTGGCGGCTGAACTGGTCCGCGAGGCCGGGCAGCTGGCGCTACTCATGCGCCAGGGTGGCCTCGACGCCCAGCGCAAGACCTCGATCTCCGACATCGTCACAGCCGCGGACCACGCAGCCGAAGCGTATGTGCTGGAGCAGCTGCAGCGCTGCCGCCCGGACGACGGCGTCCTCGGCGAAGAAGGCGCCGCGGTGCATGGCAGCAGCGGGCGGACCTGGGTCATCGACCCGGTGGACGGCACCTACAACTTCCTGCAGGGCTCCACCTACTGGTGTTCAGCCATCGCCCTCAAGGACGAATCCGATGTGCTGCTCGGGGCCATTTTCCAGCCCGAGGAGGACAAACTCTGGATCGGCGGCAAGCAACGGGCCACCACCCTCAACGGCGATCCCGTCACCACCTTCAGGGAGGATGGCACCAACCGCAACGCCGCCGACCTGTCCCACCTCGGCGCCGCCACCTACATCCACCCGCGCTGGCTCTCCGACCCGATGTGCGCCATGCCGTGGCACGCCGCAGCGACCTCGGCCGCGACGCTGCGGATGCTCGGGTCCGGCTCGTGCGACCTCGGCCGGGTCGCCGACGGGCAGCTTGGCTGCTGGTTCCAGCACAGCTGCCCCGAATGGGACTGGCTTCCCGGGAAAGCGATCGTGACGGCCGCGGGCGGCCTCGCCGGCAGCGTCCACGTCAACGGCCTGGAATGGTTCATGGCGGGAGGAACGACGGCGGTGCACCAGCTGCGTGCCGCCCTCGAGTCAGGCTCCGTCGACTAGATAGCCGCTGGCTTGTTTCCCCCCGTGGGAGCGCCCCGCGGCGGGGTTATCCACAGGGCGGAATCCAGTGTCAGCCCCACCGCCTAGACTTGTAGTCACCATGGATATGTTGTTTGACCCCTACGCTGACGGTCCGTTCAAGGCTGGTTCCCACGCCGGTGCCATCACCAAGTCGCGCCCCGAAACAGGGCTGATGACGCCCGCGTTCGGCGGCGGCCCGCGTGAATCCGCAGGCCGCCCGGCAGCCGCGCCCGCGGCCGGACCTGCCGGTGGGGGCCCGGGCGGCGGGGGCCCGGAGGAACACGCCCGGCACCAGCTGCCTGACGCCGGGGCGCTGCTGGCCGGCCTGAACCCTCAGCAGGAGGAAGCGGTCAAACACTCCGGCAGCGCACTGCTGATCGTGGCCGGAGCCGGCTCCGGCAAGACCCGCGTCCTCAGTAACCGGATCGCCTACCTGATTGCCACCAAGCGGGCCCACCACGGTGAAATCCTGGCCATCACGTTCACCAACAAGGCCGCCGCCGAAATGCGCGAACGCATCGAGGCGCTTGTTGGCGGCAGGGCCAAGGCCATGTGGATCTCCACGTTCCACTCGTCCTGCGTCCGGATTCTGCGGCGCGAGGCCGCCAACGTCGGCCTGAAGTCCAACTTCTCCATCTACGACTCCGCCGACTCCCTTCGGCTGATTACGCTGGTGGCCAAGAACCTGGACCTTGACCCCAAGAAGTTCGCGCCCAAGGCAATCCAGCACAAGATTTCCGCGCTCAAGAACGAACTGATCGACGACGACTCGTTCGCGTCCGCCGCCAACCACAGTGACCCCTTCGAAAGCGCCGTGGCAGACGTCTTCAAGGGCTACACCCAGCGGCTGCGCCAGGCCAACGCCATGGACTTCGATGACCTGATCGCACAGACGGTCTACATGTTCCGGGCCTTCCCGGCGCTCGCAGACTCCTACCGGCGCCGGTTCCGGCATGTCCTGGTGGACGAATACCAGGACACCAACCACGCGCAGTATGCCCTGGTCCGGGAAATCGTCGGCGAGGGGCCCGGGGCGGCGGAGCTGACCGTCGTCGGCGACTCCGACCAGTCGATCTACGCGTTCCGCGGCGCGGACATCCGGAACATCGTGGAGTTCGAGAAGGACTACCCCGACGCCCGCACCATCAAGCTGGAGCAGAACTACCGCTCCACCCAGAACATCCTGAGCGCGGCCAACTCCGTGATCTCCCGCAACCCCAACCGCCCCGAGAAAAGGCTCTGGACCGCGGAGGGCGAGGGCCACAAGATCATCGGATACGTCGGCGAGAACGAGCACGACGAAGCCCAGTTCATTGCCAAGGAAATCGACCGGCTCCAGGACGAGGACAACCTCCGCCCGGGCGATGTCGCCATCTTCTACCGCACCAACGCCCAGTCCCGTTCCATCGAGGACGTCCTGGTGCGGGTGGGGCTGCCGTACAAAGTGGTTGGCGGCACCAGGTTCTACGAGCGCAAGGAAATCAAGGACGCCCTGGCGTACCTGCGCGTGCTGGTCAACCCGGACGACGACGTCAACCTCCGCCGCGTCCTCAACGAACCCAAGCGCGGGATCGGGGACCGGGCCGAGGGTGCCGTGGCGGCCCTTGCCGCGCGGGAGCGCACGTCCTTCATCGCTGCGGCCCGCCGCGCCGACCAGGCGCCCGGCATGGCCACCCGCTCCGTCAACGCCGTGCTCGGCTTCGTGAAGCTCCTGGACGACCTCGCCGAGGTCGCCGCGGGTTCCGGCGCCGCGGCCGCGCTCGAGGCCGTGCTGGAACAGACCGGCTACCTCGCCACCCTGCGCTCCAGCAACGATCCGCAGGACGAGTCCCGGGTGGAGAACCTCGCCGAGCTTGTCGCCGTCGTCCGCGAGTACGAGCGCGATAATCCCGAAGGGTCCCTCGGCGCCTTCCTCGAGCAGGTCTCCCTGGTGGCCGACGCCGACCAGATCCCGGACGCCCCCGGCGCGGACATCGACGCCGCGGTGGCTGAGGCGAAAAGGCTGGGCGTGGTCACGCTCATGACGCTGCACACGGCCAAGGGCCTCGAATTCCCCGTGGTCTTCCTGACCGGCATGGAGCACGGGCTCTTCCCGCACCAGCGTTCCGCAACGGACCCCAAGGAACTGGCGGAGGAACGCCGGCTCGCATACGTGGGACTGACGCGCGCCCGGAAACGCCTGTACGTCACGCGCTCCGAGGTCCGCAACATGTGGGGGCAAAGCCAGTACAACCCGGCCAGCCAGTTCCTGGAGGAAATCCCCTCCGAGCTCGTCGAATGGAAGCGCGAGGGCACAAGCCGGCAGGCCGGCGGCTGGGGGAGCGGCGCCGCTATCGGTTCGGGCCGGTACAGCGGATCCTTCTGGGGCGCCGGATCGGCCCGCGGCACCAGGGCTGATTCCTCCGCGGGCTTCAACGCGGACGTTCCGGCCGCCGTCGCAAAAAACCGCGTGCAGCCGCAGAAGGAAGTCATTGCGGTCAGCGTGGGGGACAAGGTCAACCACACCAGCTTCGGCAACGGCACCGTGCTCGCTGTCGAAGGAGCCGGGGACAAAACCGTGGCGAAGGTGAAGTTCGACGTCGGCGAGAAGCGGCTGCTGCTCCGTTACGCGCCGCTGACCAAGATCGACGCCTGAGCGTGCCGGTGGGGCGCCTTGATCGCGTTGCCGCCGGCCGGGTGCTGCTGTTCCCGATGGCCCTGCTCCCACTGGTCCTGGCTGGCTGTTCCGTCACAGTCGCGGATCCGGAGTACACCCCTCCGCCGCCGCTGCCCGCCCTGGAGCAGCTGAAACAGGCACCGCTCACAGACCCCGCCGGGTTTGCCGCAGGCGACGACGTGCTGGCATTCGCGACCGCAGACCGGAATGTGGTGTGCGCCCTGACCTCAGCCCGCGGACCGCACCTGAACCTGCCCTACGAAACCAACAACTTCAGCGATTCCGACAACCAAAAACTGGCAACCGTGCCCGTGGCGCACTGCGAGCTCGCGGTGTACCCGGCGCCGGAGGCCGCGGACGTCGGCGACGACTGCGCGGGGACCGGACTCGGCTACCTGGGCGGCGCGGCCCTCCTGACGCCCGGCCGGGCCCGGTACGGTGAATGCCGGTCCGGCGTCACCCAGATGGAGGCCGAGTACGGGCCAAAGGGCACGCCCAACGGGCCCGTCTCCAAGCTTCCGGTCCTGCCGGAGGGCGGCAACCTCGAACGGAACGGCCTGCGGTGCTCCGTCTACCGCTCCGGTGTGGCCTGCGGAAACGTCTCCGGCGGCGTCGGTTTCTTTGTCAGCCGGGATCATTACGAACTCATCTCCGCGAACGGCAAAAACGTCCAACCGGCGCCCGCCAAGGCCTCAAAAACCCCGTAATCCCGGGGTTTTTCTACGGTCCATAGAATAGTGTCCTTACTCACAGAACAGGTAGTCTGGAACGGGCCGGTCCCTCCAAAGGACTAGAGTTCCCAAAGGAGCATTGCGCCGCGTGGCTCGTTTCCGGACCTGCCGCAGGGCGCGTTAATTCCGCAGCCCGGTCCGCACCCTTTGGTGTTGTCCGGCTGTACAGAAACTACTTCGACGTAGAAGGACACTAAACCGTGGACCTGTTTGAATATCAGGCGCGCGATATGTTCGAAGCGCACGGTGTACCCGTGCTCGCCGGCATCGTGGCGCACACCCCTGAAGAAGCAAAGGCAGCTGCCGAGAAGATCGGCGGCGTAACTGTCGTCAAGGCACAGGTTAAGGTCGGTGGCCGCGGCAAGGCCGGCGGCGTCAAGGTGGCCAAGTCCGCGGACGAGGCACTTGAGCACTCCACCAACATCCTGGGCATGGACATCAAGGGCCACACCGTCAACAAGGTGATGATCGCCCAGGGTGCGGACATCGCCGAGGAATACTACTTCTCCGTCCTGCTGGACCGGGCCAACCGCAACTACCTGGCCATGTGCTCGGTTGAAGGCGGCATGGAAATCGAGCAGCTCGCCGTTGAGCGGCCCGAGGCCCTGGCCAAGGTAGCCATCGACCCCGCCGTGGGCATAGACCAGGCCAAAGCTGACGAAATCGTCGCTGCCGCCGGCTTCGCTGAAGAACTGCGCGGCAAAGTCGCCGGCGTGATTCTAAAGCTCTGGGACGTCTTCAAGAAGGAAGACGCCACCCTCGTGGAGGTCAACCCGCTGGTCAAGACCGGCGCCGGCGAGATCGTTGCCCTCGACGGCAAGGTCACGCTCGATGAGAACGCTGAGTTCCGCCACCCCAAGCACGCCCAGCTTGAGGACAAGGAATCCGCAGACCCGCTCGAGGCCAAGGCCAAGGCGCAGGACCTGAACTACGTCAAGCTGGACGGTGAAGTCGGAATCATCGGTAACGGTGCAGGCCTCGTCATGTCCACCCTGGACGTCGTCGCCTACGCCGGCGAGAACCACGGCAACGTCAAGCCCGCCAACTTCCTGGACATCGGCGGCGGAGCCTCCGCCGAGGTCATGGCCGCAGGCCTGGATGTCATCCTGGGCGACGAGCAGGTCAAGTCCGTGTTCGTCAACGTCTTCGGTGGCATCACCGCCTGTGACGCTGTCGCCAAGGGCATCGTGGGCGCCCTGGCCGAGCTGGGCCACTCCGCCAACAAGCCGCTGGTTGTCCGTCTCGACGGCAACAACGTCGAAGAAGGCCGCCGCATCCTCGCCGAGGCCAACCACCCGCTGGTCACCCTGGCTGCCACCATGGACGAGGGCGCCGACAAGGCCGCCGAGCTCGCCAACGCCCGCTGATCGAGCCTGCCGAGATCTAGGAAAGAAAACATGTCTATTTATCTGAACAAGGACTCCAAGGTCATCGTCCAGGGCATCACGGGCGGCGAGGGCACCAAGCACACCGCCCTCATGCTCAAGGCCGGCACCAACATTGTTGGCGGCGTCAATGCCCGCAAGGCCGGCACCACCGTCCTGCACGGCGACAACGAGATCACCGTTTTCGGCACCGTCAAGGAAGCCATGGCAGAGACCGGCGCAGACGTCTCCATCGTCTTCGTCCCGCCGGCATTCACCAAGAACGCCGTCGTTGAAGCCATCGAGGCCGGCATCGGCCTCGTCGTCGTTATCACCGAAGGCGTGCCGGTCCAGGACTCCGCCGAGTTCTGGGCACTGGCACAGTCCAAGGTCGACGCCGACGGCAACCAGGTCACCCGCATCATCGGACCGAACTGCCCCGGCATCATCACCCCCGGCGAGGCCCTCGTGGGCATCACCCCGGCGAACATCACCGGCAAGGGCCCCATCGGCCTGGTGTCCAAGTCCGGCACGCTGACCTACCAGATGATGTACGAACTGCGCGACCTCGGCTTCTCCACCGCCATCGGCATCGGCGGTGACCCCGTCATCGGCACCACCCACATCGACGCCCTGGCTGCGTTCGAGGCCGACCCGGAGACCAAGGCCATCGTGATGATCGGCGAAATCGGCGGCGATGCCGAAGAACGTGCCGCCGACTTCATCAAGGCCAACGTCACCAAGCCGGTTGTCGGCTACGTGGCCGGCTTCACCGCGCCCGAAGGCAAGACCATGGGCCACGCAGGCGCCATCGTCTCCGGTTCCGCCGGTACCGCCCAGGCGAAGAAGGAAGCCCTCGAGGCTGCCGGCGTGAAGGTCGGCAAGACGCCGTCCGAGACCGCCAAGCTGCTGCGCGAAGTCTACGCAGCGCTCTAAGCCCCACCTCAGGCAACGCGGGGTCACTCCCAGCCCAATCCACCCCCCGGATTGGGCGCAGAGTGACCCCGCGTTTCTTCGTTTAAGCCGGGCCGGCAGAGCCTTGCCTATGCGTGCCGTGAGGTCTATGTTGGCGGTCTCGGAGCACGGCAGCAGCGACAAGGACCGATCATGACCAACGCACTTAAACTCACCATCCCGGCAGGCGTACCCTTCATCGATATTGAGCGGGAGTTCGACTTTCCGGTGGCGGACGTGTTCCGCGCCCACAGCGAGCCCGGGCTGATCGCGCAGTGGCTCGGCCCGCGCGGAACCAGCGTGGACATCGACCATTACGACTTCCGCACCGGCGGCAGCTACCTCTACAGCCACGCCGCACCCGATGGTGTGACCTACCTCGCCAACGGTCTCTTCCACACCGTCCGGGAGAACGAGTTTGCCGTCCAGACCTTTGAGTTCAGTGGCTACCCGGACATTGTCTGCATCGAGTTCACCCACTTCGAGGATCTCGGCGGCGGACGGTCCCGGCTCCACAACCATGTTGTCTGTCCCACCTTGGAGGCCCGCGACGGCATGGCCAACTCCGGGATGGAAACCGGACTCCGCGACGGGTATGAGCGGCTCGAGGAGGTGCTGGCCGGGTAGGGCACGCACCGCAGCAAAATCGTCCGACGGCGGCCGGTGACTTTCACATTGAAGGTCACCGGCCGCCGTCGGGCTTTGTCGCGAAGCTCACGTTTGGGCGGGCGCAGGGAAGGGCCCTTGCGCCAGCTTGTCACTTTGATAATATGTCAGGACAAACTATCAAAGGAGATCGCATGCCGCTAGTACGAATCGACGTCCACTCGGGGCGCAGCCAGGATGAACTCAACCGCCTCAGCCGAGGCATCCATGACGCGATCCTGGCTGAGTATGGCATCCCGGAACGCGACTACTTCCATATCGTCACCGAACACGCGCCGGGCCAGATTGTGGCGCAGGACGCGGGCCTTGGCTTCGAGCGCACGCGTGACGTCATCATGATCCAGATCTTCACCCAGGGCGGGCGTAGCCAGGAGGCGAAGCAGAGCCTCTTTGCTGCAGTCGCGGAAAAGTTGGCGGCGCTTGGGGTCGCCGGCGAGGACGTCTTTATTGGCTATGTCGAGAACACGGCGGGGGACTGGTCCTTCGGATTCGGCCGCGCCCAGTACGTCACTGGTGAGCTCGCCGTGCCGAAGAAGTAGGGGTTGAAAAAGTACTCCGGCCGGCCGCTGCATCCGGCTCCGCAACTCGCGATTAATGCGAACTTCTGCTTGTTGTAAGTATGTCAGTACAAACTTTTGACAGGACATAAATTCTAGGGCACAGTAGTTCATGTGGTCCCGCTCACGGGGCCGCGGAACGCCGGAGCCTTGGCCGTTCGGCTGCTTAGAGGTTGAGATCCAAAAGAAAGGTCCACGATCACCGTGACCCACGAACTGCTCACGATCGGGCGAATCAGCGTTGATATCTACCCGAATGACATCGGGGTGGGACTGGAGGATGTGACGTCCTTCGGCAAGTACCTCGGCGGCTCGCCTTCGAACGTTGCTGTCGCCGCCGCCCGCCATGGCCGCCGGACCGGGGTCATCACCCGCACCGGCGATGACCCGTTCGGCACGTACCTGCACCGCGAACTGGAAAAGTTCGGTGTGGATGATTCCTTCGTCAGCCCGGTCCAGGGTCTCCAGACGCCGGCCACGTTCTGCGCCATCCAGCCGCCCCACGATTTTCCGCTGTACTTCTACGGCCGGTTCCCCACGGCGCCTGACCTGCAGATCAAGGCTGACGAGCTCGATACGGAGGCCATCCGCGCGGCGCAGATCTTCTGGTCCACCGTGACGGGCCTGTGCCAAGAGCCGAGCCGCGAGGCGCACATCAAGGCGCACGAGGCCCGGCCACGTACCGGTCTCACGGAAGGCCAGTACACCGTCCTGGACCTCGACTACCGGCCCATGTTCTGGGCATCCGAGGAGGAAGCCCGCGAGCAGGTGGCCCGGATCCTGCCGCACGTCACCGTCGCGATCGGCAACGACCAGGAATGTTCCGTGGCCGTGGGCCCCGGCACTCCGGATGAGCAGGCGGACCGCCTGCTGGACGCCGGCGTGGAAATCGCCGTCGTTAAGCTCGGCCCGGAGGGTGTGATGGCTAAGACCCGCACCGAGCGCGTGGTCTCCGCCCCTGTTCCGGTGGAGACCGTCAACGGCCTGGGTGCCGGTGACTCCTTCGGCGGCGCCTTTGTGCACGGGCTGCTGTCCGGCTGGCCGCTGGCACAGGTCCTGGACTACGCCAACGCCGCCGGCGCCATTGTCGCCTCCCGGCTGTCCTGCGCGGACGCCATGCCCACTCCGGGCGAGGTCACCTCGCTGCTGGCCGAGCGCGGACGCCTCGTCCCCGGCGCCTCAATCCCTGAAGGAGCGGCCCTGTGAGCCTCAACCCCGGCACCGCGGCCCTCGCGGTGGATGACGACCCCCGCCGCTACGAGCACCTGAGCATCATCCGGCTCGAAGACCCGGACGCCGTGGCCCGGGCCGCCAAGGCCCGCCGCCGCCACCCCGGCCTGAAGCACGGCCGGCAGAACTTTATCGTCGCAGCCGACCACCCGGCCCGTGGCGCCCTCGCCGTCGGCAGCGATCCGGTGGCCATGGCGGACCGCCGGCAGCTCCTGGACCGGCTGCAGATTGCACTGGCCAACCCGGCGGTGGACGGCATCCTGGCTTCCCCGGACATCATGGACGATCTGCTGCTCCTCGGGGCGCTGGAGGGCAAGCTCGTCTTCGGGTCGATGAACCGCGGCGGCCTGACGGGCCTGGTCAACGAGTTCGACGACCGCTTCACCGGCCATACCGCCGCGGCGCTGGAGGCACTGGGCGCGGACGGCGGCAAGATGCTGACCCGCATCTGCCTGGGCGATCCGGACACCGTCTCGCTGCTGGAGGCCACGGCGAAAGCGATTGATTCGCTGGCCGAACGCAAGCTCATCGCCATGGTGGAGCCCTTCCTGTCCGTCCGCGAGAACGGCCGGGCCCGCAACGACCTGAGCCCGGACGCCGTGATCAAGTCCATCGCCATCGCCGAGGGCCTGGGCTCCACGAGCGCCTACACCTGGATGAAGCTGCCGGTGGTGGCCGAGATGGAACGCGTCATGGCCGCCACCACCATGCCCACCGTGCTGCTGGGCGGAGACCCGGCAGGCACCCAGGACGAGGTGTTCGCCACCTGGGGAGCAGCCCTCGCTCTTCCCGGCGTGCAGGGCCTGACCGTCGGCCGGACCCTGCTGTACCCGCAGGACGGCGATGTTGCCGGAGCTGTCGCCGCGGCCGCTTCACTCCTCCACCACACGACATCAGCCCTCACCGCAGAAGTATCGGAGTAAATCGATGGGAACTGGAACCCGCCGGATGACCGTGGCGCAGGCCGCGGTCGAGTATCTTTCGAAGCAGTACACCGTTGATTCCATTGCCGGGGTCGATTTCCGCGAGCGGCTGATCCCGGGCACGTTCGGCATTTTCGGGCACGGCAACGTGGCCGGTGTGGGCCAGGCCCTGAAGCAGTACCAGCAGCTCGATCCGACCATCATGCCGTACTACCAGGGCCGCAACGAACAGGCCCAGTCGCACCAGGCCGTCGGCTACGCCCGGCACACCCGCCGCCGCCAGACCTACGCAATCAGCACCTCCATCGGCCCGGGCTCGTCCAACCTGCTCACCGGTGCCGCGCTGGCCACCACCAACCGGCTGCCGGTCCTGCTGCTGCCCAGTGACACGTTCGCCACCCGCGCGGCTGATCCGGTGCTGCAGCAGCTCGAGCAGCCCTACGCCTACGACCTCACGGTCAACGACGCGTTCCGGCCGCTGTCCAGGTTCTTCGACCGGGTCACCCGGCCCGAGCAGCTGTTCTCCGCGTTCCACCACGGCCTGCGCGTCCTCACCGACCCGGCCGAGACCGGCGCGGTGACCATCTCGCTGCCCCAGGATGTCCAGGCAGAAGCCTTCGACGTTCCCGAGGAGTTCCTCGCCGAGCGTGAGTGGCGGATCCGCCGCCCGGAAGCGGACGACGGCGACATCCGCCGCGCCGCCGAGGTCATCCGGGCCGCGAAGCGTCCGCTGATCATCGCCGGCGGCGGCGTCCTCTACGCCTACGCCGATGAGGAACTCGCGAAGTTCGCCGAACTGACCGGCATCCCTGTGGGCAACACGCAGGCCGGCGTCGGCGTCCTGCCGTGGGACCACCAGTTCTCCCTCGGCGCGATCGGCTCCACGGGCACGACGGCGGCCAACGCCATCGCCGCCGAAGCGGACCTGATCATCGGCATCGGCACCCGCTACGAGGACTTCACCACCGCCTCCCGGACGGCGTTCCAGAACCCGGAGGTGAAGTTCATCAACATCAACGTCGCACCGATCGACGCGTACAAGCACGGCACCTCGCTGCCGATCGTCGCCGACGCCCGCAAGGCGCTGGTCAAGCTCAACCAGGCCCTGGGCGGCTACCGGGTGGGCGCCGACCTCGAGCAGAAGATCGCCGCCGAGAAGCAGCGCTGGAACACCACGGTGGACGCGGCCTTCGACACCCGGCACAGCCCGCTGCCGGCGCAGAACGAGATAATCGGCGCCACCAACCGGGCCATGGACGCCTCCGACGTGGTCATCTGCGCCGCCGGTTCGCTGCCGGGCGACCTGCACAAGATGTGGCGGGTCCGCGACCCGTTCGGCTACCACGTCGAATACGCGTACTCCTGCATGGGCTATGAGATCCCCGGCGGGCTGGGTGTCAAGCGCGCAGCGCTGGCCGAGGCCGCCAAGGGCGGTGCCCAGCGCGACGTCGTCGTGATGGTGGGGGACGGCTCCTACCTGATGATGCACACCGAACTGGTCACCGCCGTCGCCGAGCGGATCAAACTGATCGTGATCCTGATCCAGAACCACGGCTACGCCTCCATCGGCTCGCTCTCCGAATCCCTCGGCTCGCAACGCTTCGGCACCCGGTACCGCGCCCTGGACGAAGAAAACCACTCCTTCGACGAGGGCGATACCCTCCCGGTGGACCTGGCCCTGAACGCCGAATCCCTCGGCGTGAAGGTGATCCGGATCGAGCCGGGCGAGAAGGCCATCGCCGAACTCGAACAGGCCATCCGCGACGCCAAGGCAGCCCCGGAACGCGGCGGCCCGATCGTGATCCACGTCGAATCCGACCCGCTGCTGGACGCACCGGACTCCGAATCCTGGTGGGACGTGCCCGTCTCTGCCGTTTCCGAACTGGAATCCACCCAGCAGGCCTACAAGACCTACACCGACCACAAGAACCGCCAGCGCAAGCTGCTCGGCTAACCTCCCCCCAGCCTCTCCCCAAGCCACAGACCAAGGAAGTCATCTCTATGTCAACGACGACCGTCACCACCACCATCAAGCACTTCATCAACGGTGCCGAGACTGCAGGCGAAGGTGACCGCACCCAGCCCGTGTACAACCCGGCCACCGGCCAGGTCACCGCCGAGCTGCGCCTGGCCAACCGCGCCGACCTGGACAACACCGTCGCGGCAGCCCGCAAGGCTGCCGACTCCTGGGGCGACATCTCCCTGGCCAAGCGCACCGCCGTGCTGTTCAAGTTCCGCGAACTCGTCGCCGAGCACGTGAACGAACTCGCCGCGCTGATCACCGCCGAGCACGGCAAGGTCCTCTCCGACGCCAAGGGCGAGATCGGCCGCGGCCTGGAAGTCATCGAGTTCGCCTGCGGCATCCCGTCCCTGCTCAAGGGTGACTACTCCGACCAAGTCTCCACCGGCATCGACGTCTTCTCCTTCCGCGAACCGTTGGGCGTCGTGGCTGGCATCACCCCGTTCAACTTCCCCGTCATGGTGCCGCTGTGGATGGCCCCGATGGCGATCGCCACCGGCAACGCGTTCATCCTCAAGCCCTCCGAACGCGACCCCTCCGCGTCCCTGCTGCTGGCCAAGCTGTGGAAGGACGCCGGGCTGCCCGACGGCGTGTTCCAGGTCCTGCACGGCGACAAGGAAACCGTCGACGGGCTGCTGACCCACCCGGACGTGGACGGCATTTCCTTCGTCGGCTCCACCCCGATCGCCAAGTACGTCCACGAGACCGCCACCGCCCACGGCAAGCGCGTACAGGCCCTCGGCGGCGCGAAGAACCACGCCATCATCCTGCCCGACGCCGACCTGGACAACGCCGCAGACCACCTCGCCGCCGCCGCCTTCGGCTCCGCCGGTGAACGCTGCATGGCCATCTCGGTCGCCGTCGCCGTCGGCGACGCCGCGGACCTGCTGGTCAAGAAGGTCGAGGAACGCGCCGTCGCCGTCAAGGTCAACAACGGCACCGTGCCCGGCGCGGAAATGGGCCCGGTCATCACCCCCGCCTCCAAGGAACGGATCGTGAAGATCGTCACCGAAGCCGAAGCCGCAGGAGCCGCGATGGTCGTGGACGGCCGCGACCTCGCCGTCCCCGGCCACGAGGAAGGCTTCTGGGTCGGGCCCACCGTGATCGACCACGTCAAGACCGAGATGACCGCCTACCAGGAGGAGATCTTCGGACCCGTCCTCGTCGTCGTCCGCGTCGACACCCTCGAAGACGGCATCAAGCTGATCAACTCCAACCCCTACGGCAACGGCACCGCCATCTTCACCTCCTCGGGAGCGGCCGCCCGCAAGTTCCAGCGCTCCGTCACCGTCGGCATGATCGGCATCAACGTGCCCCTGCCTGTCCCGGTGGCCTACCACTCCTTCGGCGGCTGGAAAGCCTCCCTCTTCGGCGACAAGCACATCTACGGCCCCGAAGGCGTCTCCTTCTACACCCGCGGCAAGGTGGTCACCTCCCGCTGGCCCGAACCCACCCACGCCTCCGGCGCCTCCTACAACTTCCCGTCCAACTAGTCCCCGGTGGTTGAGCCTGTCGAAATCGCGTTTCTGCCGGCTCAATCAGCAAAGAGAAAGACAACGCTGTCATGACTGAGAACAAGCTGATCATCGGCACCGCGCCGGACTCCTGGGGCGTCTGGTTCCCGGATGACCCCAAGCAGACCCCGTGGGAGCGGTTCCTCGACGAAGTGGCCGAATCCGGCTACAAGTGGATCGAACTCGGCCCCTACGGCTACCTGCCCACCGACCCCGCCCGGCTGGCCGAGGAGCTCAAACAGCGCGACCTGCAGGTCTGCGCGGGCACGGTCTTCACCGCCTTCCACCGCGGCCTGGACCAGTGGGAGACGGCCTGGGAGCCGGCCCGCAAGGTGGCCGAACTGACGGCAGCCATGGGCGGCGAGCACATCGTGGTCATCCCCGCCATGTGGCGCGACGACGTCACCGGCGAGGCTGTGGAGAGCGGCACACTCAGCGACAAGGCCTGGAGCGACCTTCTCGCCGGCCACAACCGGCTCGGAAAGACGCTGCTCGAGGACTTCGGCCTCAGGCAGCAGTTCCACTCCCACGCCGACTCGCACGTCGGAGCCCAGGAGGACATCGAAGCACTGCTGGGCGCGACGGACCCGCAGTACCTCAACCTGTGCCTGGACACCGGTCACGCGGAATACTGCGGCGCCTCCAGCCTGGAGCTCATCAAGAACTACCCGGACCGGATCGGGTACCTGCACCTGAAGCAGATCAACCCGGACGTCCTCAAGAAGGTCAACGAGGAAAACATGACCTGGGCAGCGGCAAACCTGGCCGGCGTCATGACGGAACCGCCCAACGGTCTGCCCGACCTGCGCGCGGTCATCGAAGCCGTGGAGGCCCTGGACCGGCCGATCTTCGGCATCGTGGAGCAGGACATGTACCCGGTGGCCTTCGACGTTCCGATGCCCATCGCCAAGCGCACCCGCAACTACCTGCTGTCCTGCGGCTCCCGCACTGCGGTCAAGTAACCTTCGCCCCGGCATCCCAAAACGTAAGGAAAGAACAATGACTGAAACCCTTCGCGTCGCCGTTATCGGCGCCGGCCGCATGGGCGCGGACCACATCCAGCGCCTCAGCAAGCGCATCCACGGCGCTGAAGTGGCCGCCGTCGTCGATGTTGACCTCGCCCGTGCACAGGCCGCCATCGAGGGCATCCCCGGGGCCGTTGCCCTGGCCGACGCCGAAGAGGCGCTGAACAACGGCGACGTCAACGCCGTCCTGATCGCCACGCCCGGCTTCCTGCACGAGGAGATCCTGCTCAAGGCCCTCGCCAAGGACATCCCCATCCTCTGCGAAAAGCCGCTGACCCCGGACGCCGAGTCCGCCTGGAAGATCGTCCAGGCGGAGGAAAAGCTGGGCCACCAGCGCATCCAGGTGGGCTTCATGCGCCGGTTCGATGCCGAATACGCCGCCCTGGGCTCCGTGATCCGCGACGGCGAGCTCGGTGAACTGCTGATGCTGCACCACCAGCACCGCAACCCCAGCACCCCCGCGGGCTTTACCAACGAGATGCTCATCAACGACTCCGTGGTCCACGAGTTCGACGCCATCCGCTACTTCACCGGCGAAGAGATCACCACCGTCCAGGTCCGCCTCGGCAAGGCCACGAAGAACGCACCGGCAGGTCAGCACGACCCCCAGCACGTCCTGATCGAAACCGAGTCCGGTGTCCTGGCCGACGTCGAAATCTACGTGAACGCGAAGTTCGGCTACGAAGTGGCCACGCAGGCCTCCTTCGAGGACGGGATCGTCGGCATCGGCGGCGACAAGGGACCCTACACGCGCAGCAACGGCCGCTGGGGCGGCAAGGTCACCCCCGGCTTCGAGGAGCGCTTCGGCGCCGCGTACGACGTCGAAATCCAGGCCTGGGTCGACGCCGCGCTCCGCGGCGAAATCGGCGGCCCCAGCGCCTGGGACGGCTACGCCACGGCTGCCTGTTGCGAAGCCGGCGTGGAAGCCCAGAAGAACGGCGAGAAGGTCGCCGTGAAGCTGAACGCCAAGCCTGCCCTCTACAGCTAGGCCACCCCGCCCCTGGAGTTTTTGTCCAGATAATGCGCCTTCGAGCCCCTCAAGGTCGCATTATCTGGACAAAAACCCGGTTCTTGGCCCGACTCTTTCCACAATGGAGTGTTCTCGTGAAAATCGCCCTTGATCCCACCCCCTTCCACCACAGCCACAGCCTGCTGGAATTCCCCAAGGTGGTGGCGGACCTCGGCTACAAGTACATGCAGATGACCCCGCACCCGGACTTCATCCCGTTCTACAACCACCCCAAGGCCGACGACGAACTGGTGGGCCAGCTGAAGAAGGCATGTACCGACGCCGGAATCGAAATTGCGTCCATCCTGCCCGTGCTCCGCTGGTCCGGCCCGGACGAGGATGCCCGCGAGGCAGCAGTGCGCTACTGGAAGCGCGCCGTCCAGATCGCCGTGGACCTGGGCGTCAGCACCATGAACACCGAGTTCAGCGGCCGGCCGGAACTGGCCGAGGAATCCGAGCGCGCGTTCTACCGCTCCATGGAGGAACTGCTCCCCATCATCGAGCGTGAAGGCATCGACCTGCTCATCGACCCGCATCCGGACGACTTCGTGGAAGAAGGCCTGGCCGCGATCCGCGTCATCCGCGGGCTGAACTCGAAGAACGTCGGCATGGTCTACGTGGCCTCACACAGCTTCCACATGAAGAACTCGCCGCTGGACATCATGCGCGCGGCGGGGGACAAGCTGCGCCTGGTCCACGTGGCCGACACCATGGACCACCACGCCTCGCACGGACTGCGCTACATCACCAACCCGCCGGGCAACGCCGTCCGGGTGCACCAGCACCTGAAGATCGGCGACGGCGACGTGAACTGGGATGAGTTCTTCGGCGGCCTGAAGGAAATCGGCTTCCTGGACCGGGACAACACCGTGATGGTGTCCAGTGTCTTCGCCGAAAACCAGAATGCCGAGGAGGTTTCCCGCTTCCAGCTGGACACCATGAAGCAGTACGTGCAGAAGGTCAGCGTATGACGGCGGCTTTCTGGGAAGGCTGACTTAAAACACAAGGGGGCACTGCGCACCGTCACCATCGTCTCCACCTTCGGCGGCCTGCTCTTCGGCTACGACACCGGCGTCATCAACGGTGCCCTGCCGTACATGCAGGAGGACCTTGGTCTTACCCCGCTGGCCGAGGGTATGGTGACGTCCTCGCTGCTGTTCGGTGCCGCTTTCGGTGCCCTGTTCGGCGGCCGGCTGGCGGACCGGAACGGCCGCCGCAAGATGATCATGGTTCTGGCCGTCGTCTTCCTGATCGGCACGCTGTGCTGCACCCTGGCCCCCAGCACCGAGTTCATGGTGGCGGCCCGGTTCATCGTCGGCCCGGCGCGGGCGGGGCGTCCGTCACGGTGCCGGTGTACCTCGCGGAGGTGTCGCCGTCGGCCCGGCGCGGGCGGATCGTGACGCAGAACGAGCTTATGATCGTCACCGGCCAGCTGCTCGCCTTCATCTTCAACGCCTACCTCGGCAACACGTTCGGTGAAGCCGGGGGCATCTGGCGCTGGATGCTGGTGATCGCCACGCTGCCGGCAGTCGCGCTGTGGATCGGCATGGCCTTCATGCCCGAGAGCCCCCGCTGGCTCGCCTCAATTGGCAGCTTCGGTGAGGCCCTCGGCGTGCTTCAGCGCATCCGCTCCAAGGCCCAGGCCACGGCCGAATTCGATGAAGTCAAGGCCATGGCCGTGGAGGACTACAAGTCCAAGATGGGGTCCTGGTAGGACCTGCAGGTTCCCTGGCTGCGGCGGATCTTCTTCGTCGGCGTCGGCCTTGCGGTGATCCAGCAGATCACAGGCGTGAACTCCATCATGTACTACGGCACACAGATCCTGGCGGATGCCGGCTTCGGCCGGGAAGCGGCACTGAGCGCCAACATCGCCAACGGTGTCATCTCCGTGCTGGCCACCTTCGCGGGAATCTGGCTCCTCGGCAAGGTGGGGCGGCGCCGGATGCTCATCACCGGCCAGGTCGGGACCACCTCGGCCCTGCTGCTGATCGGCCTGTTCTCGCTGGTCCTGCCCGAGGGCACCGGGCGAGGCTACGTGATCCTGGCGCTGACCGTCTCGTTCCTCGCCTTCCAGCAGGGAGCCATCTCACCGGTCACCTGGCTCATGCTCTCGGAGATCTTCCCGCTGAAGCTCCGTGGCCTGGGCATGGGCGCGTCGGCTTTCGTGCTCTGGACCGTGAACTTCCTGATCGGCTTCGGCTTCCCGCAGCTGCTCGCGGCCATCGGCATCTCGAACACGTTCTTCGTGTTCGCCGTCCTGGGTGTCGGGGCTATCCTCTTCGCCGCGAAGTACGTGCCGGAGACCAAGGACAAGAGCCTCGAGGACGTGGAGCACTACTTCAAGCACCAGGCCGGCGTCCCCGCCGAAGCAAAGACCGCCGAAGCAAAGACCTCCGACGCCGAGCCCGCCGTCGAAACAGGAACCCCGGCGCACTAGCAGCAACACCCACTAAACCACCGGACTTTTTGTCCAGATAATGCCCTCTCGAGGCCTTCGAAGGGGCATTATCTGCACAAAAACTCCGTAGGCGCGAGATGAGGTCGCTCCGGCGAAGTCATGCGAGGTGGACGACGTCGGGGGGGTAAACGCCGGAAGCTAGACGCCGGCGTGGAGGCGGGGGAGGGCGTCCACCAGGGGCGCCAGCTCCGGCACCTGCTGCGCCTCGGCCAGGGTCCGCTCCAACGCGGCGTCGTGGATCGGCCGGGCTTCCGCCAGCAGCTTGCTCCCGCTGTCGGTGAGCTCGGTGTAGATGCCGCGGCGGTCGTCAGCGCACAGGATGCGGGTTAGCAGGCCGCGGTCCTCCAGCCGGTTTACCAGGCGGGTGGTCGCGCTCGCACTCAGAGCCGTGGCCCGCGCCAGCTGCTGCATACGCATGTGCCACCCGTCCTGCCTGCTGAGCGCGTCCAGCACCGTGTATTCGACGACGGAAAGCCGGGCCTGCCCCTGCAGCGACCGTTCCAGCTCCGCCTCGATCAGACCGTGCAGGGCCGCCAGGGTGCGCCAGCCCTGGGCGCGCACCTCTACGGCGTCGTCCTTGATGCCCATGGGCCCTCCTCCTTTTGTTCTCCGGCTCACTCGGAACAGAGCGCGGTAGATAGTTGCTTGCGCGCTATATCTTTCTGTGCAATATTTTCTTGTGCAACAAAATATAGCGCGCTTGCAACTATTAGCTTACGTCGCGCTCCCCATTCAGTACAGTTCCGAAGGAGCACACCTATGCCTGTTGGCCTGATAGCCCTAGCCCTCGGCGGGTTCGGCATCGGACTCACCGAATTCGTCATCATGGGCCTGCTCCCTGAAGTGGCCGCCGACTTCCGGGTCAGCGAAGCGTCCGCCGGATGGTTCATCTCCGGCTATGCCCTCGCCGTCGTGGTGGGAGCGCTGGGACTCACCGCTGCAGTCTCGCGCTTCCGGCGCAAGCCCGTCCTGGCCATGCTGCTGGTGCTGTTCATTGCCGGCAACCTGCTGTCCGCCACTGCCCCTGACTACTGGGCGATGATGGCTGGCCGGGTGGTCGCCGCCCTCGCGCACGGCGCCTTCTTCGGAATCGGTGCGGTGGTGGCCGCCGGCATGGTCCCGGCGACGAAGAAGGCCGCCGCCATCGCCATTATGTTCACCGGGCTCACGGCAGCCAACGTCCTGGGAGTTCCGCTCGGCACGCTCCTGGGCCAGGCGGCGGGCTGGCGTTCCACTTTCTGGGCCATCACGGGCATCGGCGTGCTCGCGCTGGCCGGAATCCTGGCCCTGGTGCCCAACGCGGGCAGCGGTGACACCGCCGGCGGCGGACTGCGAAGCGAACTGCGCGCCTTCCGTTCCGGCCAGGTATGGCTGTCCATCCTGGTGACCATCCTCGGCTACGGCGGAATGTTCGGCGCCTTCACCTACATCGCCTTCACGCTCACGGAAGTTTCCGGATTCGCCGCTTCAACGGTGCCGTGGCTGCTGATCGTTTTCGGCGTCGGCCTCTTTATCGGCAACACCCTCGGCGGCAGGGCGGCCGACCGCGACGTCGACCGCACCCTGCTGGCCGTGCTCTCGGTCCTCGTCGTCGTGCTGGTGGTTTTCGCCCTGAGCGCGGGCAACCAGATGCTCACCATCGCCTCGCTGCTGCTCCTCGGCGGTTTCGGGTTCGCCACGGTGCCCGGTCTGCAGATGCGCGTCATGAAGTACGCGGCCAAGGCACCCACGCTCGCCTCCGGAGCCAACATCGGCGCGTTCAATGTGGGCAACGCCCTGGGAGCCTGGCTCGGCGGCGTGACCATCACGGCCGGCCTCGGATACACCTCGCCCATCTGGGCAGGGGCGGGCATCACGCTGCTGGGCCTGGCGGTCATGGCGGGCGCTGCATTCCGGGCCAAGGCAACGGCCCGCCAGGTTCCGGCTCCGGATACAGCCGTAGCGTCTGCAACCGTGGCACCCGCGACCGTTGCGTCCCAAAACAGCGTGGAGACGGAAGCGGCCGGTTCGGCGGAAGCTGAACCGGCCGACGTCGGACCCGTTTCCGTCCGTTAGCCCCGCGGGCTCCGGAGAGCGGAAAGTCCGCCTACCTCGCCCGCTCCGTAACCCCTGGCTCCAAGCGGCGAAAGGTCCGCCTACTTCGCCCCGAAAGGCAGCCGGGGGTCCACGTTCTGGCCCTGCCACGTCTGGCGGACCCAGCCGTGGTGCGGGTCATCGCTGATGAGCCAGTCCCGCACGCGGCCGGGTCCGGCCATGACGTTGAGGTAGTACATGTCGTAACCGGGCGCGGCCATGGCCGGGCCGTGCCAGCCGTAGGGCACCAGCACCACGTCGCCGGTGCGGACTTCGGCTGCGACGTCGATGGGCCGGTGGTCGGAGGCGTAGACCCGCTGGTAGCCGATGGCATCCGCGTTCTCGCCCAGGCCGGTCAAGCCGGGGACGTCGGCCACCCTCGTCTCGAAGTAGTAGATCTCCTCGAGCCGGGTCTCGCCTTCCTTCTCCTCGTCATGCTTGTGGGGAGGGTAGGAGGACCAGTTGCCGGCGGGCGTGAGGACCTCGCAGACGATGAAGCGGTCGGCTTCCAGCGCGGCGGGGGTGCCGAAATTGTGGACCTGTCGCGAGCAGTTCCCAGCCCCGCGCAGCTCCACCGGCGTCTCCGCCGCAGTGATCAGGCGCGTGGGGTACTGGACCTTGGCGGGGGCCGTGGCGATCGCCACCCGGCCGCCGTCGGACGACGTGACCCTGACAGCCTTGTCCGTCCCGGAGTAAAGTACGTCGGTGGGGCCGCTGAAGACGCTGGACCGCCCGGCAAGCGGGTAGTCCAGCCCGTCGACGGCCACGGTGAACGCCCCGCTCAGCGGGATGACAATCCGTTCCTCAGCCGCAGGCGGAAGTTCGACGGCGGCGCCCGGGGCCAGCGTTGCCACCTTCAGTCCGGTGTGTTCCCAGCCTTCCACGGCCAGTTTCGAGTCCGACGTTCCCAGTGAAACGTCCCAGCAGCCTTCGGCTGCACTGCCCAGGGGGTATACCCATTCGGCCATAAGTTCATGTTCCTTTCGGATGTGTGGTGGGTCCGGCACGGCAGCCCGCCGCAAGGGCAGGAAAAACGCCAACCCGCGCTGAAGGAGCCGCCCGGCGTAACGCCGTGCGGGCCCGCCGCTGAACTGGGTCGGGCGCTTGATTGCCCTGGCGCTTGACCGCCCTAGCGCTGGACCAGTGTCATTTCGAAGCTGTAGGAGTCACCGCGGTAGACGTGGTGACCGGTCTCCACGTTCCGCCCGGTGTCGTCGACGGCGGTGCGTTCCATGGTGACCAGGGCGGAGCCGGCCTCGGTTTCCAGGAGCGGGGCCTGGTAATCGTTGGCCACCACCGCGCCGATGCGCTGCGTGGCCAGTCGGAAGTTGACGCCGCCGCTGCGCAGGATGCTGTACAGGCCCTGCGTCTTCAGCAGGTCCTCGTCGATGTGCGTGATGTCGTCGCGCACCCAGTTTTCCATCAGGGCCAGCGGCTTGCCGCCCACCTTCCGGAGCCTGGTGAAGTGGTAGACCTTGGCGCCGGCGGTGAGGTGCAGGGCTTCCCGGGTGGCGGGGTCGGCCTCGACGTGCGCAAAGGTGAGCACCTCGGTGGTGGGCTTGCTGCCGTTGTTGGTCAGGTCGTCGTACAGGCTGGACAGCTCAAGCGGGCGGCGGACCTGGCTCGACACCACCTGCGTGCCGACACCCCGCTTGCGGACGAGCAGCCCCGAGCGGACCAGCTCGTCCATGGCCTTGCGCATGGTGGGGCGCGAGAGGTTCAATTGGGCGGCGAGATCGATCTCGTTCTCCAGCCGGCTGCCGGGTTCCAGCAGGCCGGTGTGGATGGCAGCTTCAATGCCCTGGACGACCTGGTGGTACAGCGGCACCGGCGACGAGCGGTCGATGCTGAGGTGTAGTTGGTTCGCCATTGAGTGCTCCCTTTGTGCTGCAGGTTTCCGCGTCCAGAAGCCTGTATGTCAGTGCATGTCCGATTGTTAGGACATACTCTGATTTTGATCATAGCAGGGAGCCGCCGGCAGTCAAGGAATCCGGCCAGCCAAGGCCCGGTCAGCGAGTGCGGCAGGCCTCCACGAACACCCGGAACGGGGCAAGCCGCTGCTCCTCGGTCAGTTCCAGGGCCTCGGGATGCCACTGCACCGAGGCAACCCACCGATCTGGATCCTCCAGCGCCTCCACCGTGCCGTCGTCCGCCACCGCGGTCACCACCAGCCCCGGCGCCACCCGGTCCACTGCCTGGTGGTGGCCGGAAGCGATCTTGACCTCAATGGCGCCTGGCTCACCCGCCGCTGTATCATCCGCGGCAGCAGCGGCATCGGGGGACGCCGTTTCGCCGGCTTCGGGAGTAGCGACGGCGGCGTACATCTTCGCCACTTTGGACCCCGGGCTGATCGTCACCTCGTGCCACACCCAGGGCCTGTTGGCAGCTGCCGGGATCTGGCGGTGCGGCACAGTACCCGGCGTCATGTCCTGGACCAGCGTCCCGCCATACAGGACGTTGAGCAGCTGGTGTCCGCGGCAGATGCCCAGCACCGGCGTGCCGGCATCGAGCGCGCGCCGCGCCACCGCGATGTCCAGCCGGTCCTGTTCCGCGTTGACGTCATAGAGGGAAGGTCCCGGCTCCTCGCCGTAGAGGCGCGGGTCAAGGTCGCCGCCGCCGGGAAGTACGACGCCGTCAAGTGCCTTGGGCGCGTCCGCTACCCTAACGCCGTCGGAAGTTCCGCCGTCGGCCGTTTCACTGCCCGATGCGCCGCTGCCGGCCGTTCCACTGTCGCGTTCGGCGCTGAGTCCGCCCTCCAGTGACTTGGAGGTCAGCAGGACCGGCTCCCCGCCGACATCGCGGATGAGGCTGACGATGCAGCCGAAGAGGCTGCTGGCCTTTGCCACCCGCGGGTCCGGATCTGCCGCCGGGCTGCTCAGCCGGACGGGAATCCCGATCCGCGGCCGGCGCGCACCGCCCGGGACCGCACTCTGTGCCGCGTCTGCATCCGGGGCCTGTGTCGTGTCCAGAGTCTGCTCTGTGTCTGGAGTCTGCCCTGTTCCTGAATTCCGCGTTGAATTCTGCATCCTCAAATTCTGCCCCATAACGGGGCGGTTTAGGCTGGGCTGATGAACAACCGCTACCTGGTGTCCCGGGACCGTTTCATCGCGGCGCCGCCGGACCGGATCTTCGAGGTCCTGGCCACACCCGCACTGCACAGCGAGATCGACGGGTCGGGCACCGTCAAGGGCGCCCAGCCGAGGGGTCCGGGGCGTCTTGGCCCCGGCGCCAAGTTCGGCATGGAAATGAATATCGCAGTTGATTACCGCATCCTCAACACCGTCACGGAGTTCGAGGAGGGCCACCGGATCGCCTGGCGCCACTTCTACGGGCATGTGTGGCGTTACCTGCTGGAACCGGCCACGGACAGCAGCGGCGTGCCCGGAACACTCGTGACCGAACAGTGGGATGCACGGCATGTCCGCGGCAAGTTCCTGCTTCGGCTTGTCGGCTATCTGGGCCGCCATCCGGAAAATATTGACAGGACGCTGGCCAGGCTGGACTCGTACGTTACGGGCGCCCAAGCCACAAGCTGACGCACTCGGCGCCGTTTTACTGCCTCCGCCCCGGTTTCGGTAGTGTTGGGAGCAATAGGCAAGGCGAAAGTAGGGCAGTCGGTGGGGCGCAGGACACTTGTTGACGACCTCGTTGACGGTCTGCTGGATGACATACTCGACGGCAGGCTGAAACCGCACGATGCATTGCCGCCGGAAGCAGACATCGCCAAGGCCTACGACGTCAGCCGGTTGACCGCCCGTGAAGCGCTGAAGGCACTCCGGGCGCAGAACATCCTGTACGTCAAAGCGGGCCGCGGGACCTTCGTGAATCCGGCCGACAACTGGACCGGACTCGACGCCATCATCAAGGCGGCCTCGCACGGCAACGCGGACGACCAAGTATCCCGCGGCCTGATCGAGGTCCGGCGCATGGTGGAAACCGGCGCAGCCGCGCTCGCCGCCGGGCGCCACACCCCCGAGCATGCCGAGGAGATGCGGACGTCCATCGCGGACATGAAGCGCTATCACCAGGCGGGAGACCTGGACGGATTCGTGGCGGCGGACATTGCCTTCCACGACACCGTCCTAAAGGCGTCCGGCAACCCGTTTGTCCGCGCCCTGCTGGCACAGCTGGGCCAGTCCCTCTACCGCGCCCGCCGCGAGACGTCGGCCATCGAGGAAATCCAGCGCCACGCCATCGCCTTTCATCAGCGCGTGCTGGAGAGCATCCTTACCGGCGACGCCGAGCTGGCGCGCAAGGCGATGGACGAGCACATGGACCAGACCTTCGAGGACTACGAGCGTTACGTTCACGGCCAACGCTCCTAGGCTCCGGGCCTCCTGGGTCCTGGCATCCTGCCGGTTCGCCCGCCTCCTCTGCCGCTCTCTTTCCGTGGCGGCCTTTTTCATCTTGACGTAATGCACATCACCCTCCTATGCTTTTGCTCATGTTCTTCCGTCAGATGTCTGACATCAGATAAGCAAGATGTAATCACTGAACCCGAAAGAACCTTCACAAAGACAAGCAGCGGATTCCCACCGCGAAGCCGCCGGGCCGGGAACCGCCAAACAGAAGGTCGATGATGACTTCATTAACCACAAAGTCCTTCGGACTCGGCGAGCTTGGCGACCGCACGCTCCGCAAGGTCCGCCGCCGTGTAATGCCCCTGATTGTCCTGCTCTACTTCGTTGCCTATCTCGACCGCAACAATGTGGGCTTCGCGAAGCTCACCATGAGCGAGGACATCGGACTGACCGCGGCCGCGTACGGCCTCGGCGCCGGCATCTTCTTCCTCGGCTACGCCCTCCTTGAGGTTCCCAGCAACGCCGGCATGTACCGCTTCGGCGCACGCAAGTGGTTGGCCCGCATCCTCATCACCTGGGGACTGTTCGCCACGGCGATGGCGCTGGTGAACGGTGAAACCACTTACTACATCATTCGGTTCCTGCTCGGCGCCGCTGAAGCCGGCTTCTTCCCGGCCATCCTCTTCTACCTGACGCTATGGTTCCCGGCGGCGCAGCGCGTCACGGTGCTGGGCATCTTCATCCTGGCCCAGCCGATCTCCAACGCCCTCGGCGCCCCGGTATCCGGCCTGCTGCTCCAGATGGACGGCATCCTGGGCCTGCAGGGCTGGCAGTGGCTCTACATCATCGAAGGCATCCCCGCCATCCTCCTCGGCCTGCTGACCCCCATCCTCATGACGGACCGCCCGCGGGACGCAAAGTGGCTCAACGCCGACGAACGCGAATGGCTTGCCACCACCATGGACGCCGAACTTGCAGCCAAGTCCAAGGGCGGCAGCCACAACTTCCTGGCCGGCCTCAAGGACAAGCGCACCCTCGTCTACTCTGCCCTGTACTTCGGCCTGGTCTGCGGCATCTACGGCCTGGGTCTCTGGATGCCCACCATCGTCGCGGCCCTCGGCAAGTTCTCCACCGCCCAGGTCGGGTTCATCGTCCTCATTCCCTACTCCGTCGCCGCAGTCTTCGTGTTCTTCTGGAGCAAGCGTGCCGACAAGACCGGAAAGCGTGCCTGGCACAGTTCTATCAGCATGATTCTCGCCGGCATGGGCCTGCTGGCGGCCGGCTACCTGCTGCCGGTCAACCCTGTCCTTGCCCTGATCGCACTGACCGCCGCGGCCATGGGCATCTACGGCGCCATCGCCCCGTTCCTGTCCATGCCGTCCGCGGCGCTGACCGGCGCCGCAGCCGCCTCCGGCCTGGCCCTCGTCAACTCGCTGGGCAACCTCGGCGGCTTTGTCGCCCCCTACGCCGTGGGCCTGCTGAACGATGCCACGGGCAACAACCAGAGCGGCCTGCTGTTCCTCTCCTTCTGCCTCTGCGTCACGGCTGTGGCCACCTACCTCTATGCACGCAGGCGCCCTGAGGGCGACGCCGCGCTGGATCCCGCAGTCAAGGCTGCTGCTGAAGTCACCATCACCCGCTAAAGAACCGCCCGAGAACCACCCGAAGGAATACCCGCAATGAGTTCAGTCACCCCTTTCCCCGCAGAGCGCACCGTTGTGCTGACCGGCGCGGCCTCCGCCCGCGGCATCGGCCGCGCAGCCGCTGACCGGATGGCCAGCGAAGGCTGGTCCATCGCGATCCTGGACATCAACGCCGAGGACGCGAAGGCGGCAGCCGCGGAGATCGGGTCCAGCCGTGCCGTGAAGGCTATCGGAGTGGGCGCCGATGTCTCCGACGAAGCATCCGTGGACCGGGCGATCACGGAGATCGAAGCATCCCTGCCGCCGATCGTGGCTCTTGCCAACCTGGCCGGCATCAGCTCCCCGACCCCCTTCATGGAAACCACGGTTGCGGAGTGGGACAAGGTCTTCGCCATCAACATGCGCGGCACCTTCGTTGTTTCCCAGCGGGTGCTCAAGGGCATGATCGAACGCAAGCTCGGCCGGATCGTGAGCATCTCCTCCATCTCCGCCCAGCGCGGTGGCGGCACCTATTCCAAGGTGGCCTACAGCGCCTCCAAGGCCGGCATCATCGGCTTCACCCGCGCCCTGGCCCGCGAAGTGGGCGAGTTCGGCGTGACCGTGAATGCCATTGCACCGGGCCCGATCGATACCGACATCATGGGCGGCACGCTGAGCGAGGAGCGCAAGGCCCAGATGTCCGAGGGCATCATGATGGGCCGCGTGGGCACGCGCGAAGAGGTAGCTGCGCTGATCTCGTTCCTGCTGGGTGCGGACTCGGGCTACATCACCGCTGCCACCTACGACATCAACGGCGGCCTCCAGGTTTCCTGACCCGGTCTCCCGACCCGCTGCTGATTCATCCGAAGTGCCCCGCCGGAATTCCCGGCGGGGCACTTCGTCTTTGCGTTCTGGGCTTTGGTTTCGGCCGCCGGGCAGAACACCGCACTAGGCTGGGCAGCATGAACCCCTCCGGCAGCCTGAACCCGAGCCCGCGGACCCTTGAGGTGGATAGCATCGCCAGGTTCGACCGGTTGGTAAGCGCCGGGGCCAGGGCGATGCACGGCTGGCACGCGCAGTCGCTGGACCTCCGCGGACGGGGCGCCGCCCTGGCAGCCCTGGACGCTGAGGGCGCGGTTTTCCTGGGCTGCACCTTCGACCCGGGAGTGGAGGCTTCACTCCGCAGCCGCGGCGCCCTGATCTTCCCGCGGCTCACCGGTGTTCCTTTCAATCCGTACCGGGCAGGGCTCTACACCCCGCAGGAACTGTACGCAGGCATCGTTGATGAACCGTACGAGAAGACACCCGACGCTTTGGTCTACCAGTGGAGCATGCGGCCGGGCCAGCGGAACCGCCTCGATTCCACCCTTGCGGCAGCCCTGCACGATCACGCCGTCGGCGACGCCTTGGAGGAATTCGTCCGGACCCTCAACAGCGGGGGCCGTTCCATCGTCGGGGTGATGGGAGGCCATGCCCTGCAGCGGGGGACCGGTGGCTTCGCCGCCGCTGCCACGCTGGGCCGGCTCCTGGCCCGCCGCGGCCACCTGGTGGCCACCGGCGGCGGCCCCGGGGCCATGGAGGCCGCGAACCTGGGCGCCTATCTCAGCACAGCCGAGGACGACGATTTCCACAGTGTGCTTCGAGAGCTGGCGGCCGTCCCCGGCTTCCGCCCTTCGGTGTCCGCGTGGGCACGTGCTGCGGCAGCCGCCGTCGAACGCTTTCCGGGCGGGACCGCGTCCCTGGGCATTCCCACCTGGTTTTACGGCCACGAACCGCCGAACTATTTCGCCACCCATATCGCCAAGTACTTCGCCAACGCCGTCCGCGAGGCTATTCTGCTGGAGGTCTGCAACGCAGGGATCGTGTTCCTGCCGGGTGCGGCGGGTACGGTTCAGGAGATCTTCCAGGATGCCTGTGAGAACTACTACGGCGCCCCGGAGACCATGACCCCCATGGTGCTGGTTGGCAGGGAGCACTGGGAGCAGCGGTTCCCGGCTTGGCCCATGCTGCAAAGCCTCGCCGCGGGCCGGGCAATGGAACAGCGGATCTTCCTGGTGGACAGCGTGGATGAGGCGCTCGCGGTCCTTGGTGAATGAACGCCAAAGCCAAGCCGCGGCCTGCCATCTAAATCGGGTTGAATCGAAGACGGCTCACAGGTCCTTGCGGCAGGCTGCCTTGCCGAGTTGGTAGAGCCCGTTCAGGTCGCCCGCCGCGAGGCCGTCGGGCGCGCCGATCTCCGGATACATGAGCTGCACGGGGTCGTCAACGTGCTCGAGCCCCATCACGTGGGCCAGTTCGTGGAGGATGACGGCGGTGGCGTAGGCCGTGCCGTCGGGTCGTTCCAGTTCCGTGGCCATTTGCGGGGCATCCAGCTCCAGGCTGCCGGTGACGTAGCTCTTGGGCCCGTTCCCGTAGCTGTAATGGGTGCTGCCGCCGGTGCCGATGACTTTGCCACCCAGCTTGGGGGCCACGTCCGGCGTGGTCCAGCTGATGAGCAGGGGTGCCCAGCGCTCGCCGTAAGTCCCGGGCTGGTAGGGGGCGCGCTGTGCCGAGGGCTGCTCGTCGGTGGCGCCGTCGTCGACAAACTGGATGCCGGTGGCCTTGGAGATGGCCTGGATTGCCAGGGGAACCAGGCCTGCCGCACCTTCGGGCGCAAGCCTGGCATTTACCACATAGTGCAGCGGACGGCATGGCGAGTAGCCCACGGGGGAGCCATCACTGTTAACGGCCAGAAATTTGTAGGAGTTGCTTGGCTCCGCAGGCGGCTCGGCTGTGCCCAGGGGAGCGGCTGCCTCCTCGCGGCCCGCCGGTGGCGCGCCGACGGTTCCGCCTGGCCCACCAGCCGCACCGGTCCCAGCGCCGCCGGAATGTCCGCCCGGCCCGGACTGCCCGGCCGGATCTTGCCCAGCCTGATCCTGTCCGGAATCATCCTGCCGGGACGCGGGCTGGTCCCCGGAACCGATACGGAAGTTCAGCACACCGGCAAAGCGGGGGTCCCCGTACGCCGTTCCCGCCGCAAGGAACGCCGCGCAGCCAAGGGCAGCGAGGACGATCAGGCGGCGAATGAACTTCGCTGCCGCGGTGGCCGGACCCGAGTGGCGCGGCCGGTGACGTTGAACGTGACCGGGGTCTTGACTTTCCACTGCACCCCTTTCACGGCAAACAGGCCTACTCTACAGTTCAGCCCTCCTGGCCATGAAACCCGCTGGGGGATCCGGGAGGACCAGGCTGTCCGGTCAATCAGGCGATGACTGCGCCAAACGCCATGCCCAGGAGGTACGTGACGCCGGCCGCTCCAAGCCCGATGGCGAGCTGCCGCAGTCCGCGGGTCAGGGGCGAGGTGCCGGACAACAGGCCGACGGTGCCGCCGGTGGCCAGCAGGGCGATGCCCACCAGGACTGCCGCCACGATGAGGGCGCCGATCCCGGTCATGCCGAAAAGGAAGGGAATGATGGGCACGATGGCGCCCGAGGCGAAGAAGCAGAAGCTGGAGAGCGCGGCGCCCCAGGCAGTGCCCACGGCTTCGTGCTCGTCCTCGGTGTCGGGAAGTTCGGGATGGAGCGAGAGGCTTGGGTCGCAGTCGCACGTGAAGAGGCCCATGCGCTCGGCCACGCGGTGCTCGGCCGCCTCGCGGGACATGCCGCGGGCCAGGTAGACCAGCAGCAGTTCGTTGTGTTCGATGTCCAGCTGGGGTGCCGCCACCAGCGTCACCTGGGTGGGACGTGTGGCGTCCAGAAGCTCGCGCTGGGAACGGACCGAGACGAATTCGCCGGCGCCCATGGAGAATGCTCCGGCCAGCAGTCCTGAAATGCCGCTGAGCAGGACCACTCCGCTGCCAACGCCCGTGGCGGCCATGCCCATGACCAGCGCGAGGTTGCTGACGAGCCCGTCGTTGGCTCCGAAGACCGCGGCCCGGAACGTGCCGGCCAGCCGGTTGCGCCCGCGTGTTGCCAGGCCGCGGACTACTTCCTCGTGGATCTGTTCGTCGGCCGCCATGGCCGGGGTGGCGGACGGTTCCTTGGTGTAGGGGGAGCGGCCCTCGGCCCGCTGCGCCAGCGCGAGCACGAACACGGACCCGAAATGCCGGGCGAGGAAGCCCAGAAGGCGGCTGCGCAGGGAAGCGTGCCGGGGCTTGCCCGCGTGCTCGCCCAGCAGCTTCAGCCAGTGTGCTTCGTGCCGGCCTTCGGCCTCGGCCAGTGCCAGGAGGATGGCGCGCTCCTCGCCGGTGCGGTTCTGGGCGAGGTCGCGGTAGACGGCGGCCTCGGCCCGTTCGTCGGCGAGGTACTGGCGCCAGCGCTTGATGTCCGCGGCTGTGGGTTCCGGACGGGGTGCGGCGCCGTCGGTCGGGGCGTGGCTGGTTGCGGGGCCGTCTGTTGAGGCGGACGCATTACCGGTGGCGTGGGGGTCAGATTTGGCGTGCTGAGACACGGGAACTCCTGGGTAGATGGGACGTGATGCGGCCCCATTGCATCGCCCACTTTACCGCGTAATTCCGGGGTTTTTCGGCCGGTAACCCTTAGCCAAAAGTTTAGGGAAACCTCAATAAATCCGGCCGGACGGGCAAGGCCGCCGGCCCGCCCGGACGCCCTTGACCGCCTGCACCCGCGGTGATCTGATGAAAATATGCCCCGCCGACGGCGGGTACGGAAGTCCAACCACACGGAGGTCTGCCTGATGAACACCAACGGATCGCGCCCCGAGCCGGACACCCGCTACACCATCGAGTCCGATCCCGCCTACGACTTTGCCGAGGACGCGCCGGTCGACGACGACTGGGACGCGGAGGACGAATTCCTTGATTCCGAGGAAAGGGTTGTTCCCGCCAGCGCCGCGGCAGTGGACGATGACGAAAGGGTCGTTCCGCGGGACGCGGACGACGAGTTCCGCGCGGACGAAGACTACGAAGCCTAAAGCGTCCGTTTCAGCACCGGCCTCCGTTCGCCCCTGAACAATTCCCTCCTGCTTTACCCCAACCCTTTAAACCACGACGGCGGTGCCTCCTCGCGCTGGGGGGCACCGCCGTCGTCGTACGTTATTGCTGAACCTGAGTTGCTAGACCTGCGGCAGGTTTACCAGACAGGGTAGCGGCACTGCCGCTTTACCGGACAGTTACAGCACGGGGGCCGAAACCGGCACTTCCTCGGTATCCCTGCCAGCCACCCGGCGGTACCAGCGGGTCATGACCGCGGGGTCCGTGGGCTTGGTCAGCAGCGACACTGCCACGTAAACCACTGCGGAGGCGAGCAAGCCGTAGTAGATCGGCTCGTTTGCAAAGATGCCCTCCAACGGTTCCTTGGCATTGATCTCCAAAACGATCATGGTGCCCAGGGTGACAACGGAACCGACGGCCATGGACGCCGCCGCCGCGATGCCGGTGCCGCGCTTCCAGATGAGACCGCCGAGGATGGCTACGAGGAGGCCGCCCACCAGGATGTCGTAGGCGATGGTGAGGGCCGCCACGACGTCCTTGGTGATGATGGCGATCAGGATGGCCACGATGCCCAGCCCGAGGACCCACATCCGGTTGGCCTTGACGTCGTGCTCGGGGTTGTCGGAGTCGTCGGTGTTGATGGTCTTGCCGAACCAGCTGGCCACGAACGGCAGCACATCCGCGCGGGCCACGGTGGCGGCGGCGATCAGGGCGCCGGACGCGGTGGACATCATGGCCGCCACAGCGGCGGCGAGCACCAGGCCGCCGATTCCGATGGGCAGCAGGTTCTGTGCCACTTCGGCGTAGACAACGTCCTTGCCTTCGGTGGCGACGTCGATGTTGGGCAGCGCCACCCTCGCGCCGAGGCCGATCAGGGCGCCGGCCGCGCCGTAGAGGATGCAGTAGATTCCGGCGGTGGCACCTCCCCAACGGGCAACCCGGGGCGTCTTGGCGGTGAACACGCGCTGCCAGATGTCTTGCCCGATCAGCAGGCCAAGGGTGTAGACGACGAAGTAGGTGATGATCGTCTGGACGCCGATGCCGTCGATCTGGAAGAAGCTGGCGTCAACGCGGCTGCGGATCCCGTCCAGGCCGCCGGCGGCGCTGAGCGTGAACGGCAGCATGAGGATGAAGATGCCCACGGTCTTGATGACGAACTGGACCTGGTCGGCCAGGGTGATGGACCACATGCCGCCGATGGTCGAGTACACCAGCACGATGGCGCCGCCGATGGCGATGGCCAGGGCACGGTCCCAGCCGAACAGCACGACGAAGATGGTGGCGTAGGCGCCGGTGGAGGTGGCGCACAGCATCAGGGTGTAGGCCAGCATCACGATGCCAGAGGTCTGCGTGGCCCGGCTGCCGTAGCGGAGCGTCAGCATCTGCGACACGGTGTAGATTTTCAGCTTCTGGATGGTGCCGGCGAAGAGGAGGCTCAGCAGCAGGACACCGGCACCGATCGCCACCACGAGCCACATGCCCGAGATGCCGAACTTGTAGCCTAGACCGACGCCGCCAACGGTGGAGGCGCCGCCCAGGACGACCGCGGCCATGGTTCCGGTGTAGAGGAACGGCCCCAGGCGGCGACCGGCCACCAGGAAGTCGCTGTTGTTCTTGGTGCGGGACTTGCCCCACCAGCCGAAGGCCAGCATGGCGGCCAGGTAGACCACCACGATGGCGATATTGACGAAACTTGCGTCCATGATTTTGGGGATCCTTGGAGCTTTGGCAGCTTTGCGGGCCCTGGAATCGGGCTGACCGGCTGGCGCTGCACTGAATGGAAATCGGGGGGAACGCTGGGTTCCTTGCTGGGCGTCTCCTCGTGGGAGTTGTTTCACAAGCAACAGTTGTTTCATTAAGCGTAGGCTGTGATTCGAGTAACAGTCAAGACGCAAACCTCCGCGGTGCGGTTTGCCCCGCGTCTCAACAGGGCCGGGCCGATAATATGACTCCAATAATGGGGCCGGGTGGCCGGCCGTGAAAGGTTCGTAAATGAAGGCACTACCAGTTGAGCCGAGCAATGTTCCGGTTGCCATCGGTTCAAGAATCCGTGCCGCGCGCCAGTCACAGCGGCTCACCATCGAGCAGGTGGCCGACGCCACCGGGTTGACCAAAGGCTTCCTCAGCCGCGTGGAACGGGACCTCACCTCGCCGTCCGTGGCGTCCCTCGTCACCCTGTGCCAGGTTCTGTCCATCTCCATCGGCGACCTATTTGCCGCGCCGGAAACCCACCTGACCAAGCGCGACGCCGGCCCCCGCATCTCCCTGGGCGGTGAGGGGATCGTGGAGCGGCTGCTGACCGCTCGGTCCGAACGGCGCGTGCAGATCATCCAGGCCGTCATCGATCCGCGGGGCCGCGGCGAATCGGAGCTGTATGCCGTTGACTGCGACGTCGATGTCCTGCACGTGATCAAGGGGACCATCAAGCTCATCCTCACGAACGAGGAGTATGAGCTGACCACGGGCGATACCGTCACCTTCCCCGGCCGGGAGCCCCACACCTGGGTCAATCCGACCGATGAGCCCGTCGAGGTGCTCTGGGTGCTGGTGCCGGCTGCCAGCCGGTAGGACTTTTTGGACTCGGCCCGGCCCGCCACTGTGGCGGTCCCGGGCTTTTCTTTGTGCCGATTCGAAGGTTCCTTGTAAACACTCGGTGCACATTGGGCAACTTCGAGTGTATGATGGCTGTCACAACCCACCCTCGATAATTCATCCTCGAAGGAGAGGCGTTCCTTTGGAAGAGCTGCGCATCGAAGCCAACGGCAACCTTGGCCCCATCGATTCATCCCGTATTCCCCGCTACGCCGGGGCGGCAACCTATGCCCGCCTGCCGCGCCTGGACCAGGTGGCCAAGTCCGACATCACCGTGGTGGGCGTGCCCTTTGATTCCGGCGTCTCCTACCGGCCCGGTGCCCGCTTCGGCGCCAACCATGTCCGTGAGGCCAGCCGGCTGCTCCGGCCGTACAACCCGGCCTGGGACGTTAGCCCGTTCGAGAACTGCCAGGTGGCCGACGCCGGCGACATGGCCGTGAACCCGTTCAACATCAACGAGGCGATCGAGACCATCCAGCAAAACGCCCTCGACCTGACGGCGGGCGGGAGCAAGCTCCTCACGCTCGGCGGTGACCACACCATCGCGCTGCCGCTCCTGCGCGCGGCAGCCGAGCGCGCCGGCGGCCCCGTCGCCATGCTGCATTTCGACGCCCACCTGGACACCTGGGACACCTACTTCGGTGCGGAGTACACGCACGGAACACCGTTCCGCCGTGCCGTGGAGGAAGGCATCCTCGACACGGAGGCCATCAGCCACATCGGCACCCGCGGCCCGCTGTACGGGAAGAAGGACCTCGACGACGACCACCGCTTCGGGTTCGGCATCGTCACCTCCGCGGACGTTTACTATCAGGGCGTCCTTGAGACTGTGGCCAAGGTGCGGGACCGGATCGGAGACCGTCCGCTGTACATCTCTGTGGACATCGACGTATTGGACCCCGCCCACGCGCCCGGAACCGGCACACCCGAAGCCGGCGGCATCACCAGCCGTGAGCTCTTGGAGATCATCCGCGGCTTCCGCGGCATGAACCTCGTCGGCGCCGACGTCGTTGAAGTGGCCCCCGCCTACGACCATGCCGAGATCACCGGCGTGGCCGCCAGTCACGTTGCCTACGAACTGGTCACCCTCATGGCGGACAACACCGTCGCCGGCGACCGTTTCGGTGCCGAGACGGGCTATGCCGCACAGGCGCTGGGCCGGGAAGCCCGCCGTCCGGCAGGGTTCGCCGCAGCCTCGCCCGCGCCGGCCAACAACGGCGCCGTCCGTGCCGCTGTGGGGGAGTACTCCAAGTGACCGCCGTCGAGTCCGGCGCGGCGCCTGCTCCGGCAGGGGCGGACGCCGGTCCCGGCGTCCGCAACGGCGGGGATCTCGTCGTCGAGACCCTGGAGGCGCTGGGCGCGAAGACGGTGTTCGGCATCCCCGGCCAGCACGCGCTGGGCCTCTTCGACGCGATGGGCCGGGGCAACCTCAAGTTCGTGTCCTCCCGCGTGGAGAACAACAGCGCCTTCGCCGCCGACGGCTACTCGCGGGCCACGGGGGAGGTGGGCGTGCTGTTCCTGTCTACAGGACCGGGCGCGCTGACGTCGCTCGCCGGGCTGCAGGAAGCCTACGCCACCGGCGTGCCCATGGTGGTGGTTGCCAGCCAGATCCCGCTCGAGGGTCTGGGCGCCCGCCGGAAGGGCATGCTGCACCAGCTGGACGATCAGAAGGCGTCGGCCGCGAATGTCACCAAGAGCCAGCGCCTGATCCAGCACGCCTCCGGTATACCGTCCGCCATCCAGGACGCATGGACAGAGGCGATTTCCTCGCCGCAGGGCCCGGTCTGGCTCGAGGTCCCGCAGAACGTGCTGCTTGACCCCATCATGGTTCCGCCGGTGGAGGATGCGCTGGCCGAGGCGGCGGACAACCCACCGCGCGTCGAGCTTGTCCGGGAAGCCGTGAAATGGCTGTCGGCGGCGAAGCGTCCCGCCATCATCGCCGGCGGCGGAACCCGCCGGGGCCGGGCGGAGAAGTCGCTGCTCTCGATAGCGGAAAAGCTCCGGGCTCCCGTCATTTGCACGCCCGGCGGCAACGGGGCCTTCCCGTGGAACCATGAATTGTCGCTGCAGTCGTGGATCGAGGACCGGCACATGACGGACCTCCTCGAAGACGCTGACGTCCTGGTGGTCATCGGCTCGTCACTCGGCGAGGTCACGTCCAATTACTTCACGTTTGAACCGCGCGGCAGGATCATCCAGATCGACGCCGAACCGCGCGTCCTGGAATCGAACCGGCCCGGCCTGGGGATCCGCGCCGACGCCGGCCAGGCGCTCACAGCCCTCGACGCCTCGCTGACGATGCCTGCCGATTCGCGGCCTGACTGGCACGGGACCTCGCCGGAGGACCTCGTCCGGGAGTCGCTGCGCAAGGTGAAGGACCGCCTGGAATCGCAGGACCTGGCCAAGGAACTGAAGTTCATGGCCGATATCCGCGAGGCCGTTCCCGCGGACATGCAGACGTTCTGGGACATGACCATCTCGGCGTACTGGGGCTGGAGCTGCTGGGACGCCCGCGAAGGCCAGTTCCACTCGGCCCAGGGTGCCGGCGGACTGGGCTACGGTTTCCCCGCGGCAATTGGCGGGGCCGTCGGCCTGGAAACAGTGGGCAAGTCCGCGGCTTCGGCACGGGTGCTCGCTGTCTCCGGCGACGGTTCGGCCATGTACTCCATCGCGGAACTCGCCACCGCCAAGCAGCACAATATTCCCGTCACCTGGCTGATCGTGGACGACGGCGGCTACGGCATCCTGCGCGAATACATGGTGGGCGCCTTCGGCAAGGCCACGGCCACCGAACTTGCCCGGCCGAACTTCGTGAAGCTGGCCGAATCCTTCGGCGTTCCCGCCACCCGGGTGGCCCCGAAAAACGTGGGAGACGCGCTCAAGGCGGGCTTCGCCGGGGACGGCCCGAACGTCGTCGTCGTTGAAACACTGCTCAAAATGTTCGCCCCGACTCACCTGGACGGCTAACCCCGACCGCTTCCGCGCCCTCCCAGCGCGAACGGACATTTGGGCACCCACCCACAGCGCGAGCGGACACTTGAGGCCCCATTTCCACCCGGTTATGGGGCTTCAGGTGTCCGTTCGCGCTGCTGCTTTTTAATCCGGCGGGCCCGCCCTCACATTGCTTAGTTTCCTAAAGCAACCATTTATTGTTATAGTTGCCTAAGGCAAGCAATAAGGGGCTAATCCACCATGGCAGTCGAGCCAAACACCGCGGCCGAACTCGTGCGGCAGATCTTCGACCTCCAGCGCGCCGTCCGGTGCGTGGCTGTTTCAAACTCGCGCGGCATGGAAGCGGGAGTCGCGCTGCAGGGCGTCCTCCGTTTCGTGGGGGAGAGGGAATCCCGCGCCACGCACCTGGCCGCACGGCTGGGCGTCAGCGCGCCCGTCCTCAGCCGGCATATCGCCGAGCTTGAGGAACTCGGGCTGGTCCACCGCAGGCCCGATCCCGACGACGGGCGGGCGCAGCTGGTCGCCCTGACCGACGCCGGCCGCGCGAAGCTCGTCGAGATCGAGGATCACCGCGTGGCCACCCTGCAGGAATTCCTGCAGGACTGGAGCCAGCAGGACGCCGAGGAGACGGCGAAAGTACTCTCCAAACTCGCGGAATCCCTTCGGGAATCCGCCCGGGCAACGACGGCCGGCCCCATCGCAACCACTACCAAATCCAAGGAGCAGTTCATTGGCTAGCCACGCTGCCGTCCCCACGACGGCCACGTCACGCCCTTCGGCCCACCCGTCCCAGGCCCCCATGACGCACCGGCAGATTATGGAGGCCCTGACCGGGCTCCTGGCTGCCTTCTTCACCGCGATTCTCAGCAGCACCATCGTGGCCAACGCGCTGCCCACCATCATGTCCGAACTCAAGGGCACACAGACGGACTTCGCGTGGGTCATCACCGCCGCCCTGCTGGCCAACGCGGCCACCACGCCAATCTGGGGCAAACTCGCTGACCTCTTCGACAAGAAGGTCCTGGTCCAGCTCAGCATCGTGATCTTCGTTGCGGGATCGGTAATGGCCGGCCTGTCGCAGACCATCCCGCTGCTGCTGACAGCCCGCGTTGTCCAGGGCATCGCAATGGGCGGCCTGACTGCCCTGTCCCAAGCGATCATCGGCTCCATGATCCCGCCGCGGGACCGCGGAAAGTACTCCGGCTACATGGGCGCAGTCATGGCCGTCGGCACGGCCGGTGGCCCGCTGCTTGGCGGTTTCATCGTTGACAGCCCCCTGGGCTGGCGCTGGACGTTCTTCGTCTGCGTGCCGCTCGCCGTCGTCGCACTCATCCTGCTGCAGATCACGCTCAAGATCCAGCACATCAAGCGGCCGGCCAGGATTGACTGGCTCGGCTCCATCCTCCTCACCACTGGCGTCAGCCTTCTCCTCATCTGGGTGTCATTCGCCGGAAACCCCGACTACTACGACTGGTGGTCCTGGCAGTCGGCGCTGATGGTGGGCGGCGGTGTGGTGCTGCTGGCACTGCTTGTGGTGGTGGAATCAAAGGTCTCGCAGCCCATCATTCCGCTCAAGATCATCTCCGAGCGCACCACCGCCCTGGCCATCTGGGCCTCTGTGGCCGTGGGCGTGGCGATGTTCGGCTCCTCGACCTTCCTGGGCCAGTACTTCCAGGTGGCACGCGGCGCAACACCCACCGAGGCCGGCCTGCTGACCCTGCCCATGATCGCCGGCAACCTGATCGGCTCCGTGTTCTCCGGCCAGCTCATCAGCCGCACCGGCAAATGGAAGCGCTACCTGATCGCCGGCTCGGTCCTGCTGATCGGCGGACTGGGCCTTGCCGGGACCATGGACCACACCACGGATCTGTGGCAGTCCGGCGTCTTCACGGCGATCCTGGGCCTCGGGCTCGGCATGCTCATGCAGAATCTCGTCCTGGCCGTCCAGAACACCGTCAGCGCCAGCGACATCGGCACGGCCAGTGCCTCTGTAGCCTTCTTCCGTTCAGTGGGCGGTGCGATCGGTGTGTCCGTGCTGGGTGCCATTATGAGCAACCGGGTCAAGGAACTGGCCACCCAGGGGCTTGCCGACGCCGGCATCCGGGCAGGCGCCGGCACTTCCGGCGCCAGCCTCGACCTGGCCGACATGCCCGCTCCGATCCGGGACATCATGCGGGCGGCCTACGGCGATGCCACGGCCGAGATCTTCCTGATTTCCGGCGCCATCGCGGTTGTTGCCCTCGTCGCCGTGCTCCTCATCAAGGAACAGCCGCTGCGCCAGACCGTTGATGTCCGCCCGGATGCTGCTGCTCCGGCCTCCGCCGTTTCCGCTGCGGGTCCCGCCCGGGACTCCGAAGAGGGTTCCGGACTGCCCGCTGCTGAATATAACGACGACGACCTCGAGCGTGAGTTCGCGGAGGTGCTGACCCGCCAACTGGCCGACGACGCCAAGGAACCGTCCTATCCCGGCAGGCAGCGGCCGGCGGAACCCGTCCTGCCGATGAACGAACCGCCGGCGCGGGCCCGGACCATGCTGGCTGAGAAGCACAACCAAACTGCGGACCTGGTGCCGCTCATCCAGGAAACGCAAGGGCTTCTCGCAGAACAGCAGCTTCAGCTGGCCGCGGCACTGAACGCCGTCGCCCGGCAGGCCGAGCAGCAGCGGATCATCGCGCAGGAGCAAGCCCGGGTCAGCGCCGAACTGAAGGAACTGAGCCGGCGACTGGCCAAGGAACGGAAGCTCCAAAGCGCCGCCGCACACTACATCGCCTCACACGGCAGGCACCGCGGCGAGTAGCCATCGCGCGCACTCTGGTTAAGCGGGCGGGGCTACGACGGCTGGCGCCGGCTGGGGTGGGCGGGGGTACGACGGCGGGCGCCGGCCCGGGGGCTTGAGTGTCCGTTCGCGCCGGGTGGGCGCTGTTGGGGTGGGGCTTAAGTGTCCGTTTGCGCCTGAGGCGTGAGCCGGCGTCGTCCGTTGGGATGATCTTCGCCGGCGACGTTTCGCACGGGCAACAGATTTCGTAGAGTTGGAAGGCTTGGGCTGTCAGACCCGTCTGCTATTACTTCTCTTAACTCATTCGCGCTCTCCCGAAGGATCCGTGAGCATGCTCGTCACCCTCATTCGGCGTTACTCCAGACCGTATCTGCCGTACATCCTGGCTGTCATCGCCTTCCAGCTGGCATCCACCATTGCGGCGCTCTACCTCCCCAGCCTGAACGCCCAGATCATTGACGAGGGCGTCTCCCGTGGTGACACCGATTTCATCTGGCGTACCGGGGCCGTCATGCTCCTCGTGGCCTTCCTCCAGGTGGGCACCGCCATTGCCGGCGTCTACTTCGGATCGAAAACTGCCATGGCGGTGGGCCGCGACCTCCGCCGCGGCGTTTTCCGCAAGGTGACCAGCTTCTCGGCCAAGGATGTCAACGCCTTTGGCGCGCCCACCCTGATCACCCGCGGCACGAACGATGTCCAGCAGGTCCAGATGCTGGTGCTGATGGGCCTGAACTTCATGGTGTCCACGCCGATCATGTGCATCGGCGGCATCATCATGGCCCTGCGCGAGGACATCAACCTGTCCTGGCTGGTCTGGGTTTCGGTTCCGGTCCTCATTGTGGTGGTCGGCTACATCGTGGTGCGCCTCATGCCGCTGTTCCGCTCCATGCAGAAGAAGATCGACCGCATCAATGAAGTCCTGCGCGAGCAGATCATCGGCATCCGCGTGGTCCGCGCCTTCGTCCGGGAACCGTACGAAACCGGGCGCTTCGGCCAGGCCAACAAGGAACTGACGGACGTATCGCTTCGGATCGGCGCGCTGTTCGTCCTGATGTTTCCTGCCATCGGCATGATCCTGCACCTGTCCACCGCCGCTGTGCTCTGGTTCGGCGGCCAGCGGGTGGACTCCGGCGACATGCAGGTCGGCTCCCTGACAGCGTTCCTGCAGTACCTGCTCCAGATCCTCATGGCAGTAATGATGGGCACCTTCATGGCCATGATGATCCCGCGCGCGTCCGTCTGCGCGGACCGCATCGGCGAGGTGCTAGACGTCGAGCCGTCAATCCATGACCCCGAGCGGCCGGTCACCCCGGGCCAGCTGGAGGGCGTGGTGGAGTACCGCAACGTCACGTTCGCCTACCCCGGAGCCGAGGCCCCGGTCCTGAGCAACATCAGCTTTACAGCCCGGCCCGGCGAGACCCTGGCCATCATCGGCTCCACCGGTGCCGGCAAGACCTCCCTGCTGTCGCTGCTGCCGCGGCTTTACGACGTGGCCGACGGTGAAGTTCTCCTCGACGGCGTCCCCGTCAGCCAGCTGGACCGGGCGGAAATCACCAGGCGTGTTGCCCTGGTTCCGCAGAGGCCCTACCTGTTCTCCGGAACGATTGAGCACAACCTCCGCTTTGGAAAGCCGGAGGCTTCCGACGACGAACTCTGGGATGCGCTGCATGTGGCCCAGGGCGACGGCTTCGTGAAGGAAAAGAAAAACGGGCTCGCGTCCCGCATCGCCCAGGGCGGCACCAATGTCTCCGGCGGCCAGCGCCAGCGGCTGTGCATCGCGCGTGCCCTGGTCACCAGGCCGAAGGTCTACCTGTTCGACGACTCCTTCTCGGCGCTGGACGTCGCCACCGACGCCAGGTTGCGCTCCGCGCTCAAGCGGACCACCGCCGATGCCACCGTCATCATCGTGGCGCAGCGCATCTCCACCATTACGGAGGCGGACCAGATCCTGGTGCTGGACAACGGCAGGATCGTGGATCGCGGCACGCATGAGGAGCTCCTCGAAACGTCGCCCACCTACCAGGAAATTGTTGAGTCCCAGCTGAGCGTGGAGGAATTGGCATGAGCGCCGACAAGAAGGGCACCAGCCAGAACCCCGGCGCCGGCCAGGACGCAGTGCACCCGCAGGACTCCGCGTATCCGCAGGACGCCGGCACCGGCCAGAACGCCGGGAAGCTCCAGGAACAGGCATCCACGGAAGCCCCCGCCCTCGAGGACGACGACTTCGTCGAGGAGGAATACAAGCCGGGCGAGGCCGACGGCGGCATGTTCGGTGCGATGCCCGCCAAGAAGCCCCAGCATTTCTGGCCGTCTGCCAAGCGGCTCCTGGGCCTGTTGAAACCGGAAGCCGCCGGCATCTACGTCGTGGTCGGCATGGTGATCGTTTCGGTGATCCTCAATGTCATTGCGCCCAAGGTGCTGGGTCAGGCCATGGACGTCATCTTCGGCGGTGTGGTGGGCAAGCAACTGCCCGCCGGCGTCAGTAAGGACCAGTTCGTCGAGGGGCTTCGGGCGCAGGGCCAGAACAACTTCGCGGACATGGTCTCCCGCATGGAGCTGGTGCCCGGAACCGGCATCGACTTCCAGAAGCTGACCGTCCTGATTTCGGCCGTGCTGCTGATGTACTTCGTGGCCAACATCTTCCTGTGGCTCCAGGGCTACATCCTGAACAGGATCGTCATGAAGGTGATCCGTCAGCTCCGCGACGACACGGAAAAGAAGCTCAACCGGCTGCCGCTGAACTACTTCGACACCCGCCAGCGCGGCGACGTGCTCTCCCGGGTAACCAACGACGTCGACAATGTTCAGCAGGCGCTGCAGCAGGCGTTCGCGCAACTCATCAGCTCTGTGCTGACCGTGGTCGGCATCGTCATCATGATGTTCATCGTCTCGTGGCAGCTGGCACTGATCGCCCTCATCGCCCTGCCGCTGTCCGGGGCCGCGGCCGGCGTGATCGGCGCGCGCAGCCAGAAACTGTTCGCAGCGCAGTGGAAGAATACGGGTGAGCTGAACGGCCAGATCGAGGAGTCGTTCTCCGGGCATGACCTGGTGCGGGTCTTCGGCCGCGACGCCGACATGCTGGAGCGCTTCGAGGAGCGCAACGAGGCCCTCTACAAGGCCAGCTTCGGCGCGCAGTTCGTGTCCGGCATCATCTTCCCCGTCATGCAGTTCGTCTCCTACCTCAGCTACGTCGGCATCGCAGTCGTGGGCGGCCTCCGGGTCGCCTCCGGCAGCATGAGCCTTGGCGACGCCACGGCCTTCATCCAGTACTCGCGCGAGTTCACCCAGCCGCTGGGGCAGATGGCGGGCATGGCCAACATGCTGCAGTCCGGCGTGGCATCCGCCGAGCGCGTGTTCGAGTTCCTGGACGCGGAGGAGCAGGACGCCGAGACCGTCACGCAGCACCTGCCGGCCAAGACCGACGGCCACGTCGAGTTCCAGGACGTCACGTTCAGCTACACCCCGGATAAGCCGCTGATCGAAAACCTGTCCTTCACCGCCGAGCCCGGGCACACCGTGGCCATCGTCGGCCCCACCGGTGCAGGCAAGACCACGCTGGTGAACCTGGTCATGCGCTTCTATGAGCTCAACTCCGGTTCCATCACGCTCGACGGCGTGGACGTCACCCAGCTGAGCCGGGCCGAGCTGCGCTCCAAGGTAGGCATGGTGCTGCAGGATGCCTGGCTGTTCGGCGGCTCCATCTACGACAACATCAGGTACGGCAAGCTCGACGCCACGGAGGACCAGGTCATGGCCGCGGCCAAGGCCACATTTGTGGACCGCTTCGTCCGGGCGCTGCCAGACGGGTACAGCACCGTCATCGACGAGGAGGGCAATAACGTCAGTGCCGGCGAAAAGCAGCTCATCACCATCGCCCGCGCCTTCGTGGCCAACCCGTCGCTGCTCATCCTGGACGAGGCAACGAGCTCGGTGGACACCCGCACCGAACTCCTGGTGCAGAAGGCCATGGCTGCGCTGCGCACGGACCGGACCAGCTTCGTCATCGCACACCGGCTGTCGACGATCCGCGACGCCGACACCATCCTGGTCATGGAGAACGGCAAGATCGTGGAGCAGGGCAACCACCAGACCCTCCTGGCCGCCGAAGGCGCCTACTACCGGCTGTACATGTCGCAGTTCGCCGGCGCGGATGCGGAGGAGTCACCCGTCGACGATTCGACGGCGGTGCACAGCTGAGCGCCGCGAACCCCGGAGGCCACCCCGACTCTCGGCGCATTGAGGTACCCGTGCCCATGCGCTGGGGGGACATGGACGCCTACGGGCACATCAACAACGTGGAGATCGTCCGCATGCTGGAGGAGGCACGCATCGCCGCCTTCGGGCCGCCTGCCGGTGCCGGACTGCCCGGGACGGATCCCCATGTGCCGCTGTTCAACGACCTTCCCGCGGGCACCATGGCGCTCGTGGTGGACCACCGCATCAGGTATGTGAAGACCCTCGAGTACCGCAACATTCCGGCGGCGGTCCAGGTGTGGATCGGCGCCGTCAAGGGTGCGAGCTTCGACATTCACTACCTTGTGCAGGACCCCGTAACTGGCGACGATTGTGTGAAGGCCTCAAGCCATTTGGCCTTCGTCGATGAAGCCACCGGAAGGGTGCTGCGGCTGACTCCGAAGCAGAAGCAGCTGCTGGAGCCCTTCCAAGAGCGCAAGGAGCATTGACCGTGGGAAGCAGGAACCCGAGAAGCAAGAAAGCGGAATGGAAGAAACAGAAGTCCTGGAAGGAACTTCCGCCTGCTGCCCGCATCGGCACCATCGTGATCGGGGCCGCGCAGCTCGCTTTCCTCACCGCGGCCCAGCGTGATCTTTCGCGCCGTCCCGCCGAGCAGATCCGCGGCTCCAAGATGTTTTGGCGGCTGGCCACCCTGGTCAACTTCATCGGCCCGGGCTGCTATTTCGCCTTCGGCCGGAAGCGGCCGGCCGCTGTTACCCGCCAGTAGCTTTCTGGCCCGGCATGGTGCTGGCGCTCAGGTTAACCCTGTAAATTTGAAGGCATGACCCCCGCCCCAAAGCCTGCCATGCACCGCGCCCTCGGAATCTCCAAAGAGATTGAGGACGCCGCCTGGTTCGTGCTAGGCGCCGGGCTGCAGGGCAGGCCGTCGGCGCTGGACGGCCGTACGCAGACGTGGACGGCGGAGGCCGCGGCGGAACTGCTGGAACGGCTTGAACGGGGAGTCGCGGACGCCAAGGCGCCCATGATGACCAACCTGCGGCACAACCTGGCGGACGCGTCGCCTTCGGCAAAGCAGCTGGCCGTGGAGCTCCTCTTCCTGCAGTCCTTGCCGCTGGCCCACGAGGTCAAGTCGCTCAAGGTCAAGCGGGCGAGGGTGGCCGAGGCGGCGTCCTGGCTGGAGCCGCCCCTGGAGCTCCCCGAGGAGCTCTACAAGGGCATGACGGACCATGGCGTTATCCGCGACAGGACTGCCGAATTCAACTGGACCATCTGGGACCACCTGAAATGGCTGTGCCGGTTTGTCCAGCATGTCGACCGGCAGTCCACGGCCGAAATCAGCAAAGCCCTGAAGGATCCGCTGGCTTTCCATTTGCTGGCGGCGGGAACGCCCGATGACCAGCCAGCCATCCGGCGCAGCATCGAATACCTAGCCTGGCCCAGCTACTTCGAGCCGGTGGTGGCGGACATCGAACGCCAGGAGATCCGGGACGCCTTCGCCTCCCTCGTCGGTGGCGCAAAGGGGGACAGCGAGGAGGAAATCACCGCTGACATCCGGCGCATCCGCCTGCACCTGGATGAGCAGGCCGGCCAGCGCATCGACTGGTACGCCCGGCAGCTGGTGAGCCAGTGGCGGAAGGTCGGGGACCCGGGCCGTCGCGCCTGGCTGCTGCGCACCCACCACGACAACGCCGAGCTCCTGGCCGCCTGGCAGGCGGAGGAGAAGGTGACGCTCGACGTCGAACACCTCCGCCTGCTGGACGCCGGCGTTACCGCCGGGCTGGTTCAGCACGCCGTCGATGAGGACTACAAGCACCTCGGCTACGTGGAGCGGGAGGACACCAAGACCGCCGTCTTCGCCTTCCTCACCGTCATGAAACCCGGGGACCTCGCGCTGTACCAGAACGCCGGGGCCGTCCGGATCGGCGTCGTGCTTGGGGAGCCGGACCACAACGGGGACAGCCGGCGGATGCGGCGCAAGGTGCGCTGGTTCGATGAAGCCCACGCCGTGACTGACCTGCCGCGCCACATCCAGCGCCAGCTGGCCACCCCGGGCATCGTCGTCGACGTCACCCGGGTGGTGCAGGCGCTGCAGGCGCTGGTGCCCGCCGAGGCGGAAACCGAGCCCGACGCCGATGCCTCACCGGCCACCGTCGCCCTCCCCGTGCTGGGCGGCTTCCGTCCGGTGACGCGGGAGTTCGCGGACTCCCTCCACATGGAGGTGGAGCCCCTGCAGGAGATCGCCGATCTGCTCGAGGAAAACCGGCAGCTGGTGCTGTACGGCCCGCCGGGAACCGGCAAGACCTACCTGGCGAAGCACCTCGCCGCCGAACTGGCGCAGGACAGCACCGACGAGCGGGTGAAGCTCGTCCAGTTCCATCCGTCCTACGCCTACGAGGACTTCTTCGAGGGGTACCGGCCGGACAAGACCGACGAGGGGCAGGTCTCCTTCAAGCTCGTGGCCGGCCCGTTGCGCCGGCTCGCGGAGGAGGCGGCGAAGCCGGGCAACGAATCCAAGCCGTACTTCCTGATCATCGACGAGATGAACCGCGCCAACCTCGCCAAGGTGTTCGGTGAGCTGTACTTCCTGCTGGAATACCGCGATGACCGGATCTACCTGCAGTACAGCCCCAATGAGCCGTTCACGCTCCCGGACAACCTGTACATCATCGGCACCATGAACACCGCAGACCGCTCCATCGCGATGATGGACGCCGCCATCCGCCGCCGCTTCGCGTTCATCGAACTGCACCCGCAGACCGAGCCGGTGAAGGGATCGCTGCTGAGGTTCCTGGAGGCCCGGCAGCTGGACACCACGCCGGCGCTGCTGCTGGACGCGCTCAACCAGGCCATCGACGAATGGGACCGCGACCTCATGATCGGGCCGTCCTACTTCATGAAGAAGGCTGCCCAGACCCCCGCAGGCCTCCGCCGGATCTGGAAGTACGAGCTCATGCCGCTGCTGGAGGAGCACTACCACGGTCAGCTGAACCGGGCCCAGCTGGAAGAGCGCTTCGGACTGGACCAGCTGCTGGGACGCCTTGCGGCTCGCTAGCCCCGCCGGCTTCGGTGTGTCCGCCGGCTTCAATGTGTCCGCTAAGGCTGTGGGCTCCGTGACCGGTTCCGCGGCGGGCTCCGCGCGACCGGCCGGTTCCGCTCCCGGAACGGGCGGGAGCCGCGGTTCCGCCCAAGCGCTGCGGCACATCGTCCTGGACGAGCTTTCCCGGGGCACTGTGGAGAAGCTCGACCCGGACAGCGCCGCCTTCCTGAACTCCAGCGGCCTGGCCAAGGCAACGCCCATGGGCATGGGGCTCTTCAGGATCGAACCCGTCGGCATGGTGGGGTCCGTGCGTACCCCGCTGGTGCAGCTCGATGTGCGGCCCAAGGATCGGCTCGGGCTGAGCCGTCTGCTTTTCCTGCTGAGCTACGCCGGGGACCAGGGCTTCCGCGACGACACCGTGGCGGCCGACGAGGAAGCCGAGCTGTGGAGCGCGCTGGCGGCGTCCCTGGTGCAGCTCGCCGAACGCGCCCTGCAGCGCGGCGTCCTGCAGGGTTACGTCACCGTCGACGACTCGCTGCGGACCGTCAAGGGCCGCATCCGCATCTCCGACCAGATATCGCGCCGGCCGGGGATGCTGGTGCCGCTTGAGGTGTCCTACGACGAGTTCACCGAGGACATCCCGGAAAACCGGATCCTGCGTGCCGCCCTGGACCGCATGTCCCGGGTCCCTGGCGTGCGTCCGGATGTCCTCGGCCGCCTGCGGCAGCTGAAGGGAAAGCTCGACGGCGTCACACGGCTCCGGCCGGGCGTTCCACTTCCGCAGTGGCGGGCCAGCCGGATTAACCTCCGGTACCACGCGGCGCTGAAGCTCTCCGAGGTGATCCTGCGCAATGCCTCCGCGGAGGCGGGGGAGGGCAAGCAGCAGACGGCGTCCTTCGTCGTGGACATGGGCAAGGTCTTCGAGGACTTCGTCGGCGCGGCGCTGCGCCGGGCCATGGCCGCGTTTCCCGGGGAGATGAGGCTGCAGTACAACGCAATGCTGAATGAGGCCGTCCGGGATTCGGACCGGCTGACCGTGCGGCCCGATGCTGTCCATCTGCTGGGCGGCCGGCCGGTGGTGGTGTATGACGCCAAGTACCGGGCCGGAAGCGACCAGGGTGCGTCACTGTCGGGGGACCACTTCCAGATGCTGGCCTACTGCACGGCCTTGCGGGTGCCCACGGCCTGGCTGGTCTACGCGGGGGCGGGCGAGGTGAAGCTGCGGCGGATCCTCAACACCGACATCGACATCGTGGAGTTTCCGCTGGATCTTTCCAGGCCGCCGTCGGAGATCCTGGCAGCGGTGGCCGACCTTGCGGAGCAGTCCTGGGGAGAAGTGGTGCGCCAGGCAAGCCTTGGGCGTTAGTCCTGCGGATCCTTCGGCAATGCCGAAGCTGGCTCCTGGCGCCGGCACAGTGCGGGTTACTGACCTCAGGAACTGACTAGATGACGCTGAGAACAATGTCAGCAAGACAGACAGGTCTGTCTTGCTATTTGGGATAGACTGTTCGTAATGGCAGAGGTACCCAGCTCTAAGCCGTGGAGCGCCGGGAGAGTGCCTTTCGGAGGGCTTCAGACTGGACCGCAGCCGGCCGCCACACAGGGAAATCCCGCTCATTCGGGAAACCCGTTGAGTGGCGAGGAGATTGCGGCGTCCGGTGCTTCCAGAATGCGCCAACGAATCGTTGACGCGGCCTATGACCTATTCGCCAGGCGTGGCGTCCGGGACGTGGGCATCAATGAACTCATCAGCAGCTCCGGCGTCGCGAAGGCCACGTTCTACCGCCACTTCGCTTCCAAGGACGAGCTTGTGTTGGCGTTCCTGGAGAAGCGCGACCAAGTGTGGACAGTCAACGCCATCGTGGGGGAGGCCAGGCGCAGGGCGGACACTCCGGAGCAACAGCTGCTTGCCATCTTTGACGTCTTCACCGACTGGTTCCACCGCAGCGACTTTGAAGCCTGCTCGTTCATCAACGTGCTGCTGGAGATGGGTGCCACGCACCCGCTGGGGCGGGCCAGCATCGATTACCTGGCCAGGATCCGCAGACACGTGAAGCAGCTCGCGGACGAGGCAGGGCTGCAGCGGACCGAGGATTTCTCCCGTTCCTGGCACATCCTCATGAAGGGCTCCATCATCTCCGCGGCGGAAGGCGACCTAGACGCCGCCCAGCGTGCCCGCCAGCTGGCCGTCTGGCTGATCGAGAGCCACCGGGCGTAAGCGTCAAGGGCGCTCGCCGCCGGCAAAGCCGGGAGGTCGCCACCAAAGCTCGGCCGTCGACCGGGTGAAGCCGGGCAACAAGTCAGTTCTGCACCGGCACGGCAAAGGTGAACGTCGTGCCTTTCCCCACTTCGCTGGCCAGTGAGACGCGGCCCCCATGGGCTTCCACAATCGCCTTGCTGATGGACAGCCCCAGCCCGACGCCGGGAATCGTTGAATTGCGCACGGCTGCGGACCGGAAGAACTTCGCGAAGACCTCCTCCTGGTCCTGCTGGCTCATCCCCATTCCCGTATCGCTCACGCTGCACACCATGTGCCCGTCTTCGGACCGCAGCGACACCAGCACGTCACCGCCGTCTGGGGAGTATTTGATGGCATTCGAGACGAGGTTGTCCAGCACCTGGGAGATGCGCGCGGCATCGATGCGGGCTTCCAGCCTCTCCGGTGCGTCGGCCCGCAGCCGGATGCCCGATTCGGCGGCGCGCGGCAGTGCAGCGGTGACACTGCTGCGTACGAGCTCTGCCACATTGACAGCCTCGGGGGTGACGAGCAGCTGGCCGTTGCGGGTGGACAGCAGGTCCGAGACCAGCGTGAGCAGCCGTTCCGAGTTCCGCCGGATGATTTCCAGCGGGCCGCGCTGGGAGTCGGTGAGGTCGTCGTCGTCATCCAACAGAAGCTCGACGTAGCCAAGAATCGACGTGAGCGGAGTGCGGAATTCGTGGGAGACGTTGGAGACGAAATCGTCCTTGGCGGCCAGGGCGTTCACCAGCTCGGTGACGTCGCTGAACACTATGACGGATCCGGCGAAATTCCCGTCCTGGTCCTTCATGGGCCTCGCGCTGGTGGATATCGCGCGTTGTTCGTCGCCCGCTCCCAGCCACACCAGGTAGTCGGTGAATTCCTCGCCCAGGATTGCACGCCGGACTGGCCGCTGGTCGGTGGGGACCAGGGTGGTCCGGTCGGCAGCGAACACCAGCAATTGGGACTCGTTGGGGTCCTCGATGGTGGGCGGCGAAGCCAGCTGGTGATGCTTGCGCTGCTTGCGGTTCATCAGGATGTCATTGCCCTGCGCGTCGACGGCGAGGACGCCCAGGTGCACCGTGTCCAGTACCGTGTTCAGCAGGCGCTCCTGGCGTTTGCTTCCGGTCAGCACGCCGCGGAGCTGGGAGTCCTTTTCTTCGAGGTCCCGCTGCTGTTCCTCCAAGTCCCGCTGCTGCCGCACCATGCTGAGCGTCATGACGGACACGGTCACGCCGACGCCCAGCATCATCACCGGCAGCAGGAAGGAGCGGGCCAAATCCTGGCCGGAGACAGCGCCGCGGAGAAACAGCGGCACCCAGATGATTCCCAGAGGGCCGAGGAAGGAGACCGCCACCGCGGTTTTGGGGTACAACCCGGAGGCGCACAGCCATATGACCGGAAAAACGGCCATAAGGCTGATACCTGTCAGGCTGTCCTGGCCGCCTTCCCTGCCCAGGCAGATCGATACCAGGTCCAGAAGCGGTATTGCCAGGAAAGATGGATAGGGCAGCCGGTGCCATGGCACGGCATAGCAAAGAATCAGGATTACTGCCTGTGACAGCAGAAAACTGATGAAAAGGGGATGGCGGAGCGTGTCAGGAAAGAACGCCAGAATAAGGAAAGCAGCAATCCCTGCCGTCACGGAAAGCGGCAATTGGCTCAGCATTACTCTGCCCCGCAGCGAATACTCGTGGAAGGGCCGCCGGAAGAGGAGGAGCCGGCCGGAGGAATCTTTCCAGGCGATACTGCTCATGGGCGATGGACCGTCTGAACGGGGCGTGAGAAACGCATAGGAGCAGGATATCCGCCGGGAGCTATACTGCAGACGGGATGTAGCGGGCTGAGGGGGCTGCGATGGGTGATACACGCGTGGGGCTGGTCATTGAGGATGACCACGATATTCGCGAACTGGTGCGCGTTGTTCTGACGCAGGCCGGTTTTGAGGTGCGCGCCGCAAGCAGCGGAGCCGAGGGCGTTCTCGCCGCCAAAGAACTGGACCCGGCGGTCATCACGCTTGACCTCGGGCTGCCGGACATCGACGGCTTCGAAGTGGCCCGGCAGATCCGCCAGTTCTCCGACGCCTATATCGTCATGCTTACTGCCCGTGCGGAGGAGCTGGACACCCTGATCGGACTTGAATCAGGCGCCGATGATTACCTGACCAAACCTTTCCGTCCGCGTGAGTTGCGTGCCCGCGTTGCGGCCATGATGCGGCGTCCGCGTTCGACGCCGGATCCCGCCGAAGAGGCCGGGTCACCGGCCGCTGCCGCGAACGAGGGGCGGAAGTACACCCACAACGGGCTCGACTTGAGCTACGAATCCCGGACCGTGGCCGTTGACGGCCAGGAGCTGAGCCTGACCCGTACGGAGTTCGACCTGCTGCACGCCCTACTCGAGGCGGGCCGCATGGTCCGTACCAAAGCGGATCTGGTGCGCCGACTGCGAGACGAACCGTACGACGTCGGAAGCTACATCAGCGAGGCGGACGAACGGTCTGTTGAGGTGCACATGGGCAATCTGCGCAAGAAACTCGGCGATTCCGCGCAGAATCCGCGCTGGCTGCAGACTGTCCGCGGCGTGGGCTACCGGCTGGCACCGGCTGAGAACTAAGCTGGGCCCCGCGTAGTTCGCTCAGCTGGCCGCGAGGAACAGCTCCAGCTGTTTCTCGACGGTGGACAGGTCCCTGAGTTCGCACTCCCAGACGGTGAGCACCTCCCAGCCGTCGTTTTCGAGCTGACGGCGCTGGCTGGCGTCGCGGTCCCGGGTGCGGGTCCGTTTCGTTTCCCAGAATTCGGCGTTGGCCTTGGGGGAGTGCTGGCCCACCTTGCAGTCGTGGAAATGCCAGAAGCAGCCGTTGATGAAGATGACTTTGCGCCGGCCGGCGAAGACGAGATCCGGGTTGCCGGGCAGCTTGATGCCGCGCGAGGCGCCGTGCAGACGGTACCGGTAGCCCTTGGCGTGCAGGAGGCTGCGGACCAGCAGTTCGGGTTTGGTGTTTTTGCCCCGGATCCGGGACATGTTCCAGCTGCGCTGCTCAGGTGTCAGCCGGTCCGCCATAATTCCAGTCTAGGCCGGCAGCTCGGCTAGAAATCGCGCTCCGGCTGCTCGCCAAACTGGAAGTGCCGGCCGCTCACGGAGCCGGGGTCGATCTCCACGTAGAAGTCCTTCAACGTGGGCACCCAGGACGCGAGCCCCAGCTCTTCGACCTCGGCAATCTCGGCGGACTTGCTCAGGACACGGGCCGTGCCGCGGAGCACCACCGACCACGCCTGGTCCGACAGGATGCCGTCCGTCTCAAACAGGACCCTGTCGTTGATGGTCACCTGGGCGAGCTTGTTGCCCGGGGCTGTGCGGAAGTACAGCTTCCGCCGGCTGGTCACATAGTTGACGGGGAAGATATCCGGTTCACCCGCCACGGTGACCACCAAGCGGCCGTGCGTGGTGCCCTCCAGAAGCTGCCAGCACTGCTCTTCATCGAGGATCAGGATGGGATCGCCGTCGGTGTGGTTGAACATCATGAGCTCCATTCTTCTACGGGCTGTAGAAAAACGATAGGGGTATGAACAGATTTTCGCAGCAAGCGCCGCGCTGTGCCACGGGGCTGAGTGGCGATTTTACGGACGCGTAGGACACTTTACATCGCTGTAATACCGCTGGAACCGCCCTGTCGCACGGCGTGACTAGCGTCGGCCAAGACAAACCGATGACGAAAGCGGAGCTTCATGACTAATGACCTGAGGGGCAGCGAACTGTTGGATAGCCCGGGTAGCGGTGACGCCGTCGGACGCCCCGCCGTCGGGCTGGAGGCCAAGCGGCCAAGGGCTGCCGGCAACCCGGCGGCCGCTAACGCGGACGCGTTGAGTGCCACGAAGGAAAGCCTGGAGGATTACACCCTCAGGTTCGCGCCGCGTTCCTATCGCAAGTGGAGCGCGGGCGTGGTGGCGACGAGTGCGCTGGGAGGAATTGCGTACCTGGCTGATTTCTCGATCGGGGCAAATATCGGGATTGCCTATGGCACGATGAATGCGATCCTCGGGATTGTCGTGGCCGCCGTGATTATCTTCGCCACGGGTTTTCCGCTCGCCTATTATGCGGCCCGCTACAACATCGATCTGGATCTGATTACGCGCGGCTCCGGTTTCGGCTATTACGGTTCCGTGGTGACCAACGTGATCTTTGCGACCTTCACGTTTATCTTCTTTGCGCTGGAGGGATCGATTATGGCGCAGGGTCTCGAACTGGGGCTGGGAATCCCGCAATGGCTGGGATACGCCGCCTCCACGGTCATCATCATTCCGCTCGTCATTTACGGGATGAATACGCTGGCCAAACTGCAGGTGTGGACCACTCCGCTGTGGCTGCTCCTCATGGTGGTTCCGGTCGGCTACCTGCTGGTGTCCCACCCCGGCAGCATTGATGACTTCTTCGCCTACACGGGCAATTCCGGTGTTGCCGGAACCAACCTGGCCTCGGTCATGCTTGCCGCCGGCGTCTGCCTTTCTCTGATGGCGCAGATCGCGGAGCAGATCGACTACCTGCGGTTCATGCCGCCCAGGACCGCCGAGAACAAGGGCGCGTGGTGGCGTGCCGTGATCCTTGCCGGGCCAGGCTGGGTGCTGTTCGGTGCGGTCAAACAGATCGTGGGCATGTTCATCGCCGTCTACCTGCTGGCCAAGCTGGATCCGGCCGCCTCGGCGACGGCGAATGAACCGGTGCACCAGTTCCTCGGCGTCTACGAGGAGATGATGCCGGAGTGGCTGGCCATGAGCCTGGCCGTGGTGCTGGTGGTCATTTCGCAGATCAAGATCAATGTCACCAACGCCTACTCGGGCTCGCTGGCGTGGACCAACAGCTTCACCCGCGTGACCAAGACCTACCCCGGGCGGATGGTGTTCGTTGCGGTGAACCTGCTGATCGCTTTGGTCCTGATGGAAGCCAACATGTTCGACTTCCTCAACACGATTCTGGGCTTCTATGCCAACTGCGCCATGGCCTGGGTGGTCACCGTTGCCTCGGACATCGCCATCAACAAGTACCTGCTGAAGGTCTCACCCAAGGCGCCCGAATTCCGGCGCGGCATGCTCTACGCCCTGAACCCGGTTGGATTTGTGTCCCTGCTGGTTTCTGCCGGGGTTTCAATCGGGGTGTTCTTCGGGGCCTTTGGTTCAGGGATCCAGCCGTACTCGCCGATTTTCGCAGTGGGCCTGGCGCTCGTCCTTCCGCCGGCCCTGGCCGTCCTGACCAGGGGCAGGTACTACCTGCGCCGCACCGATGACGGCATTGACCTGCCGATGTACGACGCCGACGGCAACCCGAGCGACGCAAAACTGCTCTGCCATGTGACCGGGATCGAGTTCGAACGCCCGGACATGGTGCGTTCCGCCCAGGACGGGCCCGACGGCGAACCCCAGTACGTTTCGTCGCTCGCCTTGTCGACGGACAAGACAGGGGAGTTGGTCCTGCCAGCACAGCCCCGGGGTAGCGCAATGTGAAGCCCGGGCGGCGCCGTGCCGCCGGTGCTGTGATTGGGACTGAAACGGGCCCGGTGAGATTCTCACCGGGCCCGTTTTGAGTTGTGCCGTGGCGACTTGGTGGTTCGGCTAGGCGGCGAAGGGGCTGTGGATAACTTTGAGCCGAAGGGTGTGATCTCAGTTACCCTTTAACCATAGTTCGGACACAGATGTCTTGAAACCTATCCGGGGGGATTAGCGCATGACTTCTCGTACCTGCATTTCTGAACGCCTCCGTTTGCCTTTGATTTCCGCCGTCGCTGTGTCCGTCCTGGCGATCACCGGCTGCAGCGGTGGAGGCGACCCCCAGGCCGGTCCAACTGCTTCGGCCGTCGCGTCGCCGGCCCAGTCCGCTTCGGGGTCGGCTTCTGCCACGCCAAGCGCCACCGCCACGCCCAAACCGAAGCCCGCCTACAAGCCAGCCGACGCCAAGGGGAGGGCACGGAACGTCCCTGTGCCGGTCAAACCAGCCTTGGCTGATAAGAACACGAAGGAGGGGCTGGAGGCGTTTACGAAGTACTGGTTTCAAGCCCTCTCGTACGCCTACGAGACTGGCAATACTGAGTTGTTAGAAGCAGGAAGCGGTCCTAACTGCCGCTTTTGCAATGGCCTTAGGGATAACATCAATAATGCCTGGCAAGGTAAACAATGGATTGTCGGAGGGAAAATACAAACTCCGTCAGTGAAAGGGCTATTCAAAGAAGGCGCAACGTCGCAGAAAGCGACAGTTCAAGTCATTCAGCAGGAGATCACCATCTACAAGCCGGATGGGGTGCCATTCCCTGACGTGACCAAACAGACCAATACCGGATCGCTGGCCGTGGTTAAGTACGGTTCGTCGGGTTGGACCGTGATTGACCTCGGTCTAATTCGCTGACCATGAAGCTCGTGAGGCGGAACTGGTTGGCCGCGTCCCTGTTGTTCGTAGCTCTGACCCAAATCGGTCCCGCAGCCTACGCGCATGGAACTCCGATTGTCGGGTTCGAAGATACCGGGATTGACGTCAACGCAAGCAACTGGGTCCGCGACGAGGATACCGGCGAAATTGTTCCAGCCCCTCCCGGCTACGTCAGCAACGACCCCAACCAATACAACGCCTTTCCACAGTGCCAAGTAGACGATGGCAACTTGGCCATCGATTGCTTGGCGAAGCAACGCGTATGTCCGCCCAGGGCCGATGGGAAGCCCGGCGTTCCTGTGATCTGGAAAGTCGCTCCGAGATCCATTGCGAACCCGACTTGGACCGACTGGCAAGGCAATGGCGGCGGACCGACGTGCCTCTACGACAGGAATCCCGAAGACCTGCTTCCGCGAATCGCCGCTCTCATCCAGAGGGAATTCGACAGGCTTCCCGTCGCTCCGGGAACGTTGACTGCGCAACCCAGCCCGCACACACTCCGTGGCGCCGAGACCAACTTCTACGCCAAGGCCACAGAGCAGCCATTCGACATCACCATCCTGGCCCAAAAAATTCACATCATCGCCAAACCTGTCCAATACCGTTGGGACTATGGCGACGGAACCTCACTCGGCCCCACGACCACCATGGGCGGACCCCTTCCGCAGGACAGGTGGGGTGAGAAGACCCGGACCAGTCACGCCTACGCCGCGACCGGCGACTTCAGCGTCGTCCTCACCACCTACTTCCGGGGGACGTACTCCGTAAACGGCGGCCCGAACCTTCCCATACCGAACCAAGGACAGTTCAGTTCGCCGCCCCAAACGGTGAGTGTCTGGCGCTCGGTCACCCGCAACTATGCCGACGATTGCAACACCAATCCAGGCGGTGAAGGCTGCCCAAGCGCTGCTCCGGGGAAACGCTGAACAGCGCCGGCCCTACCTATGCCCGCAACTCTCGATCCATCCGTGCCATCCTGGCCCGCAGCAATTGAAGCCGAGGATCAGCCGCCCCAAGTGTTCGTTCAACCACGGCAGCGGCTGCGGAGTCGGTACCGCCCATGTCTGTCGAGCACCATTCCAGGATCAGGGCAGCCTCACCGCTGGCGCGCACAGAGGCTGCCACTGCCTCATTCAGTTCATCGCGCATGAGTTCGATAGCGAAGTTGGCTGAACGGGTCAGAAGCTTCGCCGGATACCCGGCCAGTGCTTCGGTCACGCGCCCCGCCCGCAGATGGGCAGCCACCACCGACGCGTCGGTCTCCACCTGGACCCCAGCGGTGAACCGATACGGATTGGGCTCCACAATGTTCCCAAGAAGCCCGCGAATACGGTGCATCTCAGTCCGGACCGATGCCGCGGCGCCGTCCTCGCCGTAGAGCTCGTAGGCCAGTTCCTCGGCACTCCAGCCAATGGACCGCGATGCAAGCATCGCCAGGATTTCGGCACGGCGCAGCGTTAGCGCAAGCGGCGCCCCGCCGTCGACCTCTGCTGTGGGCCTGTCACCCAATATCCGGAGGGTCAGTGTGCGAGCCTCGCTTCGGGCTTTAGCCACCGGCTTGGCAGGCGACCGCCCGGGCGCCGTGCCGATCGTTGGCGCGCCTGTTGACTTCAGCAGTTCCTCGGCCAGCCGGACCCCGCAGCGCACCATCCGCAGGCTGTCTGGCGTCACGGATTCGATCGGGCCGGAGACATCCAGGACGCCCAATACGTCGCCCGTGAACGGATCTCGGATCGGGGCCGCGGTGCAGGCCCAGTCATGGTGCGTGCGGACGAGGTGCTCCGCGGAGAACAGCTGGGCCGGGGTGCCCGTGATGAGGGCCTCGCTGATGGCGTTGGTTCCCACACCGGCCTCGGACCAGTCGGCGCCCTCCACGAACTCCAAGGAATCCGCCTGCCGCAGCGCATGCCTGCTGCCGATCCGCCAAAGAACCTCGCCAAGATGGTCCGTGACGATGAGCAGATGCTGCCCATCGGTCGTCTCGTCGGCAATCAACTGGGACAGTGCCGGCATAACAGCTGCCAGGCGGTGGTCGGCGCCGAGCCGGCGGGCTTCGCTGACCTCGTGGCGGTGGACGGGGCGGTGCCGGTCGGGATCAATGCCCAGCGCCAGGGACCGCTGCCAGGAGCTCACCAGCGACGGCGCGATGTGCGGATCGGAACGCCCGGAAATGGTGGCCTCGTGGGCACGCCGCAGCGCCTTGGCGTATTCGAGCGGAGACGTGAATCGGAGATCCCGTGTCTTGGCGGCAGCGTAGGACTTCGGCATACGCCTCCTCCCAACTCGCCATTGAATCGTGCCTAGGACCGCCCATCAGCGGACGAAAACATGCAACCCGATTGTAACCCTCCCTGGCATTTACTTGTGATGCGGGTCACGGAGGCGGATTGGGGTGGCGCTCCTATCATCGGCACCGTGGCGCCGGGCCAACACATGGCCGGGTCATCAAAGGAAAGAGGAATCATGCCCGAGACACCAAACGGCATCGTCGCCGGCTGGCTGGAGCAGTTCGACGAAGCACTGCGCACGAAGGATACCGAAGCCGTGCTCGAATTGTTCGACGAAGAGTCCTACTGGCGCGACTTCGTGTCCTTCACCTGGAACCTCAAGACGATGGAAGGCAAGGACAGCATCAGGCGAATGCTCGATGCGACCCTCAACGACGTCGGGCCGCATAACTGGGCGCTCGCCGAGGACGCCACCGGCGATGCTTTGAGCACCGAGGCCTGGGTGACATTCGAAACTGTGCGGGCCCGCGGTTACGCCCACCTGCGCCTTCGCGACGGCAAGTGCTGGACCCTGCTCACCACCATGCAGGAGCTCAAGGGGTTCGAGGAGAAGAAGGGGCCCAACCGCGAGCAGGGCGTGGCCCACCGCATCGAGAAGGGCCGAAAGTCCTGGCTCGATCTCAAGGAGGAGCAGGCCGCCAAGCTTGGCTACGAGGAACAGCCCTACACGGTGATCATCGGCGGCGGCCAGGGCGGCATCGGACTCGGCGCACGGCTCCGCCGGCTTGGCGTCCCCACGATCATCATCGAGAAAAACGCTCGTCCCGGTGACTCCTGGCGGAACCGCTACAAGTCGCTGCACCTGCACGATCCCGTCTGGTACGACCACCTGCCCTACATGAAGTTTCCGGATGACTGGCCCGTCTTCGCCGCCAAGGACAAGATCGGCGACTGGCTGGAGCACTACACGCGGATCATGGAGCTCAACTACTGGTCCAGCACCGAATGCACCAATGCACGCTGGGACGAGGACACCCGTGAGTGGGAAGTCAGCGTAATGCGCGACGGCGAACCGGTCACGTTGCGCCCGAAGCAGCTCGTCTTCGCGCTGGGCGTGTCCGGCTACCCCAATATTCCCAAGTTTGACGGCGCCGAGACGATCATGGGGGAGCAGTACCACTCGTCCAAGCACCCGGGCGGTGGAGACTGGACGGGCAAGAAAGCCGTAGTGATCGGGTCGAACAACTCCGCCCACGACATCTGCGCCGACCTCTGGGAACACGGCGCTGACGTCACCATGGTCCAGCGCTCGTCCACGCACATCGCCCGCAGTGAGTCCCTCATGGACCTTGCACTCGGCGACCTTTACTCGGAAAAGGCCCTGGCCAACGGTGTCACGACTGAAAAAGCCGACCTGCTCTTCGCCTCGCTGCCGTACCGGATCCTCCCTGAGGCGCAGATCCCGGTCTACCGGGAGATGGCGCGGCGCGACGCCGACTTCTACTCCCAGCTTGAGGCCGCCGGCTTCAACCTTGACTTCGGCGTGGACGGTTCCGGGCTGTTTCTGAAGTACCTGCGGCGCGGTTCCGGCTACTACATCGACGTCGGCGCCTCGCAGCTGATCATCGACGGCAGGGTAAAGCTCGCCAACGGCCAGGTCGGCAAAATCACGGGCAACGCCGTCGTCCTCGATAACGGCGCAGAGCTCGAAGCCGACGTCATCATCTATGCCACCGGATACGGCTCGATGAACGGCTGGCTTGCCGATCTCGTCTCGCCCGAGGTGGCTGACGCAGTCGGCAAGTGCTGGGGATTCGGCTCAGATACGCCCAAGGACCCCGGCCCATGGGAAGGGGAGCTGCGCAACATGTGGAAGCCCACGAACGTGGAGAACCTCTGGATTCACGGCGGAAATCTTCACCAGAGCAGGCACTACTCCACGTATTTGGCGCTGCAGCTCAAGGCCAGGATGGAAGGCCTTCCCACTCCGGTGTACGAGCTGCAGCCATCCCACCACACCCGCTGAAAGGGGCCCCGCCATGAAAGCTGCACGGTTTTACAGCCAGCGTGACCTGCGCATTGAGGACGTACAGGAGCCGGAGCTGCGCCCCGGAGCGGTCAAGATCGCAGTAGCCTGGTGCGGCATCTGCGGAACCGACCTCCACGAATTCCTCGAGGGGCCGATCTTCATCCCGTCGCCCGGCCATGGCCACCCGCTCACAGGCGAAGAGGCGCCGGTGACCATGGGCCACGAGTTCTCCGGGACCGTCAAGGAACTGGGCGCTGGGGTGGCCGGCCTCTCGGTGGGGGACAACGTCGTGGTCGAACCATACTTCGTCTGCGACGACTGTGAGCCCTGCCGGGCGGGCAATTACAACCTGTGCACGCGCATGGGCTTCATCGGGCTGGCAGGAGGCGGGGGAGGACTCAGTGAGAAGATCGTCGTCGATGCCCGGTGGGTCCATCCAATTGGCTCAATTCCTCTGGACGAGGCTGCCCTTATCGAGCCCTTGGCCGTCGCCTACCATGCAGTTGGCCGGAGCGGCCTGACGGCCGGGGATGTGGCCGTCGTCGGGGGGGCCGGCCCCATCGGTTTACTGACTGCTGCCGTCCTGAAGGGCCTTGAGATCACGACGATCGTCACTGAGCTGTCCGCGGCCCGCAAGGAGAAGGCAGTCTCATCCGGCGTTGCCGACCATGTCATCGATCCCAGCGTGCAGGACGTGAAGGCGCGCGTGCTGGAACTGACCGGCGGCGGCGGAGCCGATGCCACCTTCGAGTGCGCCGGTGTCAACGCGGTGCTCGACACGATGCTGGACGTCGTGAAGCCAGCGGGTGTTGTGGTCAACGTTTCCATCTGGGGCCGCCCGGCCACGGTCGACATGCAGAAGGTCGTGCTCAAGGAGGTCGATCTTCGCGGCACCATCGCCTATAAGGGGGATCATGCCGCGGCCATCAAGCTGGTCCAGGAAGGAAAGGTGGACCTGAAACCGTTCATCACGGGACGAATAGCATTGGACGACCTCGTGGACAAGGGATTCGACACCCTGATCAACCACAACGACACCGCGGTCAAAATCATCGTTCACCCCTAGGGTGAGCGGGCCAGCAAGCAGACGCCCGACGGCGGCACCCACCTTGGGTGCCGCCGTCGGACATTCCTAACTCAGCATGGGTGAACTCCGCCACACCCGGAATAGTTGCACACGCGTGGCAGTTACTGCGGGTGAACCTGATGCATTCTGAAAGGAACTCCGCATGCTGTTTTCCCCGCTGACACTCGGCGAGCTTGAACTTCCCAACCGCCTCGTCATGGCGCCGCTGACCCGGGTCCGCACCGGCCAAGAGGGCGTCCCCGGACCGCTAGTGGTGGAGCACTACCGCCAGCGCGCGACGCTCGGCCTGATCGTCAGCGAGGGAACCTACCCCACCCCGGCGGGCCGCTCCTACCCGGGGCAGCCCGGTCTGGTAACGCCCGAACAGATCGCCGGCTGGAAGAAGGTCACCGACGCGGTCCACGCCGAGGGCGGCCGTATCTTTGCCCAGATCATGCACGGTGGCCGCGTCTCGCATGAGGACATCAACGGCGGCCACCGCGTCGTTGCCCCCAGCGCCATTGCCGTCGAAGGTGAAACGCGGACCTACAACGGCAAGCAGCAGCACCCCGTCCCGCACGAGCTCTCCACCGATGAGCTGCCTGTGGTCCGCGAGGAGATCGTCACGGCGTCGCGCAACGCCATTGAGGCAGGGTTCGACGGCGTTGAGCTGCACTCCGCCAACGGTTACCTTCTCCACGAGTTCCTGGCGCCGAACACCAACGTCCGCACCGACAGCTACGGCGGCTCGCCCGAAAACCGCGCCCGCTTCGTCATTGAGACGGTGAACGCCGTCGTCGAGGCCCTGGGTGCCAACCGCGTCGGCATCCGGATCTCACCCGAGCACAACGTCCAGGGCATCGAAGAGACTGACGCCGCCGACGTCCGGGCAACTTACGAAGTGCTGGTCAACTCCATCGCTCCGCTCAACCTGGCCTACCTGAGCATCCTGCACGCCGACCCCACCGGTGACCTGGTGCAGGATCTGCGGTCCCGCTTCAACGGCACGTTTCTGGTCAACACCGGCTTCGGCCTCATCACCACGCGCGAGGAAGCACTGTCGCTCGTGTCCGACGGGCACGCGGATGCCGTCGTGGTGGGCCGGCCCGCCATCGCCAACCCGGACCTCGCCCGGCGCTGGCGCGAGGGCCTGCCGCTGAACGTACCGGACCAGTCCACGTTCTACGGCGAAGGCGCGAAGGGTTACACCGACTACCCCGTATACCAGCCAGCCTAGCCCTCGCGCTGGTTCAGCACACCTTTCAAAACAGCCAAAGGAACCGCCCGTTCGCCGGGCGGTTCCTTTGGCATAACCGCGCGTTTTTTCTTGAGCGAATCCTGATCTCTTGGCCGCCCAGAGTCCTGACCATTCTTTCTCTAGCAGCCGTAAGACGGAGCAAACGAGTCATCTGAAGGACGTAGGTGCGGCCTTCCCTGAAGCGCCCCTATAGGATCTGATCATGCAAAAAGCGTCCAACGGCACCCGCCCCGGCAGCCGGCCCGAGGATCAGACCGGGCGCAAGGGAGGCCGGACGGTCAGCCGCCAGGTCCTGGCCGACCACGTGTACGAGGAGCTGCTGGCCTCGCTCATGGACGGCAGGCTGGAACCCGGGGCCGCGGTCAGCATTGACGGAACTGCCCGCGAGTTGGACGTTTCCCCGACCCCCGTCCGCGAAGCACTGGCCCGTCTGGAGCACACCGGCATGGTCCGCAGGGTGGCGCTCAAGGGTTACCGCGTCGCGCCGGTGTTCACCCGCGAGGACTTTGCGGATCTCATGGAGGCCCGCCTTGCGATCGAGCCCGTCAATGCCCGGCTTGCCTGCGCGCGCCTGAACCCGCACCGGCTCGCCGAACTTGAGCAAACAGTCGCCGACCTGAAGGCGGCGCCGCGCGGCCCGTCCTTTGCCGAGTACAAGGACTATCTCGAGGCGGACGAGCGTTTCCACCAGCTGATTGCCCAGCAGACGGACAACCAGTTCCTCGTCGGCGCCTACGCCGCACTCGGCGGGCAGGTCCAGCGCTTCCGGCTTTTCGGGGGCGTGGGAATCACCGACGCCGAGAATGCCATCGCCGAGCACCAGTCCGTCCTGGACGCATTGTCTAGCGGCGACCCCAACAAGGCAGAAGCCGCCATGGCGGCCCACATTCAGAAGGTCCGCGAACGCGCCATGGCGGACGCTTCGGAGGAGTAGCGGCACCCGCACGTAGGCAACCGCGCGCCCTGAGGGACGGCGCGTCCCAGCTCGGTAGCAGAGGCGTTCTCAGCCGTGGGAACGCCCTCTGCTGCTACTTGGTTCAGGGAGGCGTAGCGTGGAAGGTGCAATGACTTGATGCCTCGAGCGTGAGGCTCTTCACATGCGGACGCCATCCCTATAGGATCTTCGATGGCTGTGAAACGCCGCGCAGGCGGGCAATGTGACCTTGACAACTCTTAGTCGATAGTAGATCCTATAGGAAACAGGATTCCACAAGGGAGTGAATACCATGGCTTATACCGCCGACAACTGGCCCATCACCGCGGCACTGCTGCAGTTTCCGGGCGTCGACGCCCAGGGCACCCACATCAACGACGCCGACGCCTCTGTCTGGGCGGAAGTCTTCACGGAGGTCAAGGAAGCCGGCTTCGCCAACGCCGACCTCACTGACAGCTGGGTCCGTCCCGGCGATCTCAGCAAGCAGCGCCTCGCCGAGTTCAAGCAGACCGCCGACAACGTGGGCATTGGCATCCCTGTCATCTCCGCCATCCGCCAGAGTGTGATCGAGGAGGGCAAGTGGGAGGACAACCTGGCCTACAGCCACCGCACCATCGACGCGGCCGCTGAACTCGGCTGCGAAGTTGCCTCCTTCGGCCTGCACCAGGCCATCACCCCGGAGCAGCAAAAGCAGCTCTGGTTCTGGACCGTCGAAGGCCACAAGGATCCGGTTGGCGACAAGGAAGCCTGGAACAACGCCGTCGCCCGTTTCCAGGAACTTGGCCGGCACGCCGCAGAGGTGGGCGTCCTGCTCTCGCTCGAGATGTACGAGGACACCTACATCGGTACCGCGGACTCGTCCGTGCAGTTCGTCCAGGACATCGGCATGTCCAACGTCGGCCTCAACCCGGACATCGGAAACCTGATCCGCCTGCACCGGCCCATCGAGGACTGGCGGGAACTTGTTGCCAAGACCCTGCCGTACTCCAACTATTGGCACATGAAGAACTACATCCGTGACGAGGACGTGGCGCGCGACATGTACGTTGCCATGCCCGCCCCCATGGAAAGCGGCCTTATCAACTACCGCGAGGCGTTCAAGGTTGCCCTTTCCGTCGGCTACCAGGGCATCATCTGCACCGAACACTACGGCGGCGACGGACTCTCCGTGACGGCCAGCAACCAGGACTACCTGCGCCGCCACGTGCTGCCCAAGAAGGATGGCTACGCCCTCGGCAAGAGCCAGGTGGCGCAGGGGCGGCAGCAGCCCGCCGCCGTCGCCCACTAAAACAGCGCACCAGAACCGACCAACCAACCCGGATTCAATGAGGAACCATGACCCAGATCTTCGACAATCCCGCTGATTTCGCAGACGAGGCACTGGACGGCTTCGTCGCCGCCAACCGCGGTTACGTTGCCCGCGTCGACGGCGGCGTCGTCCGCTCCACGGAAATGGCCTCCGGCCAGGTGGCGCTCGTGATCGGCGGCGGCTCGGGACACTACCCGGCCTTCGCCGGGCTCGTGGGCCCCGGCCTGGCTGCAGCCTCAGCGTGCGGCAACATGTTCGCCTCACCTGCCGCAGGGCAGGTCTACCGCGTGGCCAAGGCCGCCAACGCGGGCGGCGGGGTGCTGCTGAGCTACGGCAACTATGCCGGCGACGTCCTGCACTTCGGCCAAGCACAGCTTCGGCTCAACGCCGAAGGCATCGAGACGCGCACTGTTCTGGTCACGGACGACATCGCCAGCGCCCCGCTGGACCAGATCGAGAAACGCCGCGGCATCGCCGGCGACCTGACGGTCTTCAAGATCGCCGGCGCCGCCGCCGAAGCTGGCCTCAACCTCGACGAGGTGGAGCGCCTGGCCATCAAGACGAACCACCGCACCCGGTCGCTGGGCGTCGCCTTCGACGGCTGCACCCTTCCCGGCGCCTCCGAGCCGCTCTTCACCGTGCCGCCCGGCCAGATGTCGCTGGGCCTGGGCATCCACGGCGAACCCGGCATCTCCGAGCACCCGATGCCCACCGCGTCCGAACTCGCGGAACTGCTGGTGTCCCGGCTGCTCGAGGACAAGCCGGACGACGCCGGCGACCGCGTGGTCGCCATCGTCAATGGCCTGGGAACCGTCAAGTACGACGAACTCTTCCTCCTCTTCGGCAAGGTCGAAAAGCTCCTCAGCGCCGCCAACCTGACCATCGTGGAACCGGAGTGCGGCGAACTCGTCACCAGCCTGGACATGTCCGGGCTCTCGCTCACCCTGCTGTGGCTCGACGACGAACTCGAGCAGTTCTGGGCGGCGCCGGCCGACACCCCGGCCTTCCGCAAGGGCAACACCGCGCCGCGCGCCCGCCGCGAACTCTCCGGCACCGAAGCCACGGCTGCCGAGGAGACCGAAAAGGCAACCGCGGCGTCCGCTGACCTGGGACGGCTGGCAGCCGCCGTCCTCGCCCAGGTGCGGGACGTCGTCGTCGAACACGAAGCGGAACTCGGCGACCTGGACGCGATTGCCGGCGACGGCGACCACGGCATCGGCATGCGCCGTGGCGTTGATGCGGCTGCCGCGGCCGGCGAGCAGAACGCAGCAGCGGGTGCCTCGGTTGAACGCGTGCTCACCGTCGCAGGCGAGGCCTGGAGCGAACGCGCCGGGGGGACATCCGGTGCGCTGTGGGGCACGGCCGTGATGGCCGCCGGCCTCGCGCTGGGCAACCGCGATTCGTACGCCGCCGGGGACGCGGACGCAGCCGTGTCCGCCTTCAGCAACGCCATCACCGAACTCGGCAAGGCGGAGCCGGGGGACAAGACCATGGTTGACGCCCTCCTGCCGTTCCGGGACGCGTTCAGAGAAGCGTTCGACGACGGTGCCTCCCTGGCCGGTGCCCTCACCACCGCCGCTGCCGCGGCGAACGAAGCAGCCCGCCGGACCGCGGACCTGCGCCCCCTCAAGGGCCGCGCCCGCCCGCTGGCTGAAAAGAGCCTTGGCCACCCGGACCCCGGTGCAGTCTCTTTCGGACTGATTGCCGAGCGAGTGGCCGCCTACCTCGCATCTGATGCGGCCGATTCCACACCGGCCGCGTCCCACATGGCCTCGACGGCCGGAAACGGAGCAACGGAATGAGCAACACAGAAGGCTGGCGCATTGTCATCGGCAACGATGAGGCCGGCGTTGAATACAAGGAAGCACTGAAGGCCCTGCTGGAGGCGGACCCCCGCGTTGCCTCCGTCGAGGATATTGGCGTCGCGGCGAACGACTCCACCGCGTACCCGCACCTGGCTGTGGCAGCCGCCCGCAAGGTGGCCGAAGGCGAAGCGGACCGCGCACTCCTGATCTGCGGCACCGGCCTTGGCGTGGCCATCGCCGCCAACAAGGTCCCCGGCATCCGCGCCGTCACGGCGCACGACAGCTACTCCGTGGAACGCTCCGTCCTCAGCAACAACGCGCAGGTCCTCACCATGGGCCAGCGCGTCATCGGGCTGGAACTGGCCAAGAAGCTCGTGGGCGAATGGCTGGAGCACCGCTTCGATGAAAACTCGTCCTCCGCCGCCAAGGTGGATGCCATCTGCTCGTACGAACCCGACTACACGAAGGCCGACTGAACATGACCGAAACACCCACCAGCTCACGCAAGTTCGCCGTCGTCGGATCCGGCTACATGGGCGGCGGCATCGCCCAGGTCCTCGCCCTCGGCGGTGCGCGCGTTGCCCTCGCTGACGTCTCCGCCGAGGTGGCGCAGAAGAACTACGAGCGCCTGCTCACCGAATCCGACCAGTTCGTGGCGGACGGACTGTTCCCCGAAGGATCCACCGAAACTCTGAAGCAGAACCTCTGGCCCGCGAAGGACATCGAGGAAGCCGTGGCCGACGCCGACTTCATCGAGGAGGCAGTGCCCGAGGTCATCGGCATCAAGCACGAGACGCTGGCCCGCATCAGCGCTGCCGCCCGGCCGGACGCCATCATCGGCTCCAACACCTCCACCATCTCCATCGCAGAGCTGTCCCAGCCGGTGGCCAACCCGGAGCGTTTCCTTGGCGTGCACTTCTCCAACCCGTCGCCGTTCATCCCCGGCGTCGAGATCATCCCGCACGAGGGCACGTCCACCGAGACGGTTGCCGCTGTCCGCGACCTGGTCCACTCCGCCAACAAGCAGACGGCGGTGGTCAAGGACGTCACCGGCTTCGTGCTGAATCGCCTGCAGTACGCGCTCTTCCACGAGGCCGCGCAGCTGGTGGAACAGGGCATCGCGACGGCGGAGGACGTGGACACCCTGGTCCGCACCACCTTCGGCTTCCGGTTGCCGTTCTTCGGTCCGTTCGCGATCGCCGACATGGCAGGCCTGGACGTCTACAACTTCTGCTACAAGTCGCTGCAGACCGACTTTCCGGAGCGCTTCGCCACACCGAAGATCCTCACGGACCTCGTGGAGGCGGGCAAGCTCGGCACCAAGACCGGTGCAGGCTTCCTGAATGTCCCGGCCGAGCGCACCCCCGAGCTGATCGCCTACCGCAACAAGGCCTACGTCGCGATGCAGAAGCTCATCGAGGAACTCGGCCCGGCCCCGATCAACTAGGGCACCAATTAACGGCGCCCAGTACCCGGCGCGTCATCTAACCAGGCACTGATCGGTCATGCACTGACCACCAAGCACTGACCAACCAAGCACTGATCAACCAAGCACTGATCAACCAAGCACCACAGCAGCAGGGCGCCGCCTCCGGGCAGCTGCCCTCCTGTTGTGCTGCCCATTTCACCCGCGCTGGGGCGGGGAGACACCGGGCAAGAATGCCGTGCAAAAACCCGCTCCAGCAAACGACTTAGGAGCACATCCATGAGCACTTTTCCGTCCGAGCGCACGGCAATCGTCACCGGCGCAGTCTCGGAGCGCGGCATCGGCCGGGCCACGGTGAACTACCTGGCGGCGCAGGGCTGGAACATCGGCATCATCGACCTCGACGACGCCCTCTGCCAGGCCACGGCCAAGGAGATCGCCAGCCAGTACGGCGTGAAGGCCCACGGCGTGGGCGCGAACGTGGCGGACGAGACATCGGTCCGCGCGGCGATCGACTCCATCGAGGCGGAGCTGCCCCAGATCGTGGCCCTCGCCAACGTTGCCGGCGTCAGCTCGCCCGTCCCGTACCTGGAACTCGACGCCGCCGAGTGGGACCGCGTGCTGAACATCAACCTTAACGGCGTCCACTACGCCACCCGCCGCGTGGCCGAATCCATGGCGAAACACGGGATCGGCCGCATCGTGAACATCTCCTCCGTCTCCGCGCAGCGGGGCGGCGGGACGTTCTCCAAGACCCCCTACTCCGTTGCCAAGGCCGGCGTGATCGGCCTGACCCGGGCCACGGCCCGTGAACTGGGGGAGTACGACATCACGGTCAACGCCATCTCGCCCGGCCCCATCGACACCGACATCATGGGCGGCACCCTGAGCCAGGAACGCAAGGACGAACTGGTCAAGGACCTCGTGGTCAACAGGGTTGGTTCCACCCGCGACATCGCAGCAGCCATCGCTTTCCTTATCAGCGAGGACGCCGGATACATCTCCGGCCAGACGCTGAATGTGGATGGCGGCCTCTACATGCACTAGAAAGGACCGGTCATGCGCCAGACCACCCGGAACGCCCAGCACGCAACAGCCCAGCAGGTCCAGAGATCGTGGACCAGGGAACGCAAGATCTACCTGGCCATCGGCGTCCTCGCCAGCCTGGCGGGCGTGCTGCTCATTGCCTTTTCGCTCTGAGCTTTTTCGTTCCAACATCCTGACTCACCGGACCCGTTCCTCCTGGACGGACCCATCTGCTGTGCCCTGATTTGCTCACTTTTGCTCAAAGAGGAGTTCGAATGACTGTCACCAACCCATCCACCACGAAGGAGCTGCTGGATTCGCCGGTCCTCAAATCGGCCATTTCCAAGGCGTCCTTCCGGCTCATGCCGATGCTCGTCATCCTGTATGTTGTGGCCTTCCTGGACCGCACCAACGTGGGCTTCGCCGAGGCGGCTCTCGAGGTAGACAAGGGCATCACCGCCGGCGCCTACGCTCTCGGCGCCGGCATCTTCTTCATCGGCTACGCCCTGTTCGAAATCCCCAGCAACCTGCTCCTGACCAGGTTCGGCGCCAAGGTATGGCTGGCCCGCATCGCCATCACCTGGGGCATCGTCTCGGCCTGCTTCGCCTTCGTCCAGGGCGAAACCTCATTCATCATCCTGCGGTTCCTGCTGGGTGTGACCGAGGCCGGGCTCTTCCCGGGCGTCATCATGTTCCTCGCCGCCTGGTTCCCGAACAAGGTCCGCGTGAAGATGTTCGCCATCTTCTACCTGGCACAGCCGTTCTCCCAGATGATGGGCGCGCCGCTGTCCGGCTGGCTGATCAACATCGGCGACCAGGTCCCCGGCGTCCAGGGCTGGCAGGTCATGTTCTTCGTCGAGGGCATGCTGGCCGTGCTCGCCGGTATTGCCGCCTACTTCTTCCTCATCAACAGCCCGCAGGACGCCAAGTTCCTCAACAGGGACGAGAAGAAGGCCCTGCAGGACGTCATGGCCCTCGAGGACACCGTCAAGGAAGAAACGGGCCCCCGTGGCGTGCTCGCGGCCATGAAGAACGGCAAGGTCTGGTACTTCACGGTCATCTACTTCTGCCTCCAGATCGCCGTGTACGGCGTGACCTTCTACCTTCCCCAGCAGGTAGCCCAGCTGACCGGCCAGAAGGTGGGTCTCGCCGTCGGACTCATGGCTGCCATCCCGTGGTTCTTCGGCATCTTCGCCTGCTATTTCATCGGCAAGGCGGCCAACACCGTGATCCGCCGCCGGGTCTGGGGCACCGGGCTGTTCATCTCCACCGGCCTGTGCATCTTCGGCTCCGCCTGGGCCGGTGCAAACCACCTGCCCGCGCTGGGCATCGTGTTCATCACGCTCGCGGTGTGCAGCTTCCTCTCCATCGGCCCCATCGCCTGGTCGTATCCGACGGCGTTCCTCACCGGAACTGCCGCCGCGGCGGGCATTGGACTCATCAACTCGCTGGGTAACCTGGGCGGCTTTGTGGCCCCGATCCTGCGGACCACCGTCAACCAGGTCACCGCCTCGGACACGGGCACCATGGGCATCTACGCACTCGGTGTTCTGCCGTTCCTCGCCGCGGTCATGATGATCGGTACGCGGAAGTTCAAGAACAAGGCCGACGACCTGCTCGAAACCGGCACGCCCGGGAAGGCAGGCACCGCACAAGAGCAGGTAGTGCTGGAAAAGTAGTCAGCAACAAACCGCAGCAGCGCAGCAACACCAGCACTCCGTAACTCCAGCAAAGGCAGGAAACCCCGTGACCCAGCTCAGCCAGGCCATCAAAGATCCCGGCACGATTTTGGTCGGCGTCAGCACCAAGATGTACCTGGGCTACGGGGACAGCCTCCGCTGGCTGAACGAACTGCGACAGCAGGTGGACGCCCGCCCGGCCCTTGCGGCCGGGCGGGTGGTTCCGTTCGTGATTCCATCCTTTCCGATGCTTCCGGCCGCGGGGGAGATCATTGCCGGGTCGCCGCTGGTCCTGGGCGCCCAGAACTGCGGCTGGGCCGACGGCCCGTGGACGGGTGAGCTCTCGCCGTCGCTGCTCGCCGAGCTGGGCGTGGGACTCGTGGAGATAGGCCACGCCGAACGGCGGCGGCATTTCGGCGAGGACGACGCCATGATCGCGCTCAAGGTCCAGGCGGCCGACGACGCCGGGGTCACCCCGCTGCTGTGCGTGGGGGAAGAGTCCCGGGACACGGGGACCTCCCGAAGCACCGGAGCAGCCGACGCCGACGGCACTGCGGGCGCGGAAGACGCTGCCCGCTTCGTCTACGGCCAGATCGGCGCCGCGGTTGGCGGCGACTGGGGGCTCGCCGCGCGGCTGGTCATCGCTTACGAACCGGTCTGGGCCATCGGAGCAGCCGACCCCGCCAGCGCAGCGTACGTGTCCGCCGTCGTCCGTATTCTGCGGGAGCAGCTCGGTGCTCACGGCCTGCAGGGACTGCCCGTGATTTACGGCGGCTCGGCGAAACCAGGACTGCTGCCCACACTGGACGGGGTGTCGGGGCTGTTCCTCGGCCGCTTCGCGCACGACGCCGTGAACTTCGGAAAAGTGCTGGACGAAGCACTGTCACTGCCTGGCGCTAGCCGCCGCTAACAGGCCCGTTAAAGGAACGCTTCCCGGCCCGTCCCCTCGCTGAGCACGAGCTCGCCGTCCTCAATGGACACAAGGAGGCTCCGTGGCCTGCCGTGGAGCTTCATTTCCGCGCTGAGATTGCGACTGGTGACTTCAACCCCCACCGTTGCGCCTTTTGCCGGCAGTTCAACGGAGACTTCCTCGGCCATGCCCAGCAGCTCCCGCGTGGTGACATCGCGGTCGTACCGGGCCTCCTTGCCGTTGACCGTGATGGCGACCTCATCCTCATTGAAGCCGTCCTGAAGAATGATGAGCAATTCCTGCATGATGCGCCGCCTAAGTCGATGACCTCCGCTGCATAAAGTCACTACATCACTTAAGGGCGGTTGTGGGTAGTGCGGTTTGCTCCGTCCGCCAGCCCCTGATCGCCCCGGATCCGGGCGCGTAGGGCAAAATGTTCTGGTGACCCAACAGCCGCAGCACCCCGCCACGCCCACGCCCAGCCCTGCCGCCGCCGGGACAAAGCCGAAGGACATCCCCGCACCCGTGCCGGCTGGCGGCCACGGCGCGGACGATGTGGCAGCCCGCATAGCGGGGCAGATCGCCGCCGAGCTCGGCGTGAAGGCATGGCAGGTGAAGGCGGCTGTGGAACTGCTCGACGGCGGGTCGACGGTTCCCTTCATCGCCCGCTACCGCAAGGAAGCCACCGGAACGCTCGATGACGGCCAGCTCCGTGAGCTCGACGAGCGCCTGCGTTACCTCCGCGAACTGGAGGACCGCCGTCGGACTGTCCTGGAGGCGATTGCCGCACAGGGGAAGCTGACCCCGGAACTGCAGGCCAATGTCGTGGCCGCCGATACGAAGTCGCGGCTTGAGGACATCTACCTGCCCTTCAAGTCCAAGCGCCGCACCAAGGCGCAGATTGCCCGCGAAGCCGGCCTGGAGCCGCTCGCGGATGCCCTGCTCAAGCGGCCCGAACTTGATCCCGTACGCGAGGCGGCCAAGTACCTGAACGCTGAGCACGCCGTCGACGACGCAGCTGCTGCGCTCGCCGGCGCCCGCGCCATCCTCGTCGAGCGCGTAGCCCAGGACGCCGACCTTGCCGAGAACCTGCGGGAACGACTGTGGACGCAGGGCCGGATGGTGTCCCGGGTGAAGAAGGGCAAGGAATCCGAGGGGCAAAAGTTCGCGGACTACTTCGAGTTTTCGCAGGCACCGTCGGGAATGCCGTCGCACCGCGTGCTGGCGCTGCTGCGCGGTGAGAAGGACGGGGTGCTCGAGCTGGACCTCACCGAAGCGGACCCGGCCGACGACGACGCCCTCGCCGCCGCGCGCACCCGTTACGAATCCGCCGTTGCCCGGTTCCTCGGGGTTGCCGACCGCGGCCGCCCCGCCGATTCCTGGCTGCTCCAAACCGCCCAGGTGGCATGGCGTTCCCGGGTGCTGGCGCGGCTGACCGCCGACCTGCGGGGACGCATGTTCGCCGCCGCGGAAGACGAGGCCGTGCGCGTTTTCGCCGCCAACCTGCGCGACGTGCTGCTGGCCGCGCCGGCAGGAAACCGCTCAACCCTGGGCCTGGACCCCGGCCTGCGGACGGGCGTTAAGGTGGCCGTGGTCGACAAGACGGGCAAGGTGGTGGCCACGGACACCGTCTACCCGCACGCGCCGGCGCGCAAGTGGGACGAAGCCCTGGCGACGCTGACCCGTCTGGCCCGGCAGCACGCCGTCGAACTCGTGGCCATTGGCAACGGAACGGCGTCGCGCGAAACGGACAAGCTCGCGGCCGAACTGATCAAGCAGCTCTCCGCAGCTGCCGGCTCCGGCGCCGGTGCCGTGGCACCGCAGAAGCTGGTGGTGTCCGAGGCCGGCGCGTCCGTGTATTCCGCGTCCGCCCTTGCCGCTGCCGAGCTGCCGGGCATGGACGTGTCCCTGCGCGGCGCGGTGTCCATTGCGCGCAGGCTGCAGGATCCGCTGGCTGAGCTGGTGAAGATCGATCCGAAGTCGATCGGCGTGGGGCAGTACCAGCACGATGTCACGGCCGCGAAGCTGGACCGCAGTCTCGATGCCGTGGTGGAGGACTGCGTGAACGCCGTGGGCGTGGACGTGAACACGGCGTCGCCGGCGCTGCTGAGCCGGGTGGCCGGCGTCGGGCCGCTGCTGAGCGAGAACATCGTGGCGTACCGCAACGAGCACGGGCCGTTCGCCAAGCGCACCGAGCTGAAGAAGGTGCCACGGCTGGGAGCGAAGGCGTTCGAACAGTGTGCCGGGTTCCTACGGATCACCGGGGGAGCGGAGCCGCTGGACGCCTCCAGCGTGCACCCCGAAGCGTACTCTGTGGCGCGGAAGATCCTGACTGCCGCAGGCGCCTCCCGCGGTGGTTCCGGGGCAACCGCCGGTCTTGCTCCGCTGGCCGACGCCGGACGGCTGAACCCTGCCGATTTTGTCGACGGAACCTTCGGGCTCCCCACCGTGCGCGACATCATCGCCGAACTCGAGAAGCCGGGCCGCGATCCGCGTCCGGCGTTCAAGGCGGCAGCGTTCTCCGAGGGCATCGAGAAGATCTCGGACCTGAAACCTGGCATGGTCCTCGAAGGAACGGTCACCAACGTGGCCGCCTTCGGCGCGTTTGTGGATGTGGGGGTTCACCAAGACGGGCTGGTTCACGTGTCCGCCCTCGCGAACCGGTTCGTCGCCGATCCGCGCGAGGTGGTGAAGTCCGGACAGGTGGTTCGGGTGAAGGTGCTTGAGGCCGACCCGGAGCGGAAACGTATCTCCCTCACGCTGAGGCTAGACGACGAGCCGACCTCTTCCGGCGACCGCTCCGCTGGGGGACGCTCCGGCGCCGACCGCTCGGCTGGGGGACGCTCCGGCGGCGACCGCGCCGAACGTTCGGCAGGCGGCAATAGGGAAGGCGGCCGGAACCGGACGGCTACTCCTGGCCAATCTGGCGGGAAACCCGGGGCGCGCCAGGGCAGTGATTCGAGCCAGGCCTCGGCGGACCGCAGCGGCGGGAAGCGGCAGCCGAAGCAGTCCGGCCAGCGGCCAGCCCCAGCAGATACCGCCATGGCCGAAGCACTGCGAAGGGCCGGCCTCGGCAAATAGGCTCCCGCACGGGGGAGCGTGTCGCGGCACAGCATCCGGAACGGGCGGAGGCCGGTGACTACAGTAGCCCCTATGAGTTTTACGAGGCCGGAGACTTTCACCACCCGTCCTACCCTGCAGGGCACGTTCGGCATGTCCGCCACGACCCATTGGCTCGCCACCGGCACTGCGCAGGCCGTGCTGGAGCGGGGCGGCAACGCGTTCGACGCAGCCACCGCCGCCGCGTTCGTGCTGCATGTGGTGGAACCGCACCTCAACGGGCCGGGCGGCGACATGACGGGCGTCTTCACTACGGCGGAGGAGCCTGGCAAACCCGTGGTCCTGATGGGCCAGGGCCCTGCCCCCGCGGGGGCTACCGTCCAACACTTCCGCGCCGAGGGCCTCGAACTCGTGCCCGGATCAGGTGCGCTCGCCGCTGCGGTACCTGGCGCCGTCGACGCCTGGCTGTTGCTGCTGCGGGACCACGGAACCTGGGAACTGGCGGAAGTCCTGGATTTCGCCATCCGGTATGCGCGGGACGGCCACCCGGTGCTGGCTCGCGTCTGCAGCACGATCTCGGCAGTGGCGGGGCTTTTCCGCGAGCACTGGCCCACGTCTGCGGAATTGTGGATGCCGGAGGGGCGAGTCCCGGAGGAGGGTGAGCTGGTCCGGAATCCGGCCCTTGCCCGCACCTTCCAGAAACTGGTCCAAGCCGGTGCCGGCCTCGGCGAGGCGTTCGCCGCGGAGCCGGCGCACACGCGGGAGGAGCGTATCGACGCTGCCCGCAGGGAATGGAGCGAGGGCTTCGTGGCCCGGGCCGTGGCCGAAAGCGTACGCACACCACACCGCCACTCGTCCGGGACCGACCACCGCGGGGTCATGACGATGGCCGACCTGGCCGGATTCCGCGCGTCGTACGAGGAAGCGGCGACACTTGAATTCCGCGGGCACACCATCGCCAAGACCGGCCCGTGGGGACAGGGGCCGGCCCTGCTGCAGACGCTCGCGATCCTGGCCGGCTTCGATGACGACCACCTCGACCCGTCCACCGAGCTCGGGGCACACACCATCCTGGAGGCCCAGAAGCTCGCACTTGCGGACCGTGAGGCATACTACGGCGACGCGGACGTCCCGTTCGAATACCTCCTGTCAGACGAATATGCGGCGTCGCGCCGGGAGCTGATTACGGAAAACGCGTCGCTTGAGTTCCGTCCGGGCTCTGTTCCCGGGCGTGGACCGTACATGCCCGCGCTTCGCACGGAGTATGTCCCGCCTGCGCTGTCGAATGACGACGGCGGGTCAACCCTTTCGGGAGACCGTGCCGCTCCCGGCCGCGCGGGTTCCGCGGCTGCCGCCGGGGTCGGCGAACCGACGATTGGCGAACCGACCATGGGTGAACTTTCGCTCGGTGAACTTATGCCCAGTGAACCCACTGTGGCGTCCAACGGGGAAACCCGCGGCGATACCTGCCACATCGATGTTGTGGACCGGTGGGGAAACATGGTTTCGGCCACGCCGTCCGGCGGGTGGCTGCAGTCGTCGCCGGCGATCCCTGAGCTCGGGTTTTGCCTTGGTACGCGGTTGCAGATGACGTGGCTTGAGCCCGGTACGCCATCCACGCTGACGCCGGGCAAGCGGCCCCGGACCACGCTGACGCCGACGTTGGTGCTGCGCGATGGCGTTGCTGTCTCCGCGCTCGGCTCGCCCGGAGGAGACCAGCAGGACCAGTGGCAGCTGCTGTACCTGTTGCGGACCATCGTTGGCGGGTACACGCCGCAACAGGCTATCGATGCACCGGCGTTCCATACAACGTCAGTGCCAGGGTCTTTCTGGCCGCGCACCTGGGAGCCTGGCGGCGCCGTCGTCGAGGATAGATTGGGCGGCGACGTTATCGCCGGACTGGAACGGCGGGGACACCGGATCACACGGGCGGGTGGCTGGACGCTGGGACGGCTGTCCGCTGTCGTACGGGATCCGAGGACCGGCGTGCTGCAGGCAGCCGCGAACCCGCGTGGCGCGCAGGGATACGCGGCGGGACGGTAGGAGCGGAATCGTCTTCCTCTCACGTTCGCGTTGATTGGGCGGTGAACAACCGTGGCGGCGGGCGGCGGTGCGGGGTTTCTGGTGCGGCGGTTATCTGCAAGGCTTGGGGGCATGAACTACTTCCTGGAGTACACGATTCCCGCTGCCCCCGACGACGCCGAATTCGAGTTTCCGCACGACGAGATTCGAGCCGGGACCACCATCCCGCTCTCGGAGACCAATGCTGACGTAGTGCACACTCCCGAGCTTCCCGCCCGTACCGGCATCATCGGTGCCACCGTGCCCGAAGCGAAGCTCGAAGCCGAGCAGCTCATCACCCACAGCCGCGCGACGGAGGCGTCCCTGTACGAGGATCCCTCAAATTCGCTGCAGGCAGGCGTGGGCACGCTCGTAGCTACCTTCACCGAGGGCAGGGGCTGGCAGGACGCATAGCGGCTGCAAATGATCGTTTCACCGGAAGCGCCTGGTCCCGATTGAGGGGCCGGGCGCTTCTGTTTTGGGTCGGAAGTGATTGACCCCGTACCGGCACCGCACCGCACTTCTGGATCTGCACGAAAGTGGCGGCATCTCCCCGTGCATATTCCCGTGTTCGGTTCCGCTATGCGTGTATCTCGGCTATGCGTGTATCTCGGCACGCCGGTGACACAAGACCGATTTCGCGACCGCACCAGCGGCGCCGCGCTGCTGCTGGTTCATGTTTTGTGGTGGTGGTTTTGTCTGGGTTGTTGGCGGGGGTCGATGTGGGGTGGGGGGATGAACCAGGGGGTGCCGTTTTTGACGTGGATTTTCCACTGTTCTTTGTGGATCAGGTGGTGGTGGTGGGTGCAGAGGAGGGCGCCGTTGTCGGTGCTGGTTGTCCCGCCTTGTGACCAGTAGGTGATGTGGTGGGCTTCGCACCAGGAGGCGGGGATGGTGCAGTTGGGGAAGGCGCAGCCCTGGTCGCGGGCGGAGAGGGCTTTGCGGATGTGGGGCGGGAAGACCCGTGTGGTGCGGCCGATGTCGAGGATGCGTCCTTCGGTGCCGAGGAGGACGGGGATGATGTCGGCGTCGCAGGCGATTTTGCGGATGGTGGAGGCGGTGATGGGGCCGGTGTAGGTGAAGGTTCCGCTGCCGGTTTGTGTGCCGGGCAGCGCGGTGTTGGGCCAGTTGGTGCCCGGGAACGCGTTGCCGGGGCCGGTGCCCGGAACGGTCTCAGCTCCGGAGGGAGGCCAGGTGTCGCCGGTGCCTGTCAGGGGCCGGGGTTCGCTGGTTGGCCGGGTGTCTTGCCCGGTTGGCCGGGTGTTGTTTGTTGGTCGGGTGGCGGGGTTGTTGGTGGTGCGGGTTTTGTTGTAGCGGGGGCCTTGGTTGGCGGTGGTTTGGATGCTATTGAGGAGGTCCTGGTAGGAGATGGTGACCATGACTTGGGGGCGGAGTCCGCCGGTGATGGGCAGGGTGCCGGCGGCGAGGGCTGCTTTGCAGCCGCCCACGAGGCCGTCGAGGCGTTGTTGGGGGAGGGTGCGGCGGTCCAGGTCAGGTTCCCGGGCGGAGGCGTTGAAGGCCGCGTCGAGGTCGGCCGGGGCCGCGCTGCCATTTCCACTGTTGGGTGTGGTGGCGCGGGGGTTGGTGGCGGTGTTCATGATGGTGGTGAGGACTTCGAATTGGTCGGTGGTGGCGTGGACTTCGAGGTGGTGCAGGCCGCCGCGTTTGTGGTGGAGGAAGACGCCTTGGCGGTGGCGGAGGGTTTCTTCGCTGGGTTCGGTGCCGTCCTGGTCCAGGGCATCGATCCAGCGGTGGGCGATGCGGGTGAGGAAGTCGTGGTCGTTTTCGATCGCGGTGTGGGTGAGGTTGTGTTCCATTTGGGCGATCGCGGCGGGGTCGGGGATGTGGCGGACTTTGTCCAGGGCGGTGGTGATGATGGTTCCGGCGCGGGAGGAGATGATCCCGGCGGTGAGGGCGGCGGCGGTTTCTTCGTGGGCCGGTGGCATGGGCCGGCCGGCGAGTCCGGTGCGCGGCAGGGTGGCGTTGGCCAGGGCGAGGCGGCGGCGGGCTTCGGAGGTGCTGATCCGTAGCCGGGTGCGGAGGAACTCGGCGGTGTTCCGGGACCCGTCATCGGCCGGGGACCAGGCCACCGCACCCCCCGGCACACCTGCTGTGGAGGGTTTGGCGTCGTCGGCGGCACTGAGGCCGGAATCACTCTCGGCGCCGGTACCGGGGCCGGTGGTGGTGGCGGTGGCTGTGGCGGGTTCGGGTTCGGTGGTCCAGCCGGTGGTCCAGCCGGCCGCGCGGCTGGCCGTTTCGGCGGCGTTGATCGCCTCGGTCCGCGTCCGATCCACGGCCGCGGCGGCCAGCAGCTGGAGGTGCTCGATGCGGCGGGAGACTTTCTCGGCGAGATCAGCAAAGTCTGCCGCCTGGCCGAAGTTTGCTGTGGCCAGTTCCTCCTGCGCCGCGGTGGTTGCGGAGTCCAGCAACGCCAGGACCGTCTCTAAATCAGGGGTTGCCAGACCTGCTGACACCGGGCCGGGCATTGCCGGGCCAAGCGCTGCAGAACCGGAAGCGGCGGCGCTACTAACGGACGCCAGTCCGCCGCCGACGCGACTGCCGGCATCAAAGCCGGCGGCAGCACCGCCGTCCGACCCGTCCTTAACAACCGCGTCCTGGACAACGGCGTCAGAACGGAAACCGACACCAGGAACGCTGCGAAGCCCGCGGCTGCGCAGCAAAGCAGCCGCACTCAGGCCGGAGACGTCCGTCCCGGCTGCGGGATCCGCTAGCTGCTCCCCAATGGCTTCCATGGGACTACTTTGTCAGCGGGGTCTGACATTTTTAGTGGTGATGAGGGTCACTGCGGGCGAAAGGGGAAAAGTTCTTGAAAAACTTTTAGAACACGGCCAATTCCGCCGAACCACTTCCAGCGGCTTGCATCGGGTCAGGGGTGACGCACTCCAACGCCGGCCAGAATGTCTCGGTAGCCCTCGCGAAAGGTTGGGTACTTGTACGAAAATCCTGTCTTCCGAAGCAGCGCGTTGCTGCACCGCTTGTTGCCGCCCCGCGCGTCGCCCAGGGAACCCGTCGGCGGAACGTCAAACCCCAACTCTGCCGCCAGGAAACGCAGGACGTCGCCCAACTCGGCTGGATCGTTGTCCACGCCCACATACACGCGCGATGGCACCTCAGGAATGCTGAGCAGATGCACAATGGCACCGGCGGCGTCGTCGCGGTGGATGCGGTTGGTGTAGCGCGGTTGGTCTGGAATGACGGCGGTTCCGGTTCGAACCTGGTCGATGAGGCGCGTGCGGCCTGGACCGTAGATTCCGCCAAGCCTGAGCACAATCGGTGAAGTCCCGGTTCCGTCGAGGCGCTGCAACAACAAATCCTCTGCCTCACGCATGATGCGGCCGGAGAATCCAGCGGGTTCCGGCGTCGTGTTTTCGTCGATCCAGCCCCCGCCGGCGTCGCCGTAAACCGCTGTGGACGAGACGAAAAGGACCCGATCAGGCCTCACTTGGTCGCGTTCGAGGGCATCGAGCACATGCCCTGCGCCGTCCAGGTACGCGCTTCGGTATGCCTCTTCGGTAGGCGCATCCGCCGCCACAGCAATGACGACGGCGGTAGTGTCCGCCGGGACACGCGGCAGTTCGGCGGTGCTTAGGTTCGCAGCGGCGCCCTCGATTTCAGCCGGCAGCTTGTCCGGCGAGCGGCGCCAGCCCACCACCCGGTGCCCCGCAGCGGCGAACCGCAGACCCACTTCGGTGCCGAGGTCGCCGCAGCCGGCGAGAAGGATAGTCATCCGACTCAGAGCGCCGGAACGGGGAAGAAGACGCGGGGATCCTGCAGCAGCGCCGGGTAGTCGAACGCCGACCGGTCGATGATGTCGGTGACCTGGAAGTTGCGGCCGAAGCGCCCGTCGTCGAGCGTGATGGGACGGCCCACAACCATTCCGACGGCGAACCTCTTGCCGCCGTCGAAAGGCACAGCCACCGGCGACTTGCCTGGAAGCGTTGAGAAGGCTGCCTCCTGGCGCTGCCGCTTCCGGGACGGCTTCTTGACCAGCGGCTTAGCCGGGGCCTTCCGTGCAACCTTGGAGGGGCGGCGGGAAGTTTCCTGAGCGTAGACGAACTGATAGTCGTCCGCGGAATCCCCGGCCTCGGCAGTGCCGGCCCCGTTGGCACCAACCGCGTCGGAACCAGCAGCCTCGGCCGAACCAGCCCCGCCACCCGAAGCAGCAGCGGAGCCCTGGGCAGCCCGCCCCACGGCCGGAAGCCCAACCTTGTCCAGTTTCTCTGGGTCGCCGTGGCCGACGTGCTCGCGAAGGATCCAGAGAACGTCACCCTCGGGATCCTCCGGCAGGAACTCGTGCTTGGGCTCCGGCCAGACGTACTCCAGCCCGTGCTCGGTGCCAGGGAACACCTGTTCGTAGAAACGGGGGTCCTTGCGGATCAGGTTGGAGCGGTGGCTCAGGTGGAAGTCGGGGTCGCCGAGCCACGGCGGGAGCAGAATCTTGGCGGCATAATCCGGGTGCGCGGCTTGGGGTGCGAACTCACGGATGTTGTCCCGGGTGTTGTCGTCGAAGCCGCGCTTGGTCCATTCGTCCACCATGGCCAGGCCGTACATGGTGAGCGCCGGAACGTGCCCCATCCACATGCGGATGGCGGGGTGTGACTGCCACCCGTATTCCGGGATGACCAGCGCACGGAGTGTCTGCAGCGCTTCTACGCGCTGCTTGCCGAGCCGGGGTGTGTCCAGCGCGGCCGCGCTTTGCCGGAAATCGGGATAGGGAAGGAAGGTTTGCATCCCTTCAGTCTGCCGTCCCCGGCGCCGTGTGCCAATTGAAGTGCCGGACGGCACAGTCGGCGGCCAAAATGGACGGCCGGGTGTTCACATAGTGGACCCATGCATACGGAAGGTTGATTAATCCACTAAGATATCCGAAACCTCAACAGCGTCTGGAAGCCTACACATGACTTTTACCTCTCCCGCGCCCCTGTCCTCCGCCCCCGCGGAGACGAATTCACACGCGTCACAGGAGCCTCAGCTGTTCGTCCCGAAGTACGGCCAAATGCTGGCCCCCGACGCGAACGGGATCCTCGTTCTCGACGAGTTTACTCTGGACCCGGCGGCTGCGCGCAAGGACCAGCACCGTTTCCGCACCGCGCTTGCTTCCGTTGCGCTGACCCTGCGCCGGCTCGTCGCCTTGCGTGTTTTCATCGCAGTGGTGGCCGTCGCCAACCTGCCGCTGTTCCTGATGTCCACCGGGTGGTGGATCTATGCAGTGTCACTGGCCCTGGTGATTGGCGTTCACGCTGCTGTGAACTGGCTGAACAAGCACGAGCCGCGCGTCAAGCAGCGTCACGAGCTCGAGCTGCACCTGCACCGCGAGCGCAGCGACAACTACCGCAAGGTACGCGACGCCGTGAAGTTCGTCATTGACAGCCCTGCCCGCGTCAACGAGCACCTCTACCTTGAGCTGCTGCATGCGAAGCGGGTTGCCCTGCACCTGGCCTCCGGCACTGTCGCGCTCCTCGACACCAGCGACGACGCCGCCTGGAAGGTGCGCATCGTCCGGGAACTTTCCGCCACGGCCTAAGACGTTTCACCGACGGTTCCAGCCGTCACGCTGAAGAGAATTAATAACGGCGCCGGGCGTCCCCACTCAGGGGGCGCCCGGCGCCGTTGTTTCTTAAGGCAGGCCCAGCTCTGCAGTCAGGCCATCTGAAGGCAGGCCAGCTCTGTGGGCATGAGCATCAACGCCGGACACAGGGGACACAACGACGCCGGGCGGCCCCTCGAAAGGGACCGCCCGGCGTCGAGCTTTAAGGCATTGCCGCTATGCGGCCTGTCCAAGCAGGGTTAGGCAGGGAGCTGCAGAACCTGGCCCACGTACACCAGGTTCGGGTTGCTGATGGTGTCAGCGTTGGCGTCGGCAAGGTGCTGCCAGCCGCCGTGGATGCCAAGCTTGGCGGCGATCTTGCTCAGGGTGTCACCATCCTGGACGGTGTAGGTCGCGCCGCTCACGGAGATGGCGGCAGCGTGACGGGCCTGGACGGGAGCCTGGGCTACTTCGGCCACCGGGGTCTGGGCAACGGGAGCGGTCTGGACCGGAGCCTGCACGGGTGCGGCCTGCACGGGTGCTGCCTGGACCGGCGCGCTCTGGGGCAGGATCTGCGGTGCAGGAGCGCCACCGCCGCCGTTCAGGCCCAGCTTGGCGGAGCAGGCGGGCCATGCGCCCCAACCCTGGCTGGCCTGGACCTTTTCGGCCACGGCGATCTGCTGGGCGCGGGAAGCGTTCTGGGGCGAGCCCGTTCCGCCGAAAGCGGCCCAGGTCTGCGGGGTGAACTGCAGGCCGCCGGAGAAACCGTTGCCAGTGTTGGTGGACCAGTTGCCGCCGCTCTCGCACTGGGCGAGGGCATCCCAGGTGGAAGCGCTCGCGGTAGGCACTGCAGCGTTAGCGGCGGTGGCAGAAAGGGCCAAGGTTGCGGCGGAAACAGCGGCCAGGGTGACTCCACGGCGCGCGGCAGTACTGAAAGTAGACTTCTTCATTGGGATGCTCCTGAGGCCACCCGCGCTCGGTCCGTCCCCGGACGTTGTCGCGCTACTGCCCGCCCCCTGACGAACTAGAGGTCATTTCGGTGTCCGCCGGCCGGGCAGTAACTGGTGGTGGCGGCACCGGGCATTCATGGGCCCGCGTGGCGCGGGCATGTGTCCCACCCTAGAGGTGTTGCGCGCCGTTATCAAATCGAGATCTTTATTGACAGTCAAGTGGTTCTGAGGCAGTCCGGCCGAGCGCCGAAGCCAGGTACTGCGCCGTCCGGCTGTCGGGTGAACTGGCGACAGCGGCGGGCGTTCCGGAGGCAACCACCTTGCCGCCCGCGTCACCGCCGGCCGGCCCGAGGTCGATCACCCAGTCCGCTTCCGCCACCACGTCCATTTCGTGCTCCACCACGACCACCGTGTTTCCGGCGTCGACGAGGCGGTGCAGCTGGGCCATGAGAAGCCGGACGTCGGCGGGGTGGAGGCCGGTGGTGGGCTCGTCGAGCAGGTACATCGTGTGGCCCCGGCGTGCCCGCTGCAGCTCGGTGGCGAGTTTGATGCGCTGTGCCTCGCCGCCGGAGAGTTCGGTGGCGGGCTGTCCCAGCCGCAGGTAGCCCAGCCCGACCTCCCGGAGCGTCTGCAGGCTCCGGGCCGCCAAGGCAACGTCGGCCAGGAATTCGGCGGCAGCGTCCACGGTCATGGCCAGGACATCGGCCACGGTCTTGCCGCGGTAAGTAACTTCGAGGGTTTCCGGGTTGTAACGGGAGCCGTCGCATTCGGGGCAGGGACCGTAGCTGCCAGGCAGGAACAGTAGTTCGACGGCGACGAATCCCTCGCCCTGGCAGGTCTCGCAGCGCCCGCCAGCCACGTTGAAGGAGAAGCGTCCGGCGCCGTATCCGCGGGCACGGGCTTCGTCCGTGGCGGCGAACTCCTTGCGCACGGCGTCGAACAGCCCGGTGTACGTGGCCAGGTTGGACCGGGGCGTGCGGCCGATCGGTTTCTGGTCCACCGTCACCAGCCGGTCCACATGGTGCAGGCCGGTCACCGTGCCGACGCTCAGCGGGGTGCCGGGTTCGACGGCGTCCACGGGCTGGTCCTCCCCGGCGCCGCCGCCCACGGAATCAGAGCCAGCGCCCGCGTCATCGTGCAGCTCGGCTCCGACCACCTCGGCCAGCACGTGGCTGACCAGCGTTGACTTGCCCGAGCCGGAGACTCCGGTGACCGCGGTCAGGACCTGCAGCGGGAAGGAGGCATCGAGGCCGCGGAGGTTGTGGCGGGTGATGTCGTTCAGTTCCAGCCAGGCACGGGGTTCCCGACGCCGGCCGGCTGGCGCGCTGCTGGAAGGCACGCCGTCGTCAGATGCTGCGCCACAGGCAGGCGTGGCGCCCCCGGAACCATCCGGGACGAGGAACGGGCGCGTGACAGAGGCCTCGACATCGGCGAGGCCGGCTACCGGGCCGCTGTACAGCACTTCGCCGCCGCCCTCTCCGGCCTGCGGTCCCACGTCCACGATCCAGTCGGCCCTGCGCACGATGTCCATGTTGTGTTCCACCACGAACACGGAGTTGCCCGACGACTTGAGCTGCTCCAGCACCGCGAGCAGGGGCTCGGCGTCGGCGGGGTGCAGCCCGGCCGATGGCTCGTCCAGCACATAGACCACGCCGAACAGGCCCGAACGGAGCTGCGTGGCGATCCGGAGGCGCTGCATCTCGCCCGGGGAGAGGGTAGGCGTCGACCGGCCCAGGGCGAGGTAGCCGAGCCCCAGATCCAGCAGGATTGTGATCCGCTGCAGGAGGTCGCGCGTGATGGCCACGGCCACCTCGTTGCTTTCGCCGGAGGACAGCTTGCGGGAGGCAGTGTTGACGTCCTTCAGCTCGGTCGTCGGCCGGATGATGTCTGCCAGTTCGGCCATCGGCACGGCGTTGAGCTCGGCGATCGTCCTTCCGGCGAAGGTCACGGCCAGGGCCTCCGGTGTGAGTCCGCTGCCGCTACACCGCCGGCAGGGGCCGGTTTCCATGAAGCGGAGCACCCGTTCGCGCATCGTGGTGCTCTTGGAATCCGCGAGCGTGTGCAGCACGTGGCTCTTGGCGCTCCAGAACTTGCCCTTGTACGGCTTGGCCACCCGATCGCGCTGAGGGGTGATTTCCACCACCGGCTGCTCCTCGGTGAACAGGATCCAGTCGCGGTCTTTCCGGGGCAGCTCCTGCCACGGGGTGTCGACGTCGTAGCCCAGGTGGGTGAGGATGTCGCGCAGGTTCTTGCCCTGCCACGCCGTCGGCCAGGCGGCGATGGCACCATCACGGATGCTCAGGGACGGGTCCGGGACCAGGGAGGACTCGCTAACAGTGTGTGCCACGCCGAGGCCGTGGCACTCCGGGCACGCCCCGGCAGCCGTGTTGGGCGAGAACGCGTCCGAGTCCAGCGTGCCGGCCCCGGCCGGATAGCTGCCGGCGCGCGAGAACAGCATGCGGAGCGAGTTGGGCAGGGTGGTCACCGTCCCCACCGTGGAACGGCTGCTCGGCGTCCCGCGGCGCTGTTGAAGCGCGACGGCGGGAGGCAGCCCGGTGATCATTTCCACCTTGGGATTGTGGCCCTGCTGGATCAGGCGCCGGGCGTACGGCGCCACGGACTCGAAGTACCGGCGCTGGGCTTCGGCATAGATCGTACCGAAGGCCAGCGAGGACTTGCCCGAACCCGAGACGCCGGTAAAGGCGACAATCGCGTCGCGCGGGACGGCCACGTCCACGTTGCGAAGGTTGTTCTCGCGGGCACCGCGTACTCGGACGAAGCCGTCCGCTGAGTGGTGGGCGCCGGGCCCGGTCTCCAGGCTCCAGTCCAGATCGGCCAAGGGGGCAGCATACTCTTCAGTCCGCATCTGTTCGACTCTAGCGGTCATGGCCGGTCCGGGGACTATTCTGTCGGGGTGAACACTTACGATGCCGCCGCTGAACCGATCGATCCCGCTGCGCTTTCAGGTCAAACTGGGCCTTCAGATCAAACTGCGCTTTCAGCTGATGAGGAGTTGGTGGCGGAGCAGGCGCCGATGCCTTTGGCGGAGCTCCACCTTCACATCGAGGGGACGCTGGAGCCGGAACTGATCTTTGCGCTCGCGGAACGGAACGGGATCGAGCTGCCGTATGCGGACCTGGACGAGCTGCGGAGCCGGTACGAGTTCACCGACCTGCAGTCCTTCCTCGACCTGTACTACGCCAACATGGCTGTGCTGAGGACCGAGCAGGACTTCGCGGACATGACCCGCGCCTACCTGACACGGGCCGCGGCCGCCGGGGTGCGGCACGCGGAAATCATGCTGGATCCGCAGGCGCACCTCTCGCGCGGTGTCTCCCTGGAGACATGCGTCAACGGCGTGGCGTCGGTGCTCGCCACCTCCGAGGAGGAGTTCGGCATTTCCACGCTGCTGATTGCCGCCTTCCTGCGCGATCTATCCGAGGATTCGGCGCTCGAGGTCTTGGAGGGGCTGCTGACGATGAACGCACCGATCGCCGGCATCGGCCTGGACTCAGCAGAGGTGGGCAACCCGCCGTCGAAATTCACCCGGCTGTTTGCCCGGGCCGGCGAAGCAGGCCTGCGGAAGATTGCGCACGCGGGGGAGGAGGGCCCGCCTTCGTACATTGTGGAGGCACTGGATATCCTGGCGGTGGAGCGGATCGACCACGGGATCCGGTGCATGGAGGATCCAGAGCTCGTGGAGCGGCTGGTCGATGACCGCGTGCCGCTGACGGTCTGTCCGCTGTCGAATGTCCGGTTGCGGGCTGTGGACATGCTGGCCGCCCATCCGCTGCCGGCGATGCTGGCCGCCGGGCTCAACGTCAGCGTGAACTCGGACGACCCTGCGTACTTCGGCGGTTACGTGGACACCAACTTCGCCCAGCTCGAATCGGTCCTGGGCCTGTCCGAGTTCGACCGGGTCAGGCTCGCAGCGAACTCCATCAGGTCGTCCTTCGCCAGCGAGGAGCGGAAGCACGAGCTGCTGGCCGAGCTGTCGGGTTAGGACCCGGTCCCACCCGTCTGGCCCCCGGCCGTGGAACCACTGTGAGCCGCTGCAGGTGCGCCCGTCCGGATGATCCACCAGCCCAGCGCCGCCATGACCAGACCGATGGGGATCCCGTAGGGAGGCAGTCCCGCGTTGTAGCCGAGGAAGCCGGCGACCACGAAGGCCACACCGATCCACGCGGGGAACATGCGTGAGCGCCAGCCTGCGATGCCGAAAAACATCCAGCCCACGGCGAAAAGGACGTAGCTGGAGAGCCCGCCGACAGCCAGCATGCCGGAGCCGCCCGCGAGGATCGCGCCGGGGGCGACGTCGGCGATCCAGGGACCGGCGAAGCCGTCGAACCACATGTTGCCGGCCATGTCCAGGGTGCCCACCAGAGCGATGCAGAAGCCGACGGCGCCCAATCCGCCTGCCCTGCCTCCGAGCCGGAAATAGACGGACACCAGCGCGAGGGTGAGCCCGATAAAGACCACCCAGTAGAGCGCGTTCGCGACCTGGAAGGGCGCCTGTCGCATCATCTCGATCCGGTCCAGGCTCCTGTTCGCGGCGAGCAGGCGGGCCACGTCGACGGCGGCGAAGGCGAGGCCCGAAACCAGGGCGATGGGACCGGCGGCTCTTGCCAGCGGTGAGGACATTGTTTCCTCCTGACTTGGGTGGGATTGCCGGGTCCTGAACGGGACCGCCGGCTGCGTGCGCCTGGTGGCGTGCGATCGGTGCCGATCACACGGTGCCAATCACCCGACGTCGTTCACGTGGGACGCATCCCCAGCGGGAAACGCCCGACGGCGGTGGCCGAGCTGGGTGCCTTGCGCCAGGCCTGGCGGTCCAGCACCACTGTGGTAAGCACCGCGAGGACGACGGCCAGGAAATAGATCAGCTCCGCGCGGCTGGCGTCGGCGGTGGCGAAACCGAAGGAACCGACGGTGAACGTGCCTTGGCTGTTGTGGAACAAAAGTGTCAGGAGGACGCTGCCGCCGGTGCGGTTGAAAAGCCACACGTAGAGGAAAGTGATGGCGAATGTCGTCGGCAGGCCGATGGCGCCCAGCCCGTTGAAGAGGACCAGCGGCAGGTGCCACAGCGTCACGAGGGCGCCCAGGACCGCCGCGGACAGCAGTGGCGGACGGGATGCCTGGAGCAGCGGAAGGGCGTAACCGCGGAAGCCGGGTTCTTCACCCAGTGGCCCGTCCAGCGGGTTCACCAGCCGCACGGCGAACACGGTCATGAGCCCGCCCCACGTCAGCCGTTCGAGTCCCGGGGCGGCTGCGCCGAGTGCCATGGTTATGAGCCCGGTGACCAGAACCAGTGCCACAGGGAGCAGAAGCGCAACGGCGTACCAGATCCAGCCCACGCGCCATCGGATCAGCCGCCGTCCCCATGCGCCGAACCCGGTGCGTCCCTCCGTCAGGGCTATGACCACGATTGCCGCGGCAAGCGGACCCACCGGCAGGAATTCCATGCGCGGCATCAGCCCGGCCGCGAAGAACGGCCACGAGGCCCAGGAAATGGCGTAGGCCAAAATGAAGAAAGCCAGAAGCCTGTGGTGTTTTAGCCAACCCATTGCGGCTCCAACCCGTCTCAGGTGCTCCAATTGTCCGCCCCCGCGCCGCAGGAGCGCCAGCAGGAAGGACCGCCCAGCCGGGCAGTGCCGTCCAGCCGGGCAACGCGCAGTCCGGCCAGCAGCGGTCCGAATGCTTGCAGGCGCCTTCCATAACTGCTAGTCCTGTGAGGGAGGCAAAACTGCGGCGATGGGTGCCGCGGACAGCAGTACCGGGACGATGCCGAGTCAAGGAGTGTGCAGCATGCCGCGCAAGAACCCAGACGTTGAAGAGGCGGACGAGAAGGACCTCGAGGTAAGCAAGCCGAAGGAATGGGCCGCCGGCATCCCGGGCGTGCTGCACTCGATGCAGCCAGCCATCAAACATATGGGCCTGGGCAGGACAGAGAAGACGCTGCTGGCCCTGAACCAGAAGCACGGCTTCGACTGCATGAGCTGCGCCTGGCCGGACCCGGACCACCGGAAGACTTTTGAGTTCTGCGAAAACGGGGCCAAGGCCGTCACCTGGGAAGCCACACCGGTGGTGATTGAGTCGGACTTCTGGGCCGAGCACCCCGTCAGTGAACTGCGCCAGAGAACCGAGTACTGGCTCGGGATGCAGGGCCGCCTCACGGAGCCGGTGTACAAGCCGGCAGGCGAAGACCATTACCGTCCCGTGAGCTGGGACGAGGCATTCGGGATTCTGGGCCGGAAGCTCAACGGACTGTCCAGCCCGGACGAGGCCGCCTTCTACACAAGCGGCCGGACCTCGAACGAGGCCGCCTTCATCTACCAGCTGTTCGTGCGGGCGTTCGGCACCAACAACCTGCCGGACTGCTCGAACATGTGCCACGAATCGTCCGGCTGGGCGATGGGCCAGACCATCGGCATCGGCAAAGCCACCATCACCTATGATGACTTCGCCAAGGCGCAGCTCATCATCATCATGGGGCAGAACCCGGGCACCAACCACCCGCGCATGCTCACGGCGCTCGAGGAGGCCAAGGAGGCGGGCGCGGAGATAGTGGCCGTCAATCCGCTGCCGGAAGCCGGGCTGATGCGCTACAAGAACCCGCAAAAGGTCAAGGGCATCATTGGCCACGGCACCGACCTCGCGGACCAGTATTTGCAGATCCGGGTGGGCGGCGACATGGCGCTGCTGCAGGCCATTTCGAAGCGGGTCCTCGACGCCGAGGCAAAGAATCCGGGGACCGTGCTGGACCACGACTTCCTGGCCGAGCACTGCGAGGGTCTCGAAGAACTCAAGGCGCATCTCGACGGGCTTGATGAAGAGGCCGTCCTGGCCGCCACCGGGCTCCGCAGCGACGAAATCGACGAGCTGGCTGCACGGTATCTGAAAGCCGACCGGGTCATCATCACGTGGGCCATGGGGATCACCCAGCACAAGAAGGGTGTGGCCACCATCAAGGAGATCATCAACCTTCTCCTGCTGCGTGGAAACATCGGCAAGCCGGGCGCAGGCGCCTCGCCAATCCGTGGGCACAGCAACGTGCAGGGCGACCGGACCATGGGTATCTGGGAGCAAATGCCGCCGGCCTTCCTCGATGCGCTCGGCAAGGAGTTCAGCTTCGACCCGCCACGCGAGCACGGCGCTGACGCTGTGGAGACCATTCGAAGAATGCGCGACGGCGGGATCAAGGCTTTCGTGGCATTGGGCGGAAACCTGGTGGCCGCCATTTCGGACACGCATGCCGCAGAAGCGGCAATGGAGAATACAGACCTCACGGTTCAAATCTCCACGAAGCTGAACCGCTCGCACACGGTGACTGGCAGGGAAGCCCTCATCCTGCCCACCATGGGACGCACGGAAATCGACGTCCAGGAGTCCGGTCCGCAGTTCGTGTCCGTGGAGGACACTGTGTGCGCCGTTCACCCTTCGGCGGGGCGGGTGCAGCCCGTGGCACCGAACCTGCTGTCCGAGGTGGCGATCGTCTGCCGGATCGCCCGGGAGACGGTGGCAGGGAAGTCCAGCGCGGACTGGGCAGGGTTCGAGAAAAACTACGACCTCATCCGCGAGCACATTTCCCATGTGGTGGCCGGCTGCGAGAACTACAACGACAAGATCCGGCAGGAAGGCGGCTTTGTCCTGCCCAATGGCCCGCGCGACTCACGGACCTTCCCCACACCCACTGGCAAGGCCGTGCTGACGGTCAACCATTTGGAGAGCATCGACCGGCCGGCCGGCACGCTGATCCTGCAGTCCGTCCGCTCGCACGACCAATTCAACACCACCATCTACGGGCACAACGACCGCTACCGGGGCATCAAAAAGGGCCGCGACGTGGTGTTCGTCAGCCCCGAGGACATCGCCGAACTTGGCCTCAGGGACGGCCAGTTTGTGGATATCCACGGCGTGTATGAGGACAACGTGGAGCGGGTGATGCGGAAGCTGCGGATCGTTTCGTACCCCACGGCCAGCGGCTGCGCGGCCACCTACTACCCGGAGGCCAACGTGCTGGTGCCCCTGGACAGCGTCGCGGAGGGAAGCAACACGCCGGCGTCCAAGGCCGTGATCGTGCGGTTGGAGCCCAGCGCGGAGACCGGGCAGAGCCCGGAGCCTGCGTAGAGCCCGGCACAGAGCCCGGCGGCTACTGGGCGGTGCTTGACCAGCCCTCGCTGTCGGGGCCGCCTTCGGTGCCGTGCTCACACAGCCGCAGGGCGACGTCGGCCGCCGATTGCACCGCCTCCTGCGGCGATGCGCTGCTGCCGTGTGCCTTGAGCCCCGCTGCATAGCCGACCAGGAGCGCGGTAAGCGGACCGGCCTGCCCGTTCACCGCGCGGGAAGACTCGTCGGCCAGGCGGGCGACCAGCTGCTGGTCCACCTTGAGATCCAGGATCTGCAGCGCCTGGGTGAGCCGCTGGCTCCACTGCGCGAGGTCCTGGTCTGTGGCGCCGATCCCGGCCTGGCCGGCGGAGGCGGTTCCGCCGTCGCCTTCGGTAATGCCTGTCATTGGATTCCCTTTCTTGCCTGTCTCTTGCTCGTTGGTGCCAATGCTCCGACGGGCGGGGCTGGACTCTACGTGTCTATCGAGGCCATGTGCGGGTAGCGCGCGCCCGCGGCTGCGCCTGCCGGGGCCAGTTCATCAAGGCGGGCCAGGTCACCGGGAGAAAGTTCGACGGCGGCCGCGCCCAGGTTCTCGGCGAGGCGTTCGCGCTTCTTGGTGCCGGGAATGGGGACGATGTGCTCGCCCTGCGCGAGCAACCAGGCCAGGGCGAGCTGTGCCGGAGTGCACTGCTTCTCATCTGCGAGTTCCTTGACCCGGTCCACAAGCTGCAGGTTGCGGTTCAAGTTTTCGCCCTGGAAGCGGGGAGAGTGCCGCCGGAAGTCGTCCGGGTCGAAGTCGTCGGGGCTGCGCAGCTGGCCCGTGAGGAAACCCCGGCCCAGGGGGCTGTAGGGCACGAAGCCGATCCCCAGTTCGGCCAGTACCGGGAGAACCTTCGTCTCCGGCTCCCGCTCCCAGAGTGAATACTCGGTCTGCAGCGCGGTTATCGGATGGACGGCGTGCGCCCGGCGGATGGTGTCGGCGCTGGCTTCGGACAGCCCCAGATGCCGGACTTTACCGGCCTCGACGAGCTCTGCCATGGCTCCGACGGTGTCCTCGATTGGGACGGTCTTGTCCACCCGGTGCTGGTAGTAGAGGTCGATGTGGTCCACGCCGAGCCGCTGCAGGCTCGCGTCGCAGGCGGCGCGGACGTAGTCGGGACGGCCATTGATGCCCACCCAGGAACCGTCCTCCAGCCGCTCGTTGCCGAACTTCGTGGCCAGGACAACATCGGAACGCCGGCCGGCGATGGCCCTGCCCACCAGCAACTCGTTCGCGAAAGGACCGTACATGTCTGCGGTGTCCAGCAGGGTTCCCCCGGCGTCGAGGAAGGCGTGGATGGTGGCGACGGACTCGCGGTCATCGCCGGTTCCGTAAAACTCGCTCATGCCCATGCAGCCGAGGCCGAGGCTGGAGACGGACAGTGAACCAAGTGTGCGGGATTCCATGGGGCTCTCCTCAGGAAGGTTGCGGGAGTGGCTCAGGGAGGTGCGGTGTTGTCGCCACTATAAGGCGCTTCGGGGCATTTTTGCTCCACCCTTGTGGCGCGGAAACGCCGCCGGCCCCGGGTCTCCCGCATGCTGGCGCGGTTTTCCCGGCGGCTGGCGGCGGTGCTGCTTCCTGAAATGGTGCAGGAATGCGCTGCAAAGTGAATCCACGGGTCCGGACGGATCCGGGTCCGGAAGCGCGTCCCGGCGCCAGCGGCTATGGCGTGGGGCTGCCGCCGTTGACGTTCAGGGTCTCGCCGACCACGAAGCTCGACTCCGCCGAAGCCAGGAACACGTACGCCGGGGCGAGTTCGGCAGGCTGTCCGGCACGGCCCAGGGGAGTGTCCTTGCCGAACTCGGGGAGGGCTTCCTTGGGCTGGCCGCTGCTGACCTGCAGTGGCGTCCAGATCGGCCCGGGAGCCACGGCGTTCACGCGGATGCCCTTCGGGGCCAACTGCTGGGCAAGTCCCTTGGTGAAGTTGTTGATGCTGGCCTTCGTGGTGGCGTAATCAAGGAGCGTTGGTGACGGGTTGTAGGCCTGGATCGACGTCGTATTGATGATTGTGGAGCCGGCGGGAAGGTGCGGCACTGCGGCCCGGGTGAGCCAGAACATGGCATACACGTTGGTCTTCTGCGTGTGGTCGAACTGCTCGTCGGTGATGTCCCCAATGTCCTCCTGGGCCACCTGCTTGCCGGCGTTGTTCACGAGGAGGTCCAGTCCGCCCAGTTCCTGCAGTGCGGTATCCACCAGCTTCTGGCACGTTGCGGCATCCTTGAGGTCGCCGGGCACTTTCACGGCCTTGCGGCCGGCCTTCTCGATCAGGTTCGCGATCTTTGCGGCGTCTTCTTCCTCCTCGGGTAGGTAGGAAAGCACGACGTCGGCCCCTTCCCGGGCGAACGCGATCGCCGTCGCTGCACCGATGCCTGAATCGGCGCCTGTGACGATTGCCCTCCGGCCCTCGAGGCGTCCGGTGCCGCGGTAAGTGTCCTCGCCCAGGTCGGCCTTGGGTTCAAGCTTGGCGTCCAAGCCGGGCTCGGGCTGGTGCTGCTTGGGCGGCTCGATGTGCTCGTAAGCGGTGACAGGATTCTTGAACGTGTACTGGTCGGTCATGGTTCTCCTCCGGATGGTGTTGAACGCGGACAGGATCATCGTGTTCCGGGCACTGCCGGCATCGCCACTAATGCTAAGCATGCTTACCGTCTACCCTAACGAGGCGACGGCGGTGCCGCCAGTGGTCCGGTAATTCGGATGGCGGGGCGGGACATCTCTCTGCGAGCGGTGCGCGGCGGCCTCTTCCGCGGGCTTCATCACCTCACTAGGCTGGCAGTCCCAGCCTTGGCGAGCGGCCGCCGGCGCCAATCCTCAAGGGCAATCGAAACGCGGTAATCCAAGGAGTGAAGCGATGGACGACCAGGACATTCTGCAGCGCATCCAGGCGCTGGTTGACGAAGAACACCAGCTCCGTGAGCCGTCAGCGTCGAGCCCGGCTAGTGGCTCCGGCGTGAACGGATCCGACGACGATGCCGACGTTCAGCGTGAACGCCGCGCCCGGCTGCGGCAGGTGGAAGAGGCGCTGGACCAGTGCTGGGACTTGCTGCGCCAGCGCCGGGCAAAGGCCAAGGCGGGCGAGGATCCCAACGAAGCAGACGCCCGCCCCGTCAATGAGGTGGAAGGCTACGTGCAGTAAGAGGCCGGTGAAATAGACGGAGCTATTGTTCCTGGCCGCTGTGCATTCCGTCGTCGCTGCTGTCTGCGGAAGCCGCGTCACCGGTGTCGTCGGAGAGATCCATGCTTCCGCGGGCTTCCTCCATGGTTGGCCCGCCGGATGGGACGTTGTAGCGCTCTGGGCGAATGCCGTGCGACTGCTCCTCGATGAGGGCCTGCTCCTCGCTGAATCGGATGGCGTTGGCGTCGTCGCCCGCGTCGCCGGGGCCGTCATCCCGAATCTTCGAAGGGTCCGGAACGATAAAGCCGTCTGCGTTGCTGCTGTGTTCACTCATCAAAATCATTCCTTCCAGCTGTTGAGTCGCTCTATAAGGTCAGCCTACTTTCTATTTCTGCCGCCGCGTAATAAGCCGGGTGGTGGAAAAACGGAGGCGGGAAGCACCTTCGGGAGCCCGTATAACCGAGATTTCCGGCTCACTTCAGGTGTTATCTCCGTCATAGTCGGTCACGACACACAATGTTAACCGAGCAAAGTCGTCAGATTCGCCCAGTCCTTGGCAAACTACTGGGGGAACAATCGCTCTGTAAGGGGAACCATGCGCAAGACTGCCGCCGAAAACACCAACATCCGCCTTAAGGCCGTGCTGGACGTTCTGGCAGAGGGGGTGTTGTCCGGTGAGTCGCAGAACGCCGGCGCCGTGCTGGCTGAAGCCCTCGTCCGGGTACCGCTGAACGCCTACGAAGCTGAACTCCTCAGCGGCGGCATTCCCCGGGGCCACAAATCATTGACCACCGCTACCGCCAAGCTGGTCAAGGCAGGCTGGCTGGTCAAGGGACGCTCCGGCTGGACCATCACCGAGGACGGCCAGCGTGCAACGGTCGCCTTCCCGGACGCGGCCAGCTTCTCGGCAGCGCTCGACGCCGGCACTCCGGTCCCTGCCGACACGCCTCTTCCGGTGGCCCCACTTGCCAAGCCGGAAGCCAAGAAGGCACCCGCCACGGCCGCAGCAGCAAAGGCCGAGAAGGCCCCGTCCAAGGCAGCGAAGGTCGTCGACAAGGCCGCCAAGCTGATCGAGGATGCAGTCGCTCCCGTAGCCAAGGCTGTCCGGAAGAAGGCAGCGGACGACGCCGAAGCGCAGGCTCCCGCGGTCGAAAATTCTGCGGAAACCCTCGACCAGCCCGCCGCCGTGGCAGTGGCCGGCGACTTCAACACCCTGCTGGGTGCCCCGGAGAACTGGGCGCCGCAGTACGACGAAGCACAGATGAAGCTGGACGAGCTGGACAAGCTGTGGAAGCTTTCGGCTGAAATCCCGGCCGGTTACTACAACTTCAAGATCGCCCTCAACCGTTCCTGGGATGAGAACTACGGCGCCTTTGGGGCGTTCGATGGCGCCAACCACGAACTGCACCACTCCGGCGGCCAGCTCACCATCCGCTACGACCACCGGACCCGGGACATCACCGTCAACTAATTCCACCGGCCAAGCCCCGCTGCAGCACCATGCTGCCGCGGGGCTTTTCCGTTGGGAGGGTCAGCGCGTTCCGGCCCGGCTCGTTACTAATGAGTTCGGACCCGGTTCGTTATCGATGGCAACTCTTTGGATGCGATGCTCTCCGGTCTCTTTCCCGGCCGATGGATGAAAGCCCAGAATGGGGAGCACGTTCGCAACTCAAGGAGGAGCTTTGCGCCATACAGGGAATTTGCGCTGGTCAGGGCCTTTGTCCTGGTCAGAGACTTTGTCCGGAGCCGCCGTGTTGGCCGCGGTCGTTGCACTTGCCGGCTGCGGGGCGCCTTCCTCTGGTGGGGGAGGGTCTGCGGCGCCTACAACCTTTGTCTCTGCCTCGGACGCGGCCTCCGCGCCGAGCGGAACAGCAACGGCAAGCGGAACAGCAACTGCAACTGACAGCCCGGCGACGGCCACTGCAACGGCGTCCGCAACGTTGCCTGAGGGCTGGAAGACCTTTACGACGTCGGACGGCAAGTTAGCCTTCGACCTTCCGTCCGAGTGGACCGTCAAGGATCCTGCCGGACAGACTCCGCAGGGCGGCGGAGTGTTCGTGGAAGTCCGGAACGCCGCCGGTAAGTCGATGGCAACGTTGCGCACCAACATGGTGGTTGGCGCCGAATGCCTGAAGAAGCAGCCGTACGGCATGTACGACTCCGTGCCGCTCCCGGCATTGAAGCAGTCCGGCAGCACGCCGCGGTTCACCTTCGAGTCCCGGCAGGATGACACCGCTACCGACCCCGCGAAGATGACGATGCTGGCCTACGGCATCACCTCGGCGCCGGAACCCACCGGTCCCACTGCCTGCCCGATAGCCCATTTCTTCAGCTGGCCGCCAAGCGGGGCGATGTTCGGCGGCATCTACAACCCGTTCGACACCACACCGGGGAACCCGCCCAACGTGGACACCCCTGAGGCATACATGGAGACCCCGGAATACAAGAACATCCGCGCCATGATCACCTCGCTCCGCCCAGCCGGCTAAGCCCCCGGCCGCCCCGGTTCCGCTGGTCGAACCTGTCGAGACCAAGGCCGCCGGCCGAACGTGATTCCGCTGGTCGAGCCTGTCGGGACCAAGGCCGCCGGCGCTACATTGGTTCCATGACTGACTCGAAGGCAGCGGACCCGGACAGCGTCCGCCTCACAGTGCGTGTCACGGGAATGGTCCAGGGTGTCGGCTTCCGCTACTGGACCGCGCGCAAGGCCGACGAGCTGGGCCTGACCGGTTCGGTCAGGAACGACGACGACGGTTCGGTCGCCGTCGTTGCGGAGGGACCCCAGCCGGACATCGTCGAATTCAGGCGCTGGCTCGGGTCATCCCAGGCTCCGGGGAGAGTGGCGCACGTCGACGAGAAAGTCTCCCCGGCCGAAGGCGGGTTCAGGAGCTTTCAGGTAGTCAGCTGAGTCACCCCTGGCTGAGCTGGGTTGCCCCCTGGCTGTGTCACTACTTGGCTGAGTTACCAGGGCTGAGCCCCAGGAAGGCCCCGAGTTCCTCGAGCGCGAAGGGCCGTGAGGGCATGTAGTTCGTCAGCTCGGGGGAGCGGACGATCACGGCCCGCCACTGGCCCCGCGACACAGCCACATTGATCCGGTTGCGGTTGAGCAGGAACTCGGCTCCGCGCGGTGCCTCCGCAATGGCCGAACATGCCATGGACACGAGCACCACCGGGGCTTCCTGGCCCTGGAACTTGTCCACCGTTCCTACCCGCACGCCGGACAGGCCCTCCTGATCCAGGGCGTGCCGAATCACCTGCACCTGGGCGTTATACGCGGCCACCACCAGGATGTCCTTGGCTTCCAGCCGCCGGATCGGCTCGTCCTTGCCCGGCGTCCACTTGAGCCCGATATGCTCGCGTGCCAGACCGACAATCGCCGCAGCCTCTTCCGCTGAGCTCGTGGTGTTGCCGGCATGCGGCACCAAGACGGTTTCCACGCCCGGCGGCACCCCGTCGAGATGGCGCAGGGATGCCGCCGGGGCGGACTCCAGCCTGCCGTCGTAGCTGAGCACCGACACCTTCCGGCAGAGCTCGGGATGCATCCGCCAGGAGTCGGCGAGGAAGTAGCCCAGCTCGGCAGGCATCGTGGCATGTCCGGCTGACAGCCATCCCAGCGCCGACTCATCGACCGGCTCCGGGTGGGAGCCCTGGGTGACCTGCGGAAGCTGCTGCGGGTCGCCGAGCAGCAACAGCCGCTTTGCGGACCGGGCCACTGCCAGGGTGTTGGCCAGCGAATACTGGCCGGCCTCATCAATGACCAGCAGATCCAGTGACCCTGCTGGCACGAATTTGCCGGTCATGGTCCATGCGGTTCCGCCAACCAGGCAACCGCCGTCGGCGTCCAAATGCCTAGCAATGTCCTCGTCGGAGACGCACGTCCAGGGCACATCGTGTGGCTGCGCCAGCCTCTTGGCCACCACGCCGGGGTCCGCCCCGGCTTTCTCGATCGCCGTGCAGAGCATGTTCTCGACGACGGCGTGGGACTGGGCGACCACGCCCACCTTCCATCCGGCGTCCACGAGCCGGGCAATGACGTGGGAGCCGACGAACGTCTTGCCGGTTCCCGGAGGTCCCTGCACCGCGAGGTAGGAGCGGTCAAGGTGTTCCAGCGCCTGGGTAATGGCAGAGATGTAGTCGGCTCTGCCCGCAGCATCGTGGCCGACCGCGGGCAGGCTGGGGATGCCGGCCAGCCGGGGTGCTGTCCGGCGCAGGATGTCCACGCCGGGATGCTTGGGAAGTTCTGGCAGCGAAGAGCCCACAGCCTGCGCGAGTTCCGCCAGGGCCGCCTCGATGCTGACGGTGGGAATGGGGCGGTCGTCGGTCAGCGCCATGGGCAGCTGGAAGTACGGTGGCACCTTGCCCGTGGACTTCTCCGTGATGGTGATGACGGTCCGGCCGGGCTGATCGGGATGGTCCTCCACGGCAACTACGTGTGTGCCGAAGATGCCGTCACGGGAAGGCGGCATCGCGGCCCCGTGGAGTGCTGTTGTTGCTGCACCTTCCGTGGGCCCTGCGGCACCCGTGCCCGTTCCGGTGCTCCCGACCGCTGGGCCGGCGCCTGCAGACTGACCGGTCACCGCGCGCCTCGGTGTCCGCCCGCCATCGACCTCTCCCAGGCCCTCGGGCAGGGGGTCCTCGAACATCCGGAACCAGGTGGAGCCCGGCTTGAATTCCGATCCCTCGCTCATGATCCCGGTGAGCCGCAGGGTGCGGGACTCCGTCCGGGCGCGGGCGGTGGGTGGCGCCCAGTTTGAGGCCACCTCGGCCGCTTCCACGATGAAAACGTTGCGCTGGTCCCGCCACCTGTCCACCTCCGATTCGAGGCGGTCGAAGTGCTCCCACCAGAACTGCTTGCGCTCCCGGCGGTGGTACCCGGTGGCTGCCGCGACCATGGCCACGGCCTGCTCGTCCGCAGTCAGCTCGCGGTGCTCCGGGATGGCGTCCAGGAAGGCGCGCAGGGCTGCTTCCTCCGGTGAAGGCTCCGCGTCCGTAACGGCATCCGGGGGTGTTTGGGAGCCAGCCGCCCCCGGACTGGCGGCAGTAGCCCCCGGACTGGCAGCAGTAGCCCCCGCACCCGCCGTGCCCACTCCGGCCGTGTCCAGGCCGGCCCGGACCAAAGCGCCAGCCTCGCCAGTCATGGCAGGCGCACCGCCACGCAACTGCAGCAGCCAGTCCCGCAGGCGCAGCGTGGAAAGGCAGTCGTACTGGTTGTAGTCGGAAATGGAGGCAAGAATGGCGGCCGCCTCCGCCTGCGTCTCAGGGCCGGCGTCGCGGGCCTCGCAGTAGGCGGCGTAGGCCACCACCGAGGCCCCGGCGTCCTTGACGTCCCCGGACCGCAGGTTGTCTCCCATGTAGAGGGGCTCGAGCTTCTTGATGGAGTACGAGGCCTCGGAAATCCGGAGTGAGTGCCGGACTGTGGCATAAAGGTCCACGAGGAGCCCGTCCCGTAGCCACGAATCCACCACGTCCTCGCCGGCGACGTGGTTCAGGGAGAGGTTTCGCAGGGCCGTCTTTTCGTAGGGCGCGTAGTGGTAGACGTGCATGTCCGGATACTGTGCCCGGCGCTCCTCAACGTAGGCCAGGAAATCCAGGAATGCCTGGCGTTCGCCCGCCCGGGAGTGGGCCCAGAACGGCCGGAAGACCGGTTCCTGGCCTGGCGGATCTGTGGGCCGCGGGGCCTCAATCACGCCGAAGAGGTATTCCAGGCCCCATTGGCCGGCGGGATCCTGCCAGAGCGGGTCGCCTTCGAAGTCGAAGAAGATGTCGCCGTCACTCGGGGCAGGCATGCCGGCCAGCGCGTTCTCTGCCAGCACCTTGTAGGCTACGGTGTGCGGCTGGCCCTCCTTCACGAAGGTCCGTGAGCCGTCGGCTGCGTCCAGGCTGGTCTGCATTCTGGCCTGGTCACGGAGGCGCCGCCGCGACCCTGTAGCCAGGTGGAGAGGGAGTTCGGCGAGGGCGTCGATGGTGGTGATGCCATCCGCCACAAGCTTCTTCCGCTGGACGGAGGTCATGCCGGCAACCATCAGCAGGTCTCGGTGCCCGGCCACCTGCTCGGCGCAGTAGTCGCACCTGCCGCAGTAACCGACCCCGGGCTGCTGCCACGCTACAGGTGCCTCACCATGACGGTGCGCGGCGGTCAGTTCGCGGAAGCGCGCCCGGCGCTCGCGGTAGACGGGCAGCAGATCGTCCAGCGAGTGCGAGCTGTGCTCCATGTTTCCGAGCACCAGGGTGACGCTCGGGGCGGGTTCCAGCCCGAGCCCGATCAGCTGGTCTCCGTAGGCTGCAAGCTGCAGCAGCGCACCCACCTTGGCATGCCGCGCCAGCTTGGTGTCCCAGACCGCGTACCGCTGTGCACCGCGGTCCCCGTCGGGCAAAACAGCGCCAGGCACGCCAGAACCAGCCAGGTCAGCTTCCTCCCGCACCAGGAAGTCTGCGTAGCCGAGGAATTCGCCGTCGAAGAAGGTGGCCTGGAAGACGACGTCGGCGCCGGTGCGGAGGGCAGTGGCGGTTTCGCGCGCCTTGTCCGCCAGGTCGGCCCGGTCCGTCGATCCGCGCTCCACGCAGTAAACCCCAGTCCCGCGCGAGGCATCCCATGGGCCGTAGCGGTCGATGAGGGCGGCAAGCACCTTGTGCTCGTGGAGGTCGCCAAGCTTGCCCGCCCGCGCCTGCATCTCGTCGGCTGGGAAGTCGGCTTTGGGGGAGCGGCCCAGTTTCTCATCCAGGATCCGGAGCGTGCGGTATTCGCACTCGCTTGCGGCCACGAGGTCGCTGGCTGAGAACACCAGGTCAGCCGGCGCTCCCGGCGTGGTTGGGTGGAGCAGGAACATGGGGCCTCCCCATTGGCAGCCTCGCTCCGGGACGGTTCCCGGTGCGCTGGTTTGAATCTAGCAAGAGGCTATGACAACCAAGCCGCACCGGCCGGGAGTTGCGCCAATGTGGGACCCTACATGCCTGAGCGGGTTACGTGACGGGCTGCTTGCCGTTGTGGGAGTAGGTGAGGCAGTCGGCGTTGTCCGGGCCGGGGCCAACGTGGACTTCGGGAGCCTTGCACATGAGGTGGTCGTTGTGGACGCATTCCGACCGCTGGCAGGCGCCGACGCCGGCGAGGACCTTCGGAAGGCCGCCGTGAATGCCGGTATCGATAAACGTGGCGCACGAGGCGTGGTCTGTGCTGCCGGCGACCGTGATCGCCTCGGCGTTACATTCGGAGTGGTCGTTGAAGGAGCAGTTGGTGACGCTGCAATCGGCTACATGCGTGCTCATGGGATTCCTCCACGGTTCCGGACGCCCCGGCTGGGCGACTCGCTGTTCCCAACGTAGGCCCGATGGCTCCGATCAAAAAGACCCAATTGTGTTGCGTAATTGACGTAATTGCGGCAGCACGCCCAGGCGGGGCCGGGCCGGACCCGTGCGCGGCCTGGCAGGGCCCCAAAGCCGGGCCTGGCAGGGCCGCAAATCCGGGCTCGGAGCGACAAAGAAACGCTGCGAGGGGCCGCTCTCAATTTCCTGCCTCGACGCCCATGGACCGCATGCGGGCACAGTTCTAGACTGGCAGGACCCTCCACTTTTAAGGCCCGACGGCGTCGTCCGGCCTTTCAAGGAAATGCCCTGGAGGGCGCATCACATCACTCAGGAATTCACCGCCGACCCTTCACGGGGAAGGGTCCGTGACGCCAGGAGGAAAGAGATGGAAGGGAACAAAGCCGTTGCCTACAAGGGACCCGGCAAAGTGGAGGTCATCGATATCGACTACCCCACTTTTGAACTCAAGGACGGGCCGGGCGTAAATCCGGCCAACGTGGGGCGCCAGGTTCCCCACGGCGCAATCATCAAAACGGTGGCCACCAACATCTGCGGCTCGGACCAGCACATGGTCCGCGGACGGACCACGGCGCCACCGGACCTGGTGCTGGGCCACGAAATCACCGGTGAAGTGGTGGAGGTGGGCCCCGGCGTCGAATTCATCAAGGTCGGGGATATCTGCTCGGTGCCGTTCAATATTTCGTGTGGCCGGTGCCGGAACTGCAAGGAGCGCAAGACCGGCATCTGCCTCAACGTGAACCCGGACCGCCCGGGCAGCGCCTACGGCTACGTGGACATGGGCGGCTGGGTGGGCGGCCAGGCCAACTATGTGCTGGTGCCGTACGCAGACTGGAACCTGCTCAAGTTCCCGGACAAGGACAAGGCAATGGAGAAGATCCTGGACCTTGCGATGCTTTCGGACATCTTCCCCACGGGCTTCCACGGCGCCGTGTCGGCGGGGGTCGGTGTCGGCTCCACCGTATACGTCGCGGGTGCCGGTCCTGTGGGACTGGCAGCGGCGACCAGCGCGCATTTGCTCGGTGCCGCCGTCGTAATTGTGGGCGACATGAACAATGACCGGCTGGCGCAGGCCCGCACGTTCGGGTGCGAGACAGTGGACCTTAGCAAGGGCGGCCCGGCTGAGCAGATCGAACAGATCCTGGGGGTTCCCGAGGTGGACTGCGCCGTGGACGCCGTCGGCTTTGAGGCGAAGGGCCACGGCCAGGGCGCGAAGGAAGCCCCGGCCACCGTGCTGAACTCGCTGATGGACATCACTGCGGCCGGTGGCGCGCTGGGCATTCCGGGGCTGTACGTGACGGGTGATCCGGGCGGCATTGACGAGGCTGCCAAGAAGGGTGCGCTGAGCCTGAGCCTCGGCACGGGCTGGGCGAAATCGCTGAGCTTCACCACGGGCCAGTGTCCGGTGATGAAGTACAACCGGCAGCTGATGATGGCCATCCTCAACGACCGCGTGCACATCGCCAAGAACGTCAACGCGAAGCCGATCCTGCTCGAGGACGCACCGAAGGGCTACGCCGAGTTCGACGCCGGTGCCGCCACGAAGTACGTGCTGAACCCGAACGGGTACCTCAGCTGACGTAGGGCAGCGATGCGGGGCCGCATGCAGTTTCCACTTACGGGTTGAGCAGCACGCGGCCCCCATTGCCGTAGGCGTGGAGTAGGGCCAGACTCGTGGAAAGACCTACCCAGCCGCAGGAGGAGATCCATGAACAGCCAGCCTGACGAAACCCCGCTCGAAGTCCCGGAAGTCGACGCGTTTGAGCAGCGCCAGTCGGCGGGCGGGGAGTCCGGGGAGGAGGAACAGCAGCCATGGCCCGAGGACGTTCCCGAGGCAGACGCCCTGGAGCAGCGGACCCCGCTGCGGTCCAACGGCCCGCCGGTGCCGGACCTCTCCGCCGAGGAAGCGGCCGAAGCTGACGCCATTGAGCAGGCCGCCGGAACGCCTGGCAGCGACGAGGATGACTACCCGTTCGCGGGCGAGGTGCCGGAGGAGGAGTGAGGAGCGGCCCGCCCGGCCGGGCTTCGGGCGCGGCGGGCCTGGTTACTTGGTTCCGGCTGCAGCGCCGCCACACTGCGCCAGGACGGAGGCCATCGCGGTGCGTTCAGCCTGCGTCACCCACAGCTTGTACTTCGCCTTGACCGAAATCTGGCGCGCGACATATGGGCAGCGGTAGGCCCGGCTGCCGGGCAGCCAGGTGGCGGCGTCGCCGTCGGACTTCTGCTGGTTGGCGGGGCCGGAAACGGCCAGTAGGTTCAGCGGATCGTTGGCGAGGGCAGTCCGCTGTGCCTTGCTGAGGCGCTGGGCGCCCTTCTGCCATGCGTCGCTGAGGGCAACAATGTGGTCGATCTGGACCGCGCTGCTGGTCTTGCTGCCGCGGGTGAAGGCGATGGTGGTGGCAGTGTACGGATCCGCCAGTGAGCCCGTCAGGACGATGCAGTTGTTCGTTCCCGGCTTGAGGGTGGTCTTGGTGAGGTCCCGGGCAAGGATGTCGTTGCGGGTGTCGCAGCCGTTGTGGTCTGTGTCCGACCACGCCGGCCCGAACTCCTCCCGGCTGTAGCCCGTTTTCGGGGCGCGGCCCTTGACGGGCAGGGTGGCGAGGAGATCGGCTGCTTTAACGGCGAATCCGGGCACGTTCGCCGCTGACCCGCCGGGGACAGCGCCCGACGACGGCTCCCGGGTTGCGCTGGTTACCCCGCCGCAGGCGGTCGTGGCCAGGAGGACGGCGGCAAGGGCGCCGGCTGCAAACCAGTTCCTCCCGCGGGGACGTACGTGGTGCAAGGCTGTTACTCCCGGGGCGCTGGTTGTCGATTCAACGGTCGATCGTACTGGCCGGCTGGAGGGAGTTGGCGGTGCCACGCCGATGACGTGCCGAAAACGCAGAGAGCCCCGCACTGCCTGACGGCGCTGCGGGGCTACTCCTAGCGGCAGGACCACCCCGGATGGGGGATACGTGGTGGGCCTGCCTCTAGGTTAGAGAAGTTTCCTGAGAATTGGCTAGGAATGTGCTGCTTTCCCGGTTGGTTCGCATGCCCGCTCCGCCCTTGGGTGAAGCTACTCGTCCTTGACTTCACCGCCGGGCTAAACCACTGTTGAAATCGCACTGACCAGCAGGTTTTTTCCTTCAAAGGAGATGCGTCATGACTCTTCCCGCAGGCCTGACTCCCGGTATTTGGACACTCGACATGTCCCACAGTGAGATCGGCTTCAGCGTACGGCACGCCGGCATCAGCAAGGTCCGCGGGCGGTTCCGGGAAGCAACCGGCGAAGCCCACGTGCGGGACTCTCTGGCCGATTCGTCATTGCATGCCACGGTCAGTACCGCCAGCTTCGATTCCGGTGACGCCAACCGTGACGCCCACGTGCGCGGGGAGGACTTCTTCGACGTCGAGAAGTTCCCCGACATGCACTTCAAGGGCACCCACATCGAGGGCGACGGCGAGGACTACACGCTGACGGGCGACCTCACCATCAAGGGCATCACCAAGCCGGTGGAGCTCGAGGTCGAATTCACGGGCGTGGCCGTCGACCCCTTCGGCGCCACCCGTGCAGGCTTCTCAGCCGAGGCCGAGATCAGCCGCAAGGAGTTCGGCCTGACATGGAACGCGGCCCTCGAAGCCGGCGGCCTCCTGGTCAGCGACAAGGTGAAGATCAACCTCGAGGCTGCATTGGTCAAGCAGGGGTAAGCCGTCGACCCCTGATCGAGCTTGTCGAGATCAAGGGCACCTGGTTTCGACGAGCTCAACCAGCGGGATTAGGAAAGCCGGGCGATGCTGCGGCGGACCGGACGTGACGCAGTGCCGTCCGAGAAGAGCTCGGGTGATGATGCCTGGATGCGTTTGACGTCCTCGAAGACGCCGCGCAGGTGCACCCGCAGGGAGCTGTCCGCTTCGGGGCGGTTGTCGGCTTCGAGCGCGTCCACCACGGCGGTGTGCTGGTCAATCAGCGTGGACACGGGGCGGGTGTCGATCAGGCTGAGCCGCCGCGCGCGGTCCAGGTGGGCCTTGGCGGAGTTGACCGCGGTCCAGGCAGACTCGTGCCCTGCCAGGCGGAGGAGCTCGCGGTGGAAGTCCTCGTCGAGCCGGAAGAACTCTTCGACGTCGCCGTCGGCTTCCGCGTCCCGCTGTGCAGCCAGGATTTCGCGGAGTCCGGCGAGGCCGGAGGCGTCAACCACCGCATCCTTCAGTGACGCGCATTCGATGGCCTCACGGACGAACTGGGCCTCAGCCACCCGTCCCAGATCCACGAGCGAGACGAACGAGCCGATCTGCGGGAAGACCTGCACCAGGCCTTCCTCGCGCAGCAGGATGAGACTTTCGCGCACGGGCGTCCGGCTGACGCCGAGTTCCTGGGCCAGCTCGTTCTCGGACAGCGGCTCGCCGGGAGGGAGCTGCAGGGAGATGATGCGACGCCGGAGCGTGTCCAGTGTCTGGTCCCGCACGGAAAGCCGCGGAGACTGCCCTTTTTCGGGTTTGCCGGTTGCCATGCATCCAGTCTAGCCAGCGTTGACAAACTAGAATGGTAGTGCTTGTATGGTAGTCAGCAAATGGCCGCAGGACAGCTCTCCCGTCCTCTAAACCGGCCACCTTCAAGGCAGAACTCTCCACCCCCCTTCTTCATCACCTGCAAAGGAGCAACTGATGACCGAGAGCATCGCACCGCCCACCGCCAAGACCGAAACGAGGACCACCAAGGACCTCGCGAAGGTAGCGGTCTCCGGCTGGCTCGGAACGGCCATGGAATTCATGGATTTCCAGCTCTACTCGCTGGCCGCGGCCATCGTCTTCAACAAGATCTTTTTCCCTGATGTCAGCCCGGTCATCGGCCTCATCGCAGCGATGGCAACCTACGGCGTCGGCTACGTGGCCCGCCTGGTCGGCGCCATCTACTTCGGCCGCATGGGCGACAGGATCGGCCGCAAGAAGGTCCTCTTCATCACCATCGCCCTGATGGGTGCGTCCACCACGCTCATCGGTGTCCTGCCCACCTACGCCATGGTGGGCATCTGGGCCCCCATCCTCCTCGTGACACTGCGGCTGATCCAGGGCTTTGGTGCCGGCGCCGAAATCGCCGGTGCCACCGTGATGCTGGCGGAATACGCCCCGGCCCGCCGCCGCGGCCTGATCTCCTCGCTCGTCTGCCTCGGCACCAACTCAGGCACCCTTGCCGCGTCCGCACTCTGGGCCATCCTGGTGGCCGTACTCTCCGAGGAGCAGCTGCTGACCTGGGGCTGGCGCCTGCCGTTCCTCGCAAGCTTCCTGCTGATGATCTTCGCCGTCTGGATCCGCCGCTCCCTCAAGGAGAGCCCGGTCTTCGAACAGCGTGAGGACGTCGTCGACGGCGTCGCACTCGCCAAGCGCGACCTCGCCGCCGAAGCAAAAGCGGCCCAGTCCACCAGCACGATCGAAGCCGCGCTGCACCAGCGCAAGGGCAAGTCCTTCCTGATCGCCCTCGGCCTCCGCTTCGGACAGGCCGGCAACTCCGGCCTCATCCAAACCTTCCTCATCGGCTACCTGGCCACGGTCCTGCTCATGAACAAGTCCGTCGGCACCACGGCCATCATGATCGGCTCGATCATCGGTTTCGCCACTATCCCGCTGATCGGCATCCTGGGCGACCGCTTCGGCCGCCGGCCGCTCTACATGATCCTGAGCGCCACCACCGCAGTCTTCGCAATTCCCATGATGCTCATGGTCACCAGCGGCAACCCGACTCTCGTCACCATCGCCATCGTCACCGGCCTGAACCTGGGCGTGCTGAGCCTCTTCTCGATGGAGAGTGTCACCATGGCCGAGTTCTTCGGAGCCCGCACCCGCTTCACCCAGCTCGCACTGGCCAAGGAAATCGGCGGGATCCTCGCCACCGCCATCGGCCCGCTGCTCGCCGCCACACTGACCGCCGTCACCGGGCACTGGTGGCCGCTGGCCGCCATGCTCATCGGCTACTCGCTGATCACGCTGGTCTCCGCAGTGGTTGGCCCCGAGGTCCGCGGCCGCGACATGGTCCGCCTGGAAGACGCCGCGTGAAAGCAGTAGTCGTCCACGGCGCCAACGACCTCCGCATCGACGAACGCCCCGAGCCCGTCGCCGGGCCGGGGGAGGTTGTGCTCGACGTCGAATGGGGCGGGATCTGCGGTTCGGACCTTTCCTACTGGCGCCACGGCGCCTCCGGGACCGCGCAGCTGAAATCCCCGCTCGTCCTCGGCCACGAGGTGGCCGGCAGGATTGCGCAGGTTGGGGACGGCGTTGAAAACCTCGACGTCGGCCAGCCGGTCACCGTCCATCCCGCGGAACTCGTGGGGGACGGGATCATGCCGGAGCGGCTCAGCGGCCGGACCAACCTGTACCCCCGGATCCGGTACTTCGGATCGGCAGCCTTCGACCCGCACACGGACGGCGGATTCAGCGAACGTAAGCTGGTCCGCGCGTCGCAGATCCGTCCGCTTCCCGACGGCGTGGACACCCTCCGCGGGGCACTCGCTGAACCGCTCGCCGTCGCCCTTCACGCCGTGGGCCGGCCGGGTTCGCTCGCTGGCCGGGACGTGCTGGTCAACGGCGCCGGGCCGATCGGATCCCTGGTGATCGCCGCCGCCAAGTACGCCGGCGCGCGGACCGTCATCGCCACGGACATCAACGACGCCTCGCTCCGGATCGCCAAGGCCATGGGCGCGGACGAGGTCCGCAACCTCTCGGACGGAGCAACGCTGCCGGAGGACGTGGAGCTCGTGTTCGAGGCGACCGGGATCCCCGCCGTGCTGGGCGGCATCCTCCGGGCCACCGCCCGGGGCGGCACCATCGTCCAGGTGGGCAACCTGCCCGGCGCGCCCGCTCCGGCCGCGCTCGGGGACCTCGTGACCCGGGAAATCACGTGGATCGGCTCCTATAGGTTCGCGGACGAGATCACCGACGCGCTCAAGGCAATGGCCGAAGGCCTGGACGTCTCGCCCGTCATCACCCACAAGTTCGGCATCGACCAGGCCGCTGAAGCCATGCGGGTCTCTGCGGACCCGGCAGCCGGCAGCAGCAAGGTCATGCTCCGCTTCTCCTGACCCAGGTTTCGACAGGCTCAACCAGCGATACCGCTGATCGAGATCAAGGGCTCACAACGCCACCTGCTGCCACCTACTTGCAATACTCGACACACCAAAGGACCCACCAGTGAAGATCACCGACGCACGCGTAGTGGTTTCGTCGCCAGGACGGAATTACGTCACGCTCGTTATCGAAACCGAGGACGGGATCACCGGCATCGGCGACGCCACCCTCAACGGACGTGAACTGGCTGTGGCGTCCTACCTGTCCGAGCACCTCTGCCCGCTGCTGATCGGCCGGGACGCCCGCCGCATCGAGGACACCTGGCAGTACTTCTACAAGGGTGCCTACTGGCGCCGCGGGCCGGTGACCATGACCGCGATCGCCGCGATCGACGTCGCACTTTGGGACATCAAGGGCAAGGCCGCCGGCATGCCGGTGTACGAGCTGCTGGGCGGCGCCGCCCGCGAGGGCGTCATGGTCTACGGCCACGCCAGCGGCTCCTCGCTGGAGGACCTGGGCGCCGACTTCCAGCACCACCTGGACCTCGGATACAAGGCCATCCGCGCGCAGGCCGCCGTCCCGGGGCTGGAGAAGACCTACGGGATCGCGCCTGTGGACGGCAAAACCTATGAGCCCGCCAGCGGCAACATCCCGCAGGAGGACCTGTGGGAGACGACGGCGTACCTGGACTTTGCACCGAAGATGATGGCCCATGTGCGGGAACAGTTCGGCTACGGCGTGCACGTCCTGCACGACGTTCACCACCGGCTGACGCCCATCGAGGCCGGCCGGCTGGGCGCCTCGCTGGAGCCGTTCCGCCCGTTCTGGATCGAGGATCCGACGCCGGCAGAGGACCAGTCGGCGTTCCGCCTGATCCGCCAGCACACCACCACGCCGATCGCGGTCGGTGAGGTGTTCAACTCGATCTGGGACTGCCAGCAGCTGATCACCGAACGCCTGATCGACTACATCCGCACGTCCGTTTCACACTCGGGCGGCATCACGCACCTGCGCCGCATCTTCTCGCTGGCGGACCTGTATGGCGTCCGCTCGGGCTCGCACGGCGCCGGCGACCTCTCCCCGGTGTCCTTCGCCGCGGCGCTCCACGTGGACATGAGCATCCCCAACTTCGGCGTCCAGGAGTACATGGGCCACAGGGATCCGGCGAACGAGGTGTTCAAGACCTCCTACACCTTCACCGACGGTTACATGCATCCAGGCGACGCCCCGGGCCTCGGCGTCCAGTTCGACGAGGAGGCCGCCGCCGCGTTCCCGTTCGAGCCCAAGTACCTGCCCATCAACCGGCGCCTCGACGGGTCGGTGCATGACTGGTGAGCAACCCGACAGAAACGCAGCCGTTCGACGTCGTCGCCATGGGGGAGATCCTCCTCGAAGTGGCCACCGACGTCCCGTTCGGGCACGGCGTTCCGGCGCAGCTCGGCATCTCCGGCGACGCGCTGAACGTCGCAGCGGCTGCCGCGGCGGCCGGCGCCCGCACCGCGCTGCTCGCAGTACTGCCCGACGACGACCTCGGCCAGGCGGTCGCCGCCCGCATCGCTGAACTCGGCATTTCCACCGAACTGCTGAAGTTCCGTCCCGGCCAGCAGGGCGTGTACCTGGTGCACTGCGACCCGGACGGGCAGCGCGAGTTCTCCTACGCGCGCAGCGGCAGCGTCGGCTCCACTCTGGGGCCGGACGACGTCGATCCCGAGGTGTTCGCCGCGGCAGGCGCCGTGATTGCCGGCGGCATCGCCTGCGCCATCTCGGCCACCTCCCGTGCCGCCGTCTTCACGGCCGCGGAGGTTTCGCGCCGGTTCGTCTTTGACCCGAACTACCGCCCGCGTCTCACCTCCCTGGAGGACGCGGCGGCGGCCGTGGTTGAACTGGCACCACAGGCCTTCCTGGTGACGCCGTCCTTCCCGGGGGAGACGTCGGCGCTGCTGGGGGCGTCCTCGGCGCAGGAAGCTGCCAAGAGGCTGCGCTCGCTGGGCACCGCCAACGTCGCCGTGACCTGCGGGGCCGAGGGAATCCAGCTGGAGAGCGGCACCGAGAGCGCGTGGATCGACGCCATACCTGCACCCGCAGTGGTGGACCAGACCGGTGCGGGCGACGCCTTTGTGGGCACGCTGACCGCGCGGCTGGTGCTCGGTGACAGCCTGGCCGAGGCTGCCCGGTATGGTGCGGCCGCAGCATCGCTCGTGGTGGGTGGCAAGGGCGGCACCGGATTCATTCCGAGCTTTGCGCAGACCCGCGCCCACGCACTGGGGAATCACGCCCTGGGGGAGCAGGCCGTGGGGACACCCGAAGGAGAGCTGTCATCGCACGCCTGAGCAGTGCCAACATCAGCGCCGCCAACGTGGGCGGCGCCAATCTGGGCGTTCCGGGTGACGGCAACCCCGCCGGTTCGGCTGAATCCCCGGGTACCGCATTCCCCGGGGACGCGCTCCGGGCCAAGGGACTGAAGCCCGGCATCGTGCACCTGGGCCTCGGCGCCTTCGCCCGCGCCCACACCGCGGTGTTCACCGAGAACGCCATGCTGGCCACCGGAGAAACCGGGTGGGGGATCACCGGCGTCACCCAGCGCTCGGATACCGTGGCCCGGCAGCTCGCGCCGCAGGACGGCCTGTTCACGGTGGCCGAACGTGGCGAAGGCGCGGCACCGCTCCGGGTGGTGTCAAGCATCGTGGACGCCATCTCCGGACGGGACAACCCGGCCACCGTCGTGGACCGGATCGCCGCGCCGGACACGCTGGTGGTCACACTGACCATCACCGAGAAGGGCTACCGGATCGACCCCCGCACGGGCTCCCTCAACACCGCGGATGAGGAAATCAGGGCTGACCTCAGGGGACGGGCGCCGCTCACGGCCATCGGCCAGATCGCCCGTGGCCTGCAGCAGCGTGCCCGTCACGGGGCCGGACCGCTCACCGTGGTCTCATGCGACAACCTTCCCGGCAACGGCGAACTGACCCGGAACCTGGTCCGTGCGTTTGTTGCGGAACTGCCGGCAGCGGAGGCCGAACCGCTCACCGCCTGGCTTGACGCGAACATCGCGTTCCCCAGCACTATGGTGGACCGGATGGTGCCGGCCACCACGCCGGCTGACCTGGACGCCGTCGAACGTGAACTGGGGCTGCGGGACGAGGCCGCCGTGGTGGCCGAACCGTTCATGCAGTGGGTCATCGAGAACAACTTCGCCGCGGGACGTCCGCGGTGGGAGGACGCCGGAGCCCTGTTCAGCAGCGACGTCGCGGCCTGGGAAGCGGCGAAGCTCCGGCTGCTGAACGCAAGCCACTCGCTGCTGGCCTATCTCGGCCTGGCCGCCGGCAAGGAGACCATCAGCGACGCCGTTGCCGAGGAAGCGTTCTTTACCGCCGCCCGGCGCATGATGGCCGAGGACGTCCTGCCCACCATCACGCTCCCGGAGGGGCTGGACGCGGACGGGTACTGCGCCCAGGTGCTGACCCGGTTCGCCAACCCCGCCCTCGGCCACACCACGGCCAAGGTGGGCAGCGACGGGTCACAAAAGATCGGCCTGCGCCTGCTCAGCACCGTGCGCGGCAATCTCGACGCCGGCCGCGAACCCCGGTGGGCGGCGCTCGCCGTAGCCGCATGGATGCGGCACGTGGCCACCACGCCCGCGGACCAGCTGAACGATCCGCTGGCCGCCCAACTCCATGCGGCGCTGCCGGCCTCGGCGGCCCCGGCCGACGTTGTCCCCGCGCTGCTGGCGTGCCGCAGCGTCTTCGACCCCGAACTCGCCGGGCACGCCGGTTTCGCGGACCTCCTCATCCATTGGTACAGCACCATCGACACGCACGGGCTGGACGGCCTGAGAAAAGAGATCAACCATGGCTGACGCCACCAGCGTTTTGAACATTTCCCCGGTGATCCCGGTGGTGACCATCGAGGACCCGCAGCATGCGGTTCCCGTTGCCCGGGCCCTGGCCGACGGCGGCATCCGCATCATCGAGCTGACCCTGCGGACGCACACGGCGCTCACCTCGCTGAAAGCCATCGCCAACGAGGTGCCGGACATCCTGGTGGGCGCCGGTACCATCCTCGCTCCCGGCCAGGCCGACGCCGCCGTGGCAGCGGGCGCGCAGTTCCTGGTCAGCCCCGGCGTCACCCCCGCGCTGCTGGACCACATGCTCTCCCTCGAGGTGCCGGTGCTTCCAGGCGTGGCCACGGTGGGCGAGGTGATGGCCGTGCTGGAGCGGGGCCTGGACACCATGAAGTTCTTCCCGGCCGGTCCTGCCGGCGGACCATCGTACCTGGCGGCCATCGGAGCGCCGGTCCCGCAGGTGACGTTCTGCCCGACTGGCGGCATCAGCCTGGCCACGGCGCCGGACTACCTCAAGCTGGCCAACGTCAACTGCGTCGGGGGCAGCTGGCTGACGCCGCGCGCCGCCGTCGAAAGCGGGGACTGGCAGCAGATCACCGAGCTGGCGCGGGAAGCGGCAGCCCTGGCCTGATGAAAGTTGCCCCGGTTCTACTTGACCGTAGATCTGCTTCGCGGAGGCGCGTAGAGTCGGGAAAGACCGGACCTAAAGCCGGTCGCAGCCTGAACAGACGCACAATCTAAGGAGTTCATCATGAACTTGGGCAACATGATCAGGAATGCCGCAGGACGTATTTCCGGACGGACCACGAACGGAACGACCGGGGGATACACGCGGGGCACCAGGCCCTACACCACGGGACGGACCTCTTCCATGGGCCGCGGCCGCACCGCCGGAGGATTCAGCGACAAGATCCGCCACATGCTCAACAGGCACTGAGTAATTAGGCGCCAGGTTATTCGGCGCCGAGTCAACAGGTGCCGAATTGCCATGCCCGCGTCGCCATGACTGAATGGCACCGTGAGCGAATTGCACGGGGAAGCCGCGGGTGAATCTGCCGGGGACCGCATGGCCGGCGAACCATCTGCCGGCGATCAAGCAGTCCACGGTGACGCACCACTGTCAGAACGGATACGAAAGGCCCTGGGCCGCAGCAACCCGGTGTTTGCCGCGGCCACTATCTCCGCAGGGGAGGTTGCCGTGGCGAGCCACGGCGCCTCCCTTGCTGCTGACTTTGAGATCGGCTCGGTTTCCAAAGGGATCACCGGGCTGCTCTATGCCGACGCCCTGGGCCGCGGCGAGCTCAGCCAGGACACCACGCTGGGCGAGCGGCTGCCGCTCGGCGACTGCGCTGCGGCAGGGGCGACGCTGGCGTCCCTGAGCCGGCACTCCTCAGGGTTGCCGCGGCTGCCCCGGCAGGCGGGCACACTCCGGCGCACCCTTGCCCTGATGCTGCGCGGCACCAATCCGTACGGTGAAACTCTGGCGGAACTGCTCGAGCAGGCCCGCCGTGCGAGTCTGGGATCCCCGCGGCCGCGCTACTCCAACTTCGGCTTCGAGCTCCTGGGCCATGCCGTCGCTGCCGGTGCAGGGTTGAGCTTCCAGGACCTTCTCCACGAGCGGCTCGCGGTTCCGCTGGGGCTCGGTTCCGTCTACGCGCCGGCCACTGCCGCTGAGGTGCGCCCGACGGCGGTCACCGGCCGGAGCCGCGCGGGCAAAGAAATGCAGCCGTGGACCGGTGAGGCGGTTGCCCCGGCCGGCGGGATCCGTGCCTCCATCACCGACATGGCCCGGCTGGCGCAGGCCCTGCTGGATGGATCAGCCCCCGGCCTGGCCGCGCTGGACCCGGTGGCGAACTTCGCCGGGCCGGCCGCCCGCATCGGTGTCGGCTGGATGACCCTGAACGCGAAAGGCCGCGAGGTCACCTGGCACAACGGAGGCACGGGCGGTTTCCGCTCCTGGGTGGGCCTGGACCGGAAGGCGGGGGCCGCCGTCGTGCTTCTGACCGCGACGGCGGCACCCGTGGACCGGCATGGCTTCCGGCTCCTGGCGGAGCTTGCGGGCGCGGGCGCGGGAACCTGACGTTGGCGGCCTACTTTTCGCCGGCCCGCTCCAGGGCCTGGTCATGCTCGGCGTGGGCTTGGCGGATCAGGTTCATGAACTCGGTCTCGTTCCGGATGAGCCGCTTGTACTTCTCCGGCAGCTTCTTCAGCTCCTGCTCCTCGCGGATCAGCTTGTCGAAGATCCGCTCGCGCTCGGCGATGTCCGTCTCGTAGTTGAGGTCCACGTAGGTGGTGGCGTGCCGTTTGGCGCCCGAGACCATGGTCTTGGCCTTGCCCTTGGGGCTGAGGACGGAGCCGATGATGGTGACGGCGAGCACGCCGAGGATCACGCCGAGCGACGTGCCGGTGCTGATTTCGACGACGTTGACGTGTTGGCCGTCGTTGATGAACGGCAGGTTGTTCTCGTGCAGGGCGTGCAGGATCAGCTTCACGCCGATGAAGCCGAGAATGGCGGCGAGCCCGTAGGCGAGGTAGATGAGCCGGTCCAGGAGCTCATCGATCAGGAAGAACAGCTGCCGCAAGCCCATGAGGGAGAACGCCGTGGCCGTGAAGACGATGAACACGTTCTGCGTCAGGCCGAAGATGGCAGGGATGGAGTCCAGCGCGAAGAGGATGTCCGTCCCGCCGATGGCCACCATCACCAGGAGCATCGGGGTGAGGACCCGCTTGCCGTCCACCTCGGTGAAGAGCTTGTCGCCGTCGAAATGCTCCGAGGCGGGCAGGAACTTTTTGGCGAGCCGGACCACGAGGGTTTCGCTGTCGTCGTCGTGGTTGTCCGGCCTGAGCAGGTTGCCGGCGGTGACCAGCAGAATCAGCCCGAAGATGTAGAACACCCAGGCGAAGCTGTTGATGAGCGCGGCGCCGAGGAAGATGAAGCCGGTCCGGGCGAGCAGCGAGAAGACGATGCCGAACAGGAGCACCTTCTGCTGGTCGGCGCGCGGCACCTTGAAGCTGGTCATGATGATCAGGAAAACGAAGAGGTTGTCTACGGACAGCGCCTTCTCCGTCACGTAGCCGGCGAAGTACTCGGTGCCCATCTTGGAACCGCCGAAGAACCACACGCCGAGGCCGAACACGAGGGCAAGGCCCACGTAGATGGCCGACCAGGTGGCGGATTCCTTCAGGGACGGGGTGTGGGCCTTGCGGACGTGGAAGAAGAAGTCGAAGGCCAGGAGCGCGACGATTCCGGCGACCGTGAGAATCCAGACGATAGGGGGAACTTCCATGCTGCCTCTTTCCTGAGCGCTGAGGGCGGGGCGATGCGGGGCGCGGCGGAGAGTGCGGGCTGGCAACTCTCCTGGGTGGAACACTCGCCGGGCTTGTCCTCCACCCTACCCAGTACGCGCCGCCGCCCCGCAACGGTTACCCCCTAAGCGCGGCGCTCAGCCATACATCAGCGAGCCCGGCGTGGTGAGCTGCTGCCCCGTCTCCAGCCAGGTCTTCAGGCCGGAGAGGATCATCGGCCAGCCGCCGTAGAGCTGCTCGTTGGCGCCTTCGCGGAGCTGGTCGTGCGTGACGGTGAGGTGGCAGGAGTCGTCGCCCACCGGTTCGATTTCCCACGTCACCCGGGAAGTGCCCTCGGCCTTGACGTCCTCGCCCCAGAGCGCGCGCATGGTCTGCACCAGCCGGTGCGGGGGATCCACCTCCAGGTTTTCGCCCTCGCCCAGGAGCTCCCCGGCTTTGGGGTTGCCCATCTCGAAGCGGGAGCCCGGCGTCCAGTCCGACTTCAGCGTGTTCCCGAACTGGTACTTGCTGCGGATGTCGCTGTCCGTAATGGCTTCCCAGAGCCGTTCCGGGGTCGTCTTGATGTAGATTTCGAAGATCTTTTCCATGGGACTTTCCAATCGGGTCTTGAGGTCGCTTAGCGCAGCGGCCCATGGTTCTGCATATTTGCTCACCCAGCGGTCGTGGACGAGCCTGATGGGCACCGGATTGAGGAAGTGCAGTTTCTCGCGGCCGCGGCGCCGGGTCACCACGAGGCCCGCCTCCTCCAGGATCTTCAGGTGCTTCATGACGCCGAAGCGGGTGATCTCGAACCGTGCCTCCAGCGCGCTGAGGGTCTGGCCGTCCTCGCGGAAGAGTGCGTCCAGCAGGTCCCTGCGGATGGGGTCGGCGAGGGCCTTGAATACGGCGTCCACATCGTCAGGATAGGTGACTATTTGGTCACATGTCAACGGCTGCCGGTTCAGCCGGGCCCTAGCCCGCCACCGTCTCCTTCGCCGCCTGCGATGCCGCCATCCATTCGCTGAGCCACGGCGCCCGGACGCTTGAGGTGATCCGGCAGTCGGCCACGAAGGTTCCCCTGGCGCCGGCGTCGATCCAGTCCGTGAGCGCAGAGAGGTCCGCCAGCGAGCGGATGATTGCCGACTCGGCCCCGAGTGCGCGGGCGATGCCGCTGAAGTCCACTTCAGGGATCAGCATGGGCTTTTCGGTGAGGCCCTTTGAGCCGTACTGGTGGATCTCGGCCCCGTAGGCGGCATCGTTGTAGATCACGACGACGGCGCTTCTTGCCGCACCCACGAGCGATTCCAGGTCGGACAGGCCCATCAGGAATCCGCCGTCGCCCGCGGCCAGCACCAAGGTGGCGTCGTCGTCCACCGCCCGGGCGGCCCCCACGGCGCTGGCCAGGCCGAGCCCGATCGCCTGGTAGGCCGTTCCCACCATGACCAGGTCCTGAGGGCGCGGGATGCGCCAGTACATGGGTGCCCAGCCCAGGAAGTGCCCGCCGTCCTGGACCACGGTGCGGCGTTCCGGCAGGACCGCATCCAGTGCCGTGGCAAGGGCCCGGGGGTCGAGGCGGCCGTCCGGGGTCTCCGTGGTGCCGGGGTGGTGGCAGGGTCCCTCGGCCAGCCGCTTGTGTGCTTCCGCGCGCCAGGCCTCCGGTGCACCGGCCCGTGATGCGGCGGCCCCGGACGGGGAAGCCGCGGATGGGGCGGCGTTATTTAGCAGCCGGAGGATTCGGCCTGCGGCGGCTTTCGCGTCCGCACTGACGAACAGGTCCACCCGCGGGTGCGTCGGCTCCAGGGCGGTATCGATCTGAATCACTGTGGCATCCGGGCCGATCAGGTGGCCGAAGCGCATGGTGAAGGAACTCAGGCTAGCTCCCGCCACGAGCACCACGTCCGCCTCGCCCATGAGCCCGGCGGCGGTATCGGTGCCGAAGCCGCCCGCGACTCCGAGGTACCCTTCGCCCTGCAGCAGGTTCAGGGCCAGTGCGGTCCCGGCCGTGAGCGTGCCGAGGCGGTCGGCGAGTTCCCGGAGCTCGGGCCCGGCGCCGGCGAGGTGCGCACCGCGGCCGGCAAGGATGAGCGGCCGCTTCGCGCCGGCCAGCAACTCGGCCGCCCGTCCGAGTCCCCCGTCGACGGCGTCCGGAACCGCAGCCGCCGGCGGTGCGGGAAGCTCTTGCGCTGCCGCCTCAAGGGCGGCCAGGTCGTGCGGTATGGCGATCACGACGGCGGTCCGCCGGGCAAGCGCGTACTGCACCGCTTCCTGCACGATGGAGCCCGCGGCTTCCCGGGTGACCGTGAAGGTCGCCGCCCCCAGCCCGGCGGCGATGGCCGCCTGATCCACGTCCCAGGGCCGGGCGCCGCTGCTCGGAGCGTCCCCGGTGACGAGCACAACGGGGATCTGCGCCTGGACCGCCTCGGCGAGGGCCGTCAGGGCGTTGGTGTAGCCGGGGCCGTACGTGGTGGTTCCCGCCGCGAGGCGCCCGGATGCCCGGTAGTAGGCGTCCGCCGCCGCGATGGCGGCACCTTCATGGCGTACGGCCGTGAAGCGGAGGCCCACCTTCTCGGCGGCGTCCAGGAAGTAGACGTTCCCGTTGCCCATCACGCCGAACACATCGCTGAGATAGCTGCTGAGAACCTGCGCCACGCGGCCCGACACTGTAGTTGAAGTCATGCAGGAATCCTCGGATTCAAAGCACCAATAGGCAAGAGAGGATGAATCAGTTGGGCTAATTGTCAGTTGCAGGAGGAAACAATGCGAATATGCACAGCTGTGGTGCGCATCACCGGTGCTAATCCGATGAGCGGGATTCCTGCTGCGACAGTCGGTTCAGGAGGCCCTCGAAGCGGGGCGGCATGAGTTCCAGGACGGAGATGGCCGTGCTGGTCCGCTGGATCCCGTCGATCCCCAGGATCTGGTTGGTGATGCGGTACAGATCGGCCGTGTCCCGGGCGACCACTTTGGCCATGAGATCCGCGTCCCCGGTGGTGGCATGCACCTCGATGACCTCCGGAATGGCTGCGAGTCCGTTTTCCACCGAGCCCGCGCGGGTCTGGCTGATGGCCAGGGAAAGGAAGGCCATCAGGCCGTAGCCGAAGGCGGCCGGATCCAGCCTGCGGCTGAAGGACCTGAGGGCGCCCCCGCGCTCAAGCTTCGCCAGGCGCGCATGCACCGTGTTCCGTGCGACGCCGAGTGTCCGGGAAAGTGCCAGGGCGCTGGCCTCGGGGTCCTTGTCGAGGGCCAGAATGATCCTGGCATCCAGGGAATCGAAGGTGCGGGGATTGGAGATGGTCATATTTTCACCACAGACATTAGAAGTTGAGCAGAAATCCCACGGCAGTCAGCGTATCTTGCAATGTGCTCCGGGTCACTTCCATGATCAAGCCTCATGACCACTGACCAGATCCTGACGGCTGCCGAAACCGCGCTCCCCACCTTGCGTGCGGCGGTCTCCGGCCTCCCGGCCTACGTCCCCGGCCGGCGCGGCGCCGGCATGGACATCGCAACACTCGCCAGCAACGAAAGCCACTACGAACCCCTGCCCGCAGCGGCCGCCGCGGTGGTCGAAGCGGCAGGCGGGATGAACCGCTATCCGGACATGGCCGCCGTCGAGCTCCGTGAACGGATCGCCCGGCACCTCGCCGTCAGCACGGAGGAAATCGCGGTGGGACCCGGCAGCGTCGGCGTCCTCCAGCAGATCATCACCGGGCTCTGCGACGCCGGGGATGAAGTGATCTTCGCGTGGCGGTCCTTCGAGGCCTACCCCATCCTGGTGGAGCTGGCCGGCGCCCGGCCGGTCCGCGTTCCGCTGGACGATGCCGAGGGCCATGATCTCGACGCCATGGCCGCCGCCGTCACCGAACGAACCAAGCTGATCCTCCTGTGCACGCCCAACAATCCGACGGGCGTCCCCATCAGCCACGAACGCCTCGAGGCTTTCCTCCGCTCCCTCCGCTCCGACATCCTCGTGGTGATCGACGAGGCCTACGTGGAATACGCCGAAGCAGGCAGCGGCCCCGACTCCCTGGCGCTCTACCGCGAGTACCGGAACGTCTGCATCCTGCGGACCTTCTCCAAGGCCTACGGTCTGGCCGGCCTGCGCGTGGGGTATGCCGTCGCAGCTCCGGGCATCGCGGAGGGGCTGCGCCGGACCGCCATACCGTTTTCCGTGACCGCCCTGGCCCAGAAGGCTGCCGTCGCTTCACTGGACGCGGCCGACGAGATGCAGGCGAGGGTCGCCGCCGTCAAGGAGGAGCGCTCGCGGTTGGCCGCACAGCTGGAAGCCCAGGGCTGGAAGCTGCAGCCAAGCCAGGGCAACTTCCTGTGGATCCGGGCGGATGATGACCTCCGGGCGACGCTCGTGGCCGCATTCGACCAGGCAGACATCCTGGTCCGCGCATACCAGGGCGACGGCATCCGGATCACTGTTGCCGACCCCGCCTCCAACGATCGCGTCCTCCAGGTGATGAAAGCCGTCCTGGCAGCCCACACGGCCTGAAAGCCCCGCCCGTTCCACCTTTACCCGTTCCATCTTCAACCGTTCGACAAACAACCCAGAGGAACCCCCATGGAACAACAGACAATGACGTCTGCCCCGGCGCTCGGCGCCGCCCTGAAACCCCGCCAGCTCACCATGATGGGACTCGGCAGCGCCATCGGCGCGGGTCTCTTCATCGGCTCGGGCGCCGGCATTCAAGCCGCCGGCCCGGCGGTGCTGATCTCATACCTGGTCGCCGGCACCCTCATCATCCTCGTGATGTGGGCCCTTGGCGAGATGGCTGCCGCCAACCCGGACAGCGGCGCCTTCTCCGTCTACACCGCGCGGGCCTTCGGGCCGGTGGCCGGTGCCACGGTGGGCTGGCTCTGGTGGCTGCAGTTGGTGGTCGTCATCGCGGCTGAAGCGCTCGGTGCGGCAGGCCTGCTTTCCACGATCTTCCCCGCCCTGCCGGTATGGCTAATGGCCTTCGTGTTCATTGCGGTGCTCACCGCCGTGAACCTCACCCGGGTGAAGAACTTCGGCGAATTCGAGTTCTGGTTCGCGCTGCTCAAGGTGGCCGCAATCGTCGGGTTCCTCCTCATCGGCGCCGCCCTTCTCTTCGGGTGGCTGCCGGGCGTCCAGTCCCCGGGCCTGGCCAACTTCACCGGGGGCGACTTCGCTCCGCACGGTTTCGCTGGAATCGCCACGGCGCTCTTCGTGGTGGCATTCGCCTTCGGCGGCACCGAGATTGTCTCGGTGGCCGCAGCCGAAACCCAGGATCCTGCCCGCAGCGTAGGGAAAGCTGTGCGCACGGTCCTCTGGCGCATCCTCATCTTCTACATCGGCGCGATCTTCATCATCGCGGCTGTGGTTCCCGCGGCCTCGGCGGGGCTGAAGAGCCCGTTCGCTGCCGTGCTGCAGGCCGCAGGCATGCCCGGCGCAGCCACCGCCATCACCTTCGTTGCCGTCGCGGCGCTGCTCTCAGCCCTCAACGCCAACCTCTACGGGGCGTCCCGGATGGCGTTCTCCCTCGCCGAGCGCGGCGAGGCGCCGCGTCCTCTCGCTTTCGTGTCCAAGGCCCGGGTCCCGGTTGTGGCAGTCCTGGCCAGCGTCTCCTTCGGAGTGGTCACCGCTGTGCTCGAGGTGGCCTTCCCGGAGAAGATCCTTCCCCTTCTGCTGAACATCGTGGGCTCGACGTCCCTGCTGGTGTGGACTTCGGCCCTGCTCGCCCAACTTGCACTGCGTCTGCGTGCAGACCGTGAAGGAACCGCCCTTCCGCTGCGGATGGCAGGCTTCCCTTGGCTGACGGGCCTTGGCCTGCTCATCCTCGCGGCCATCTTCACGGTGGGCTTCATCGGTGAGGATTCCCGTCCCCAGCTCCTGAGCACCTTCGGCCTCGTTGCACTCCTGGCTGTGGCGAACTGGCTGCACCACCGGTTCATGAAGCGCCCTGCCAACATCCCGGGCCGCGTGGAGTCCATGGAGCGCGCCGAGCCTCCGGTGCTCATCGACTGAAGCCACGGCCCCCGGAAGTCCTGACTACTCACGTCGCCAGGGTCAGCAGCTTTCCGTCCGTCACGGCCTGGCGGGAGAGCGTCTTGTAGCCCTCCTGCTCGAACAGCACGGTGATCACGTCCTCCTCGTGCCGCATCACGATGCCGGCGCCCCACTCCTTGTGCACCACGGCGGCCTGGAGCGGGAACGGTTCGCCGCCCGCGCCGGCCGCGGCACCGCCGTCGTAATCCTCCTCGTAGGCGGAACCGTCGGTGCAGTTGTCGCAGTTGCCGCACGGCTCGGGCAGGTCCTCACCGAAGTACCCCAGCAGGAACTGGCGCCGGCAGGCGTCGGTCTCCGCGTAGCCGCGGGCCATCTCGATCCGGGACCGGTCCACTCGCTGCCGGGCTTCGGCGAGTTCGACAGCGCGTTCCACCACATTGGGCAGTTTGGCGCCGGGTTCCAGCCGGACGCCGCGCTTGAGGGCCTTCACGGAACGGGTCTCCTGCAGCTCGTTCAGCAGCCCTGTCAGCCGGCGGCCGGGGATGCCGGTCTGCTCGGCGAGCGCCTTCTGGGTGACTGGGCCGTCGGCGGAGCGCAGGGCGGTGAGGACGGAGAGCAGCGCGTCCTCGTCCGGCTTGTGCGTGCCAAAGAACTTGCGCAGGCCGAGGTCCTCGGGCCGGTAGTGCAGCACGGCCGCGGCGGGCTGCCCGTCGCGGCCGGCACGCCCGACCTCCTGGTAGTAGGCGTCCAGTGACTCGGGGATGTCGGCATGGATCACAAAGCGGACGTTGGGCTTGTCGATGCCCATGCCAAAGGCAGTGGTGGCCACCACGACGTCCAGCCCGTCATCGAGGAACTGCTCGTGGACCTCATCCCGCTCGCCCTGCTTCCGGCCGGCGTGGTAGGCCGCGGCCCGCAGCCCCTGTCCGCCAAGTTCGGCGGCGTAGGTTTCGGTGTCCTTGCGGGTGGCGGCGTACAGCAGTCCCGGCCCCTTGAGCCCGGCGTGGAGTTCTGCCACCTGCTCCACGACGGCGCGCTGTTTGTCCCTGTCCTCCAGGTGCCGCACCACTTCGAGCCGGATGTTGGGCCGGTCGAAGCCGCGGACCAGCACCAGCGGGTCCTTCATGCGCAGGCGCTGCTGGGTCTCGTCGCGCACCGGGGGAGAGGCCGTGGCGGTCAGCGCGGCGACGGGCGGGTTGCCGAGCTGCCCGCGGACCTCGCCCAGCCGCAGGTAGTCCGGGCGGAAGTCGTGCCCCCAGGACGAGACGCAGTGGGCCTCGTCCACCACGAACAGCTGGACGTCCAGCGCCGCCAGCCGTGCCACCGTCTCGGTCTTGGCCAACTGCTCGGGGGCGAGGAAGAGGAACGCGGCCTCACCGCGCTCGGCGGCCTCCCACGCGTCCTCCACCTCGGAATCCTTCCGGCCGGAGTTGATGGCGACGGCGGACTCCCCGCCCAGGTCCTCCAGCAGGCCGTCCAGCTGGTCCTCCTGCAGTGCAATCAAGGGGGAGACCACGACGGCGGGACCGCGCCGCGCGCTGTTGCCGGCAGTGCCGCCGGGGTGATCCACGCCGCCGTGGCCGCCGTGCAGGAACAGTGCGGCCACCTGGTAGATCGCCGACTTCCCGTAGCCGGTGGGCATCACGGCGAGGATGTCGCGGCCCTGGACGATGGCGCGCATGCCGGCGAGCTGGCCGTCCCGGAGGTGGGGGAGGCCGAGGTTTTCGGCGGCGATGCGGCGGAGACCGGCGTCGGCGGCTCTATCGGTGTCGGCTTCAGATTCAGCGTCGGACGGGGCGTCAGTTGCGGGGGCGAAGGCTTCGGTCATGGCGGCAGCTCCGTAGGGGCGTTCCAGGGGCCGGGTGTCTTCAGCCGTGAACCCACCCTAGTCCCAGGCCCGCCCCGACGTCATGCCACCCGACCGGTCAGAGGGTGCGGGTGCCCCGCTCCGCCGCCGGGAACCTCGTATGGGAGTGGAACCGTGCGGTCGCATGCGCGGCCCTGGACTTGGGGATGATGATTTCCCCGTGGCCGCCGCGGCTCATGTCGCGGATGAGCCCTGTGCCGGCGATCTCCCTGGTGTGCGAGATTCCCGCAACAGCAGCCTGCTTGGTGGGGTACTTCACCGAGGTCGCCACCAGGGTTCCTGTGCCGTCCAGAAGCCTGACGCGGAAGCCGCCGTCCAAAGCATCGATGATTTCGAAGTGTCCAGCCATGGCAATTTCCTCCATTGGTTCTGCGTTTGCTGGTATGTCCCCTACGTACATTTTGGACCTTTCCCACCGAGAACGAACCGCCCGATTGTTGCTGGCGGACCGTGCCGCGTGGATTGGGAAGCAACGCGCCATTGAAGCCGGATTACCGGGGGAGGACAATGCAACTGCCATACACAGCCAAACCTCAAAGGAGCCGGAAATGGCTGGCGGACAGGGATTGATCAAGCGCTTTTACGACGAGGTACTGACGGGCGGCAATCTGACGCTCATCGACGAAATGGTGACGGACGACGTCGTCGACCACGAGGAGGGCTTACCCGGCCAGCCCCCGGGGAAGGAGGGTGTGAGGTTCTATGTGAACGCCATCAGGACCGCGTTTCCGGATCTCGCGGTGAAGACCTCCGAGCCGGCGCTCGCCGAGGGGAACCTCGAGGCCGCACACGTCATCCTGACGGGAACGCACCAGGGCGACTTCGCCGGGGTGCCGGCCAGCGGCAAGAGCGTTGAATTCTCGGGCATCGACATCATCCGCGTCGAGGACGGCAAGGTGGCCGAACACTGGGGATCGACGGACACGCTGGGCCTCATGCAGCAGATTGGGGCCGTGCCCAAGTAGGGCTGGGAAACCGGCTCCCACAAGGAGCAAAGGTATGACGGCGGCGGGCGGGGGACCGCCGCCGTCGTACGTCTTCACGGCGCGCCGTCCGGGACGCGCCGTGGCGTCCCGGCATGCCCTCCGGAAGCCCTGTATCATCCCTTCTGGGGGCGGTGACGCCAAAGCGTCAAACTGGGGGACAGCAGCGATGTGCAAGCCATAAAGCCTTAAGCAAACGGGCTTTCTGAAGCCATGTGCCCGCTGTCAGGCCCCGTGTCACTCACCACAAGCTTTCGCTCACAGGCGTTCGTTTTGCAGGTGGACTGTCCGCCCGGCCCCACCCTTCCGCACCCGCCCCCTCCGCACTGCCCACCTCTTTCTCCCTCTGCCACCTCGGCGACCCCTGCTGTCGCCTGCCCTGAAAGGACCGCAATGAGCCACCCCGGCCCAACCCCGCCACCGCCGCCCTCCGACTACACCACCTATGGCGCGCCGCAGTATGCGAATGGGCAGTTGTTGGACGGGCAAAACGCTGGGCAGGCGTATCCGGGGCAGTACGGGGCCTTCCCGGGGCAGTACGGCGCGGAACCGCAGAAATCGTTCCTGGTCACTTGGCTGTTCGCGCTGCTCCTGGGCAGCCTGGGCGTGGACCGCTTCTACCTCGGCAAGATCGGCACCGGCATCGCCAAGCTGCTGACCCTGGGCGGGCTGGGCATCTGGTCGCTCGTGGACCTGATCGTCACACTGGCCGGAAGGCAGACGGACAAGAACGGCCGGCCGCTGGCAGGATATGCGCAGCACAGGAAGGTGGCCGTTGTGGTCACCGTTGTCCTGTTGGTGGTCAACCTGGTGATTGGTGTGTTGAGCGGGATTGCTGCCGCCGCTGTTGTCCGGCAGGCCGCCACTCCGCCGATCATCTCGGCCGCACCTGTCACGCAGGAGAGCGCCGCCGGTTCCTCCGCCGAGCCCACAGCCTCCGGGGAAGCAGCTGCCGGGGAAGAACGGCCCCACCTTGAGGCCCAGACGCTGACGGGCACCGGCGACGCCGTCAAGACCGTTGACCTCAAGGGACTCCCGGCCGTGGTGACCTTCACGTGCAAAGCCTGCAGCGGCAACACTGTCCTGGAAACCAACGGCGCCGAGATTCTGCTGGTCAACACCACCGGAGCCTACGCCGGTTCGCACCTCGTGGACACCAGCGCAGGTGCGCCCACCACCGAGTTCAACATCAGCGCCGATGCCGCCTGGACGCTGAAAATCGAGGACATCGACAGTGTGCCATCCTCCACGGACAAGGTCAGCGGCACCGGCGACAAGGTCCTCTACTGGGACGTGGCCACCGACAAGGCAGCCATCACCAACAAGGGCGAAAGCAACTTCGTGGTGCAGGGCTTCGGCAGCGAGGTTCCCGAACTCGCCGTCAATAAGATCGGCGACTACAGCGGCACCGTGACCCTTACCCCGGGCTTCGTCCAGGTCAACTCCGACGGCGACTGGACCATCACGGCGAAGTAGCAGCCCCCCATCCCAACCGAAGGCCCCGCGCGACCCGGCAGCATGCCCCGTCCGGCGGGGCCTTTTGCGTCGTTGGTTGAGCCTGTCGAAACCGCCGCTGGTTGAGCCTGTCGAAACCGCCGCTGGTTGAGCCTGTCGAAACCGCCGCTGGTTGAGCCTGTCGAAACCAAGCCGGCGTGAAATTACCAAGATGGTCGCTTAGGAATGCGTTGGGCGGCCATATTTGGCAAGACCGCGCAGGGGGTGTGAAGGCTGCGGTCGCCCCCGCAGGCCGCGCCTCGGATCAGGCGGCCGGACTGACGTGGACGATGATGACCTGCATGGTTTTAGAGCCGTCGTAACGCAGGTCGTAGTTCACCCCGAGGCCCGTGGCGTAGCCCGAGGTTATGGAGAAGTCGCTCCTGTCACCGGGATCGCTCTCCGTGGAACTGATCCAGTTTTCGGCGGATTCCTTGTCGATGCCGTAGCGCTCCACGCCGTCGCGGATGAACCCGTAGAACTCCTCCCTGGAATCCGTGGTGAGGAAGTACGTGACTTCGCTGAAGTCCGTCCGGGTCTCGCCTGAATTGAAGCGGATCCTGTCCGTCTTTCCGGTGACCTCCCCGTTAGGGCCAACGATCGTGAGATCGATCTTGCCCTCGCCCCTGGTATTGATCTCAGGACCAAAATTTGCGGTGCCCTCAACGTTGACGGCGGCCTTCTCCAGGGTGCCGGAACGCATGTCCAGCCTGGCAGTCCGGCTCGCCTTGATCTGTTCCACGCCGGCCTCGTCAAGGGTGGAGAAGGCTCCGGGGGCGAGGATAGCGGTGGTTGTCGGCGTCCTCGGCCCGCTGGTCACGGTGCAGCCGGTCAGGAGTAGGCCTGCCGTCAGCAGAGCGGCGGCGACAGTACCGCTCCCTGGCTGAAGGGCGGTCAGATTTCGCCCGGGCTTACGAAGTCCCACGATATTCACACAATCCCCCTGTTGTTGTCTGACTGAAATTTCCACTGCCCGGCGTTGGTGCCAGGTCAGAGCGGGAAGACGCCGATGAACCAGAACAGGGCGGCGGCAAAGACGGCGAAGAACGGTATCAGGCAGCCCAGCGCGGTTCTCGTCTGGGCGGAGGGGTGGAAAGACTCGTTGGGGTTGGCCGGGTTGTAGGCGATGTTTATCGGCGATCCGGGCACGGGCTGTTCGGCAGACGAGACCTCGGACTCGCCCACATACTGCGTTCCGTGCGGGTCGGTGAATTGGTACGTGGGCCAGAAGCGCCGGTTTCGCGTCACGTTGCCGGTGCCGCCACTCCAGCCGGCGCGGCTCCCGGTCACCGTGGCCTGCACGCGTGGCCAACCCGCTGTCAGCTGTTCATGCCGCCTGTTCTTCCTGGCCGCGTGGATGACGGAGTAGATGGCGCCGGCAACGAACAGCGCCCAGACGATGTACAGCACGATTTTCAAGTGATCCCCCAAGGCTCACCAAGCAGTATGCCAGCTTGCCTTACTTAGGGCATCCTGCCGCGCCAGCGGATGCCCTAACCCTGTTCGATGGTGGTCGACTGTCGCAACTTTGATGCGTGAAAAGGTCACCGGACAGTGCGTGCACGCCACTCGGACAGCAGCCATACGGTGCGTGCCGCCGGCCAGGCGATGGCCAACGCAAGCGCCGGCACCAGGGAGATGCCGACGTCGGGAAACTGATAGACAATGACGGGCAGCTTCGTGTCGAACCGGGCGGGAGCGTAGACAAAGCACAGCCACAGCACGAAGCCGTCGAGGGCGAGCGCGGCAGCGGCGCCGGCCAGGGGCAGCCACCGCTTGCGGGGTGCAAAGGGGCTGCGGCGCAGGACGGCGAGCGCAAGAACCAGGCTCAGCAGCTCCGCCAGCAGCAGTCCCAACGCGACCGCCCAGCTGTAGCGCTGTAGCCAGTCCTCCTCCACGGCCGGCGGCTCCGGCGGCAGACCGTGGAGGATCCGGAGGACGTTGGTGTCGATGGACCTGAGCCGCGACGGGGCAGAGGTGTCATTCCCGTTGATGACCAGCGCCACGCCCATCCGGGTGGAGGGAACCACGGCAACGTAGGTGTGCGAATTACCCCATTCCCCCTGGTGTTCCAGCATCGGCACGGCCGCGCCCCGGTTGGTTGTCCCGGCAGGCTGCGGGAGTGCCAGGGTATACCAACCCATGGCGTACCCCGTGGAGTCGTCAACCCGCGTCCGCCTCTCAAACAGGGCATCCACGCTGTCCTGCCGGAGGATGCGGCGGTCTCCGGACCGGCCCCCGTCCAGCAGCGCGATCAGCTCCCGGCCCAGGTCCTCGGCGGAGGCATACATCGTGCTGGACGGCATGCCGGCCGCGGGCACGGGCACGTCGGTCTGCCGCCAGAATGAACCAAACCACAGCGAATGGCCGGCCGCCACGTTGTCCGCATCGGCAGATTCCCGCGTCGTGTGGCTGTGCGCCATCTCCAGCGGTCCGAAAACGTGCTGCACCATGTACTCCCCGAACGGCTGGCCGGAGACCGTCTGCACCAGGAGGCCCAGAATATTGAAGTTCGCACTCGCGTACCGGAACGATTCGCCCGGTGTTCCGGCCAGGGCCGAATCCGACAGGGCGCGGACACCATCCTCGATGGCCCCCGCGTCCTGTGCCTCGGAAGCTTCGAAGGCCGTGTCCCTGGACGCCATGCCGCTGGTCTGATGCAGCAGGTGCCGGACAGTGATCGCGGCGGCATGGCTGTCCTTCAGAGTGAACCAGGGCAGGTAGGTCCGGACCGGCTCATCCAACCGCAGCCTGCCGGCTTCAACCTGCTGCATCACGGCAATGGCGGTGAGGGTCTTGCTGGTTGACGCCAGCAGCACAGGGGTCTGGGCGCTCATCAGCCGCCCAGAGTCATCGGCGCGGCCGAGCGCTGCGGTATGCACCTGGCGGCCATCTTTTACAACGACGACGGCGGCACCGGGAATCCCGACGGCGTCCATCTGCTCCCGCAGGAAGGCATCCACCGCGTCGTAGGACTGGTCGGCGGTCCTGGGCGGGGGTTCCGGCGGCACGGGAGGAACTGGCGCCAGTGAGTTGAAGCCGCCGAGGAGGCTTAAGGCCAGGAGGCACACGAGATAACAGCGCGATGACCACCGACGAACTCGCATGCCCGCACCTGCACTTAGGCTGACCGTCTTTTCAGGGTATGGCCCGCCCGGTCAACGGCGCACCCGATAGCGCAGGTGAAGCACCCGGTTGCCCTGAATCACCACGTCAGGATCCTCCAACAAGTGCTGCGCGTGGACCGACCCGAAGTAGCGCTTGCCGGACCCGAACACGACGGGTACCACGTCCATGCGCACCTCATCGACCAGGCCCGCGGCAACCACCTGGCCACCGAAGTCGCCGGCGGCGACCTCGACGATGCGGTCACCCGCGAGCTCCTGCGCCCTGGCCACGGCTGCCTCGACGCCGTCGACGAAGTGAAACGGCGCCTCGGGGTCCCAGCCCTCGGGCTTCGACCGGTGCGTCACGACGACCACGTGGTCGACCCCGCCCGGAGGCTTCCCGTCCCAGCCGTCCGTCATGTCGAAGACGTGGCGGCCGGCGATTGTCGCCCCGATCTGGTCCCAGTACGGGCGGGTGTAGTCGTAGGACGTCTGCGACACCTTCAACTCGCCGCTCCCGTCCAAAGGGACGTCGCCGCTGGTCAACCAGTCGAAGAGCGGTCCGGGCTGGTCGTTCTCGTCCGCGATGAAACCATCCACCGACACCGAGCCGTACATGACAACCTTGCCCATGGGGCACTCCTCTGCTTTGGGGAGCCCCATATTAGCAAGTCGTGAACTGTCGCTCGCTTGTAGGAATTCAATCGGCCGGCAGCGGCACAGGCTCGATTGATCTCGACAGGCTCGATCAGCGGTTCAGGCTCGATCAGCGTTTGCCGTACGCCTTCGGCAGCTTCAGCCCCCGCTCCTCCATGAGGGTGCGCAGGCGGGTGGGGTAGTCGGTGATGATGCCGTCCACGCCGAGGTCCATCAGGCGCGCCATGTCCGCGGTGGTGTTCACGGTCCACGGGATGATGGGCAGGCCGAACCCGTGTGCTTCGGCGATCATCTTGGGCGTGACGGAAGCGAAGGCGGGGGAGATGACGTCGTAGCCCAGTGCCTTGGCGGCCTTGGCCAGGGAGCCGTCGTAGTCGTCGATGTCGATGCCGCCAAGCTGGGGCGCCGCGCCGGGCTTGCCCACCTGCAGCCACGCGTCGCCGCTGGACAGGGCCACGACGGGCAGCTGCGGGGCGATCTTCCGGGTGTAGTTCAGCGTGGACCAGTCGAACGACTGCACGGTGGTGCGGCCGGACATGCCCGCCATGTAGATCTCGGTGACCACGGCCTTGGTCAGCGCCACGGAGCCTTCGCCGCCGGCCTGGCCGTCCTCCACCTTGGTCTCCACGTTGAAGCGGACCTTCTTGGCGCCGTACTCGGCGGCCAGCGCGAAGACGTCTTTGAGTTCGGCGATGCGGTTGCCCTCGATCACCTGCTGATCCGGATAGCCGGGCAACTGCTTGAAGCCGCAGTTCAGCGTCTTGATCTGGGCCAGCGTCAGGTCTGCCACCCGGTCGCCGACGTACGGGAACTCGGCGTCGCCGGCCGTGGCCGGGGCGGTGTCCACGCACTTGTTGGCCTGGATCGTGTCGTCGTGCCATACGATCACGTTGCCGTCCTCGGTCAGGTGCGTGTCCAGCTCCAGCGTGCTCACGCCCAGCTTCAGCGAGTTCGCAAACGCGGCCAGCGATTCCTCGGTCCACTCGCCGCGGCCGCCGCGGTGCGACTGCAGGTCAAACGAGCCGTTGCCCTCGTTCGTCTTGACAGCGGACTGGGCAGTTCCTGCCGCGTTCGACGACGGCGAGCCGGCGTCCGCCGTCGGCGCGGCAACGGCGGTGCCCGCCGTTGAGGCGATCGCTGTGGTGAAAAGCGCGACGGCGGCCGCTGCGGTCAGGACTTTGCGCATGGTTTTGGTTCCTCCCGGAAAGACGGTGGCCGGCGCTGAGCCGCCGACCCGTTCACCCTAGGGAGGCCAGATGGCCTGCCGCCTGCGGCGAGGTGGAGCCGAGGTTAACGACATGTCATGGAGCTGTTTCCAGCCCGCCCGGGTTCCCGCAGACTGGGAACGGGCAGACTGGAGAACGGAAGGCAGGAGGCGCACCATGACTGTTCTTGTTGCCTATGCAAGTGCGATGGGTTCCACCCGGGAGATCGCCCAGCATGTGGCCTCACGGATGGCGGCTGCCTTGGGCGGGGTGGAATGCCGGTCCGTGGAGGAGGTCGAGTCCGTCTCCGGCTACGAGGCTGTGGTGGTGGGCAGCGCCATCCACAACCAGGCGTGGCTGCCCCCGGCTTCGGAGTTCTTCACAGAGCAGGCGGCCGAACTGGCCAAGCGGCCCGTCTGGGCGTTCAGCGTGGGGATGGCCGACGCCCTGCCAAAGCCGTTTCGCAGCCGCGGCGCGGCACTGCAGCAGCAACGCCTGGAACAGACGCAGTTCCAGGAAGTCCCGCTTCGCGGCCACAGGGTCTTCTCCGGTGTGTTCAGGGACGACCAGATGTCGGCACCGCTCCGGGCATTGTTCCGGCTCGTCGGCGGCAGGTTCGGAGACGTGCGGGACTGGGAAGCTGTCGACGCCTGGACGGACCAGATCACAGCGGAACTGGCAAAACCCGCTTCGTCCGCATCTCCCGGCAGCGACCCGGCCTAGTTTCGCCGGGAGCGGGCATTGGCCTACGGCAGCCAGGCGGTGACGAAGCCGCCCCGCGACTGTTCCACGTCTGGATCTTCAGGTGCTGTTGCGTCTGGTCCCGTCCCATCGGATGGGGCCAGGGACAGGATGCGGCCGTACATTGAACACAGCTCCTCAACGGTGTGACCCGTGCAGCGCCAGCCCGCTGCTTCGAGCAGCTCCACCGGGTCGGGCGGATCGGCCCGTGCCAGCAGCTCGCTCATGGGCAGGCCGGTCTGCTGGCTGAACTCGCGCAGCTTGGCCTCAATATCCTCAGTCGCCGGCAAGGGCACGGCCCGCTCAATCACCGCCCGGGATCCCGGCGCGGACAGCGCCGCAACTTCCGCCAAGACCGCGCGCTGGGCAGCAGCATCGAGGTACGGCATCAGGCCCTCGAGGACCCACGTCGTGGGCTGGGCAGGATCGAAACCGGCGGCCAGAAGTCCTTCCCGCCACGGCTCGGAAAGGTCCACAGGCAGGGGGATCAGCTCGCACGCGGGTTTCGCCGAAAGCCGGCTCAGCACATGCGCCTTGAATTCAAGGACGTTGGCGCTCTCGACCTCGATGACCCTGGCGCCGGCGGGCCACGGGAGCCGGAAGGCCCGGGTGTCGAGCCCTGCGCCGAGGATCACTGTCTGCGCGGCGGGAGGGTCCTGCTGCAGGAAGTCGTCGATGAACCTGGTCCGCATACCGATGTAGATGGAGGCCAGAAGGAGCGGCTGCTGCAGGGGAGGGGCTTCGGCCGGTTCAGCGGGCCACACCGTCGGCAGGTCCAGGTGGGAACGGGCGGCCACCACCAGGGCGGAGGCGAACGGATCCGCCACGAGCGGGTCGGCCCGCGACGTCTCGACGGCGCGGCCCGCCGCCACAGCAAGCGCCGTCAGCGGCAGCCCCCGGTCATCAAATTTGGCGCCGCCCTCAAGTTCGGTACTGCGTCCTTGATCCGTCACGCCTTACCCTCCCGCTCGCTGGTTCCCTTGCGGTGAGCCTACTCCCGGCCGGCCCACATGTGGGTCAGACCTGCGCGGCGCTGTCCCACCAGCCTTCCCAGGCCGCGGACGTGAGCTGGCCCTGGGGGAAACTGGAATTGGACGTGGCCTCGCCGAATTGCGAGTTTCCACCATTGCGCGAGGAAGTGAAAAACAGGTTCAAGGTATTCCAAAGCATGGCTGATTCCTTTCGATTGACCTGCGGACCTCCGTCGGTCTCAGGTAGGAATCAGCGTAGCCACGGCGTGTTTCACGGCGTCGACCCCACGTTTCGTTTGTGTATCCATGTGCTCACACGGCAGGGCCGGACCTCTGCTGGTCATCCGACGGGCGGCGGTTGGCCAGGATCAGTGGCAGCAGGGCTGCGGGGGAGGAGGCAACGGCGGCCGCCTGCGACGCTTCCCCGGCGTCCCCGTAGCCCCAGAGCGCAAATATTGTCGGGATTCCGTGTTGGGCGGCTCCGGCGACGTCGTAGCTCCGGTCTCCGATCATTACGGGACCGGAGATGTCCACGCCCTCGGCCTGAAGGCGGCACAGCAATTCGGCGATGACCTCTGGCTTGCTCGCTCTTCCGTCGCGGTCGGACGCCCCGCAGATGTTGATGAAATTGCCTTCGATGCCAAACCTTCGTGCGAGTCTTACCGCTTGATCTTCCACCTTGGAGGTGGCGACAGCCATCGGCATGCCGGCCGAGTGCAGGTGGTCAAGCAGCTCGGTGACCCCGTCATATGGGCTGGACTGTTCAGCGCCGTGGTCGGCGTATGCCTTGCGGTAGTGTTGGAGGGCCCTTTGGGCGGTTATGTCGTCCAACTGTGAGACTGTTTTGAAGGACTCGATCATCGGCGGGCCGACGAACTGCCGCAGTTTGTCCATCGCCGGGACCTGCGCGCCTACGGCGGCAAGGGCCAGGGCAGCACTTGCCGTAACGCCGGGTGCTGAATCCAGCAGCGTTCCGTCCATGTCGAACAGGACGCAGCTAATGCCGGTGAGAGATGGCCGGGCTTGCTGCAGAAGTGTCATTTTTCGAGTGCTTTCGGTCGTGGAGTTGGTTGGGTTCCGGCTGTGCCGGGGAAAAAATTTGGTGTGAAGGGTAGGCATGGACCGAGTGAGTCTTGATCAGATAGACCAGAGGATTCTTGCGGAGCTAACGAAGAACGCTCGGATGAGCCACGCGGAGCTGTCGACCAAAGTCCTGCTCTCGAGGAACGCCGTCCGCCAGCGGATCGAACGGATGGAACGGCAAGGGCACATTCAGGGGTACACAATCGTTACCGGCCCACCGGGGCAGGGGCCCGTGTCCGCCTTCCTGATGGTTTACAGGAAGGACCGGGTACGGGGGTCGGACGTCATCACCGTACTGCGGTCGATCCCGGAAGTTGTTTTGTGTGATGTCGTAAGCGGTGACTTTGACCTGCTGGTGAGGGTCGAGGCCCGGTCGCTGGAGAGGGTTCAGGAGATCTGGGAGCAGATTGCGGCCATTCCCGGCGTCACGGACACGGTGACCGCCATGACGCTGTCCAGTTACATCAGGCGGGGCCCCGGAGATGCCCGCGGCCCCTCCGGTTCCATCAGTTCCTGATGCAGATAACCTTTGGCTGGGTCATCTCCTCATACGCGAAATGGACGCCCTCCCTGCCCATGCTTCCGTACTTGGCCCCGCCGAACGGCATGCCGTCGAAGCGGTAATCAGAGGAGTCGTTAATCATGACGCCGCCTGCTTCGAGCTGTCGGGCTGCGTCCATGGCCCGGGCCAGGGAGTCGGTGAAGATGCCCGCATGAAGACTGAACTCGATGGCGTTGGCGACTTCAATGGCCTCTTCGAACGTGCTGAACTGGCGGAACATGACCACAGGCCCGAAAACCTCCTGCTGCCACAGCCGGCTGTCCGTCGGTACCGCTTCGAGGACGGTCGGGTGAAGCACATTGCCGTCCGTGACATTGCCTGAAAGAAGGACGGCGCCGGCTCCGAGGGCCTCGTCCAGCTTGGTTTGGAGCTCTTGCAGGGCAGCGGGGCTGATCATGGGCCCAACGTCCGTCCGTTCATCCGAAGGATCTCCGGCAACCAACTTGGCCGTCGCCGCCAGGAAGCGCCGGCGGAACGCGCCGTACACCGGTGCGGCTATGAGAATCCGCTGCACCCCCACGCAGTTCTGGCCGGCGGCCCAAAATGCTCCGGAGACGCAGGATTCCACTGCGTTTTCGACGTCGGCATCGTCCAGGACGATCACGGGTGCGTTTCCGCCGAGATCCATGGACAGCTTCTTCAGGCCCGCTGTGCGGGCCATGCTCTCACCCGTGGAGAACCCCCCGGTGAAGGACACCATTCGTACGTCCCGGGACCTGATGATTGTTTCGGCCACGTCCCGGCCGCCGTGGACAATCGTGAGGACCTCTGGAGGGAGCCCTGAATTCACGAGGGCGTCCGCGAGCAGTTGGGCAGACAGCGGTGTCAGCGCAGAGGGTTTGAGAATCACGGCGTTTCCTCCGGCGATTGCCGGGCCAACCTTGTGCGCCACCAGGTTGAGGGGATCGTTGAACGGGGTGATCGCGGCAATGATGCCCAGTGGTTCGCGCGAGTACCACCCGGTGCGGTCCTCTGAGCCTTCATAGGAGTCGAAGGGGATGACTTCGCCTGCGTTCCGGCGCGCTTCGGCAGCGGACAGGCGGAGCGTGTTGACCGCGCGCAGTACTTCCTTGCGTGCCTGGCGGATCGTTTTCCCGGCCTCGGACACTATCGTTAGCGCGAACTCCTCGCTGCGCTGCTCGATCTGCCTGGCGGCACCGTCCAGGATCTTCCCGCGTGCGCCGCGGGACAGGGCCCGTGCCGTCCGGGCGCCGGCTCGAGCCGTTTCGATCACGACTTTGCCGGCGGTGGCTTCGGTCAGCGAAACCGCACCGACCACCCTGCCGTCATAGGGGCTCGTCACGTCATGGAACTGTGGCAGCACGGTTGCTGTCGAACACAGTGTGGATTCAGGCATTTGCGGATACCTCCGTCCTGGCCGCGTGCATGGCGATGATGTCAGAGAGCAGCGCGTAGGCGGTCTCCACGCGCCCGGCTCCCGGTCCGGAGATGGTTACTGCACCCAGAAGATCGGTCTCGAAGGACACTGCATTGGTTGCGCCGGAAACCCCGGCCAGCCCATGGTCAAGGGGAAGCGCTACAGGGGATACGCCTGCAGTCACGGACCCGTCCGGGTTCCGCCGTGCCGCGCCCACGAGCTTCCAACGGTGCCCCTCGCGGGCTGCCCTCCGAATATCTTCCGGCGTCACGGTAGAAATACCTTGCCGATGGACGTCCTTGAGCTCCATGCCGGCGTCCAGCAGTTCGTTGGCGAGGATGAGGACTTTGAGCTGAACGTCGTAGCCCTCGATGTCAGCTGCGGGGTTTGCTTCGGCGTAGCCGAGTTCCTGCGCCTCCCGGATGGCAGCGTCGAAGTCCAGGCCGGCTTCCATCCGCCCGAGCACATAGTTGCTAGTGCCGTTGAGAATGCCTTCAAAGCCGTTCAGTTTCAGTCCCGCGAACATCTTCTTGGCCAGGCGGATGACGGGAGTGCCGCTCATGACTGCGCCCTCGAACTCGAAGCGCACGCCGTTCTGTTCGGCGAGCGAGCTCAGCTCGGCGCCGCGGAGGGCAACCGGGCCCTTGTTCGTGGTGCAGACGCTCTTGCCGGATTCGAGTGCCCAGCGCACATGTGAAACTGCCGGCTCGCCGTCTTCGGGATTAGTGAAGGTGGCCTCGCAGATAATGTCCGCTGGGCAATGGCGGATCACGGATTCGTTGTTGGTGTCGGCGGATCCGCCGTACGCTGCAAAGGTTTCCTTTTCCCCGCCCAGTCTGAGGGCAACAGAGAGGTCCACGCCTTCGGGCTGGACCAGGGACCCGAGGCGCAGGTCGGTGATGGCCACGACCCGCAGGCCGAAGCCCAGTTCGGAACGAAGTCTCTCACCGCGCGTCGCGATCAGTTCGGCCAGTGTCCTGTTGACGCCGCCGAAGCCGATCAGCGCAATGTCGTAGGTGGTCATGGTGCTCCTTCAGTCAGTTACATCGGTCCTCCAATGCTGACCGCACTCCATGTCCGTCAGCGCATGTGATTGTGACCGAAAAGCAGGGCGAACTGACCATCCGCCTGCCGATTCGTCACCACGCCGGACCGTAACCTTTGTTCAACATAGACATGTATAGATGTTCTTAATGACCAAATCCGCCTTTTCGTGTTACTTTCATCACTGTCGCTACTGCGCAGCCCGAGCCGGCTTGACCCCACGCCGGGCCACGTGCGCATCCTTCGCATCAGACCTGCCACTCACCTGGGAGAAACCATGGAACCGTCGTTACCTGTCCAGCTAGAACCGCAGCCAACCATTCCGCCGTCGACCGATTCGGGCCTCCGGCGGTCCATGGGGGCGCGGCATCTGGTCATGATCGCCATGGGCGGAGTGATCGGCTCCGGGCTTTTCCTGAGCTCGGGGTACACCATTTCCCAGGCCGGGCCGCTCGGGGCGGTCATCGCGTATCTCATTGGCGCCTTTGTTGTGTACCTGGTGATGGCCTGCCTCGGGGAACTTGCCATCGCCTATCCCGTCTCAGGGGCCTTCCATATCTACGCGGCGAGGTCGATCGGGCCGGCCACCGGGTTCACCACCGCCTGGCTCTACTGGCTCTGCTGGGCGGTGGCCATCGGATCGGAGTTCACGGCTTCCGGTCTCCTGATGCAGCGCTGGTTCCCGGGTGTTGACGTCTGGGTCTGGTGCATTATCTTCGCCTCGGTCCTCTTCGGCTTCAATGCGGTTTCTTCGAAATTCTTCGGCGAATCAGAGTTCTGGTTTGCCATCGTCAAGGTCGGCGCCATCGTGGTTCTCATCGTTTTCGGCGGCGCGGCGCTGTTCGGCTTCCACCCGCTCAGCGGGGCGGGCAGCCATCCCAGCATGTTTGAAAACTTCAACACTTCCGGCGGCCTCTTCCCTAACGGCTTCACCGGTGTCCTGGTCACTGCGCTTGCCGTGTTCTACGCCTTCTCCGGTTCAGAGCTCATCGGTGTGGCGGCTGGCGAAACCGCTGACCCGGCCACCAGCATCCCCAAAGCGATGCGCAGCACCGTCATCCGTCTGCTGATCTTCTTCGTCGGGGCAATCGCTGTCATCGCCGCCACCATCCCCTTCGAGCAGGTCGGGCTGGATGAAAGCCCGTTCGTGACGGTCTTCTCATCCATCGGCATTCCTTATGCTCCCGACATTATGAACTTCGTCATCATCACCGCGCTCCTTTCAGCCGGTAACAGCGGCCTCTTCTCCTGCGCGCGGATGCTGTACTCCCTTGCCGACGAGGGGCACGCGCCCCGGGCGCTGAAGAAGCTGACCCGGCGCGGTATTCCCATGACTGCACTCTCCGTCAGCATGCTCGGTGGCCTGGCATCCCTCATCAGCAGCGTCGTGGCACCTGAAACGGTATATCTGGCTCTCGTATCGGTGGCAGGTTTCGCCGTGGTCGGGGTCTGGATGTCCATCACCGCCTCGCACTTCTTCCACAGGAGATCCTTCGTCAAAAACGGCGGTGATGTCGCTGCGCTTCCCTACAAGGCCCCGCTGTTCCCGCTGGTGCCGATCCTGGCCTTTTCGCTCTGTGTCATCTCGCTCATCGGCATCGCCTATGATCCGAACCAGGTAGCAGCGCTCTATTTCGGATTCACTTTCGTTGGCGCCTGCTATGCCTTCTTTTACTTCAAGTACGGACGCAAGGCGCGCGCAAACCAGCCCTCCTGACGCCGGCATCAACTATCGTCCGCGTAGCTTGGTGGCGGGGGGCCTTCGTCCCCCGCCACCAAGCTCGGCGTCCTGCGGACGTGTGAGAATAGGCGTAGTTACAGGCGGAAGGAGCACGGAGCATGGAGTCTTCCTCGGAAGCGTCATCCATGGCCCAGGGCCTTCGGATAGTGCGGCTGGTCGCAGACCGGGAGAAGTGGGGAAGGCGGCTACTCGGCGTTTCCCAGATCGCATCCGAGCTGGAGATGGACCAAAGCCGTGTCTCCAGGTTGACCCAGGAATTGTGTGAGCTGGGATTGCTGGAACGCGTCGAACGCGGGCCATTCCGGACCGGTCCACGTTTTTTTAGCCTGGCTGCCGCTTTGAATACCGGCTGGGTCCGCGAATCAAGAACCGAACTTGAGGCTTTGGTGGCCTCGTTCGGCCTTAGATCCAGGCTGTCCGTCCGGGATGGCTTCCGCGTCATTCTCCTGCGGACATCCAGCAATGACGCGGTTCCCGGCGGCTTCGTGAAACCCGGCATGGTGACACCCGTGTGGTGCACCGGGTCCGGCCGGGCCCTGCTGTGGGACGAGGAGCAGCCAGCCGTCGAGGCCCTCCTTGCGGACGTCAATTTCATTGGCATAGGCGGTCCGGGGGCGGCCCATTCGCCGCAAGAAGTCGTCGACTTGATGGACCGGGACCGTGCGCGGGGCTTCATTGTCGCGGAGGAAGAGTTCGAGCATGGAGTCTACGAACTGGCGGTTCCGGTCCGCACCTCCGACGGTTCCGTTCTTGCAGCGCTCAGTGTCCTGGGCGGCCGGGCCGAGATCATGTCCGGCGCGGATGAGCTTGCAAAGGCCCTGTGGGAAGCAGCCCAACGGCTGGCGTCCTGCCAGGGCGGCCCGCGGAACAGCGCTGGCCGGAAGGGTCTTGCCAGCTAAGGCACGTTCTTCGGCGGGGCCTGACCCAGCATGGACTCGAGCCACCTTCCCCAGGACACGAGGGCCGTGGCGCAGGCCTCCAATCTAGGCTGCAGGCGGGTCTTGGCGCCTACGACCTGCAGCGCTGCCACCACGTCGCCCTTGAAGTCCCGAATCGGAACGGCCAGGGAATACAACCCGGGCTCGGCCTCCTCGTCCACGATGGAGTATCCCCGCGCCCGGGCCGCGCGCAGTCGTGACAGGAAGTCCTCCGCGTCAACGGGTGTATTGGGGCCATGACGCGCGAAAGCGACACCGGAGAAAAGGGTCCGGACCTCGTCGTCGGACGCTTCCCACAGCAGTGCCTGGCCGGCATCACTGCAGTAGGCCGGATACGGCCGACCCAGCCATGAACCGATCATGTTGCTACTTGCCGGAACATGCTCACCGATGGTGACGGTGCTGTCTCCGCTCAGAATTCCAAGGAAGCATCCTTCATTGGTTTCGCGGGCCAAACCTGCCAGTGCGGTGGCGCCGTCAGTCTGCAACCGCTGTTCGGACAACAGTTGTGCGTCCGTCAGGAGCGACCAATCGACGGCGTAGGTCCGGTGGTCCTTGCGGACCAGGAACCCCTCCTGCTGGGCCGTCCGCAGGCTGCGCGCAACCTGGCTGCGGTCCTTGCCCAGATCGGTTGCTATATCAGCAACCGTTCCGCCACGCAGGCCTTCTGCGTTGCGGGAGCCCACCGCTAGGACAGCCATCATTCCCCGGCCCATGCTGGATGTCTTCGACATGGGTCCGATTCTAGTCACTGGAGGGACGCCTCCTAGTGGATGGCGAAGACCCGGGCAGGAAAACCGCTTCCCCTCAGTGGCTTGGGCCAGGTGGCAATGAGGGCCGCTCCCGCCTCAGGAAGTCCGTCAAGGTTCGCCATCAGCTCGATCTGCCACCGGTTCTGCGCCAGGACGTAGGTCTCCAGTGCAAAGTCCTGGCGGGACGTGGCCAGTCCCGGGTCTGTGTCCGTCTGCTCATGACCGACCGCGGTAACCGACCGCTCCTCAACCAGGAAGGAGAGGACTTCCTGGGACCAGCCAGGTGTGTGGCTGACACCGTGATCGTCCCTGTTTGCCATGGCGGCAGCGTCAGGCCAACGGTCACTCCAGCCTGTCCGCAATGCCACAAAGGCGCCGGGCGGGATGGCACCATTGCGGTGTTCCCACGCCTGGACGTCCTCCATCCGGGGAGTGGCGTCCGCATTAGCGGTGACGCGTTCAGTGATGTCGAGGACGACCAGCGGAAGGACCATCTCCTCCACGGGAATCTGGTCCAGGGTCCTTCCCCCTTGGACGAAGTGCGAGGGAGGGTCAACATGTGTTCCCCATTGTCCGATGATCGAGTAGCGGTGGGCGGTGAACCCGTCACCTTTCTCCAGATCGAAGACGGGCTCCCTGATTTCATCGGGGAATGCGGGAAAGTGTGGCTGGCCGGGGTGGAAGGCGTGCGTCAGGTCAGTGAATGATCTGCCGGCGAACAGCGTCTGCAGGCCGTCCCACAGGGCGGTTGTGGTGACTTCGGTCATGGCGTGGCCTGGCTTTCAACGAGTGCTGGAAGGGCAGTGTTGGAAACACCGATTGGCCCTGTCAGCTCAATGACGGGCACCTCCCAGGGGTGGATATCCACTATGTGCTGCAGGAAGCGTTGCACGGCAGCGTCGTCGAGCGCAGCATCGAAATACGTCGTCAGAACCAGGGTCGGTGAAATTGTCTGCTGGCCAACCTGCCCCAATGTGGGGTTGGCGCCTTCAGTGCAGGTGAACCCCTCGAAACCCAAACCTGATTCGAAGACATGCCGGTAGTTGCCGAAGTCCCCGAGGTCGGGGGATTCCGCGACGGCTTTGAGCAGGGCCGCAATGCCCGCTTCGTCTTTGAATGCGTCTGCGTCGCCGCTGGCGAGCCGCGAGAAGGTTTCCGAAGCTACGGGCCAATGCACACGCAGTTTGCGTACTGGTTTCATTTCAATTTTCAAAGGAGGGCCTCCTGGGCCGTTCGTAAGGGTGTTGCTGCCATCGTGGCATGGTGTGATGATCATTACAAGCATTGAAAGATGCTTATTATGAACATATATGCGGTGCGCAACGCGTGTACCCCGCCCTCATGCCTGACAGGCATGGACGAACGAACCGCTTGGAGCCCAAACAATGCCTACGAACACGAAGCTCTCCCGCATGCTTGATGCCGGAGCCAACCTGACCGTGGACGGCGCACTTGCCACCGAGCTGGAAGCGCACGGCTGCAATCTGGATGACCCCTTGTGGTCGGCTAAAGTCCTCCTGGAGCAGCCGCAGCTCGTCAAGCGTGTGCACCGCGATTACTTCCGTGCCGGAGCGGCGGTCGCGATCACGGCCAGCTATCAGGCAACACCCCAGGGATTTGCCCGGCGCGGCATTGGCCAAGAAGAGGCCCTGGAACTCGTGGCATTGAGTGTGCGCCTGGCCGACGAGGCCCGCAGCGAGCACCTGGCCGAAAACCCGGGTGCAGGCACTCTGCTGATTGCAGGATCGGTCGGTCCCTACGGCGCTTACCTGGCGGACGGGTCGGAATACCGGGGAGACTACTTCCTCAGCCGAAACGAGTTCCTGGAGTTCCACCGGCCACGAATTGCCGCGCTGGTGGACGCCGGAGCGGACTTCCTTGCCTGTGAGACGCTGCCGTCCCTGCCGGAGGCGGAGGCCCTGGTGGCGCTCATGCAAGAGTTCGACGTCGAGGGCTGGCTCTCCTTCACGCTGCGGGACGGTGCGCACATCAGCGACGGCACGCCGCTGGCTCAGGTGGCAAAGCTCAGCAGGGCGCAGCCGTCCGTTGTGGCCATTGGCGTGAACTGTGTGCCGCTGGAGCTGGTTGCCCCCTCTTTGGGTTCATTAGGCAAAGCCACGGATACGCCCCTGATCGCGTATCCAAATTCCGGCGAAAGCTATGACGCCGTCAGTAAAACCTGGCGCCCGGCTGCGTCCGGGGACACATCCAGGGGACCCGACAGCAAACAGCCCGCAAGCCTGTCCGAAGGAGCCGCCGTCTGGCGTGACCTTGGTGCCCGGCTCATCGGCGGGTGCTGCCGGACGACCCCCGAGGACATTGCCGCCGTGGCTATGCGCACGGCAAATCCCTGACGGCAGTTCCATCCCGCCGCGGCCAAGGCTGCGGACGGCAGCCCCTGCAAGGATCCTGCTGGTAGCCTCAGCAGGCCGGAACCCCCGCATCCACGGGTCCGTCGCTGGGGCGGATCCAGAGGTTGTTGATCACCTTGTACCAGACGTTGCCGGAGGTCCCGGTGGGCTTGCCGGTCGCTCCGTCGTAGATGGTGTACGAGGCCCCGGTGGTCACACACTGGACCTGGACCCGGGTGCCCTGGGCCACGAACGTTCCGCCGCCGGCGGCACAGTTCGCCGCGGTGTCCGGGGCGGAGGTGCCGTTGGTGGGCCATTCGCAGGTACCGGGACTCGCCGAGCCGTTGTCCACCACGAGGTACTTCGCCGGAGCCGTCTGGCCGGTTGCCGAGACGGCGGTGCGCTGGCCGAGCTCGTCCACGGTGGTGACGGTGATGGAGACGGACTGGTCGTAGCCATTGCCGGTGGTGACGGACCCGCCGCCGGCACCCAGTGTGCCCGACTTCCCGTCAGAGGACCGGTACTCGAGCGCCACAACCCGGCGTCCGTTGTTGACCACGGCGCCGACGTCGAACCTCACGGTCGTGGTGACGGTAACGGGGTTAATGCTCGCGGCGTGCGGTTTGCCGTACGGCGCCACGGGGTTGGAATTGGTGACCGGCCCTTCATAGGTGGCACCATCCATGCTGTTCACGGCGCGCACCCCGATGGTGTAGTTGCCGTTATTGGGCACCCCGGCCCGGATGACCCTGTCCGCCGGCACGGCCGTGAAGCCGCTTCCGTTGACCTGGTACTGGTAGCTCGGGGTGGCGCCGTTGCCCGCTGCCTCGCCGAAGGTGAGCTGGACCGCGTTGTCGAGCGGATCGGCGCGGACGCTTGGGACGGCCCCCGGCGTGCCGAAGGCCCGGCGGGGGTCCGACGGCGGGCTGGCCGCCGACGTGCCGGCCTTGTTCTTGGCGGTGACGGTGAAGGTGTAGTCGGTGGCGGAGTTGCCGACCGTGACCGGCACGCTCAGCTGGCTGCCGGACACCGTGCTGCTGCCCACGACGGCTCCGCCCCGGACGGCATTGACGGTGTAGGTGTCAATGGAGGCGCCGTTGTCCGCTGCCGGAGCCCAGGCCACCATCATGATCGATTCCGTCCCGCCCGAGGTGGAACGGGTGGTGGTCGGTTTGCCGGGGGCGCCCGGTATGCCTGCCGGGATGCCGCTCGCTGAGTAGGGACTCCAGTCCGAGGGGTCGGGAGCCTTGTTGGAGGCCTGGATCCTCACCTGATAGGGCGTGCCGTTCTGCAGGCCGGTCCACCGGTAGGACGTTCCGGTGACATTGCTGGCCCGGACGTTTCCGCCCGGAGGTGCCGGTGAGATCTCCAGGTTGTAGCTCTGCACCGGTGAGCCCGGGCTCCTTGGCGGTACCCAGTTCACGGTGAGCTGCTTGTCGCCAAACACCAGCGTGGGCGCGGCCGGGGTCTCCGGCTTCGCGTCCGGGCGGGCCGGCGCCGAAGCAGGGGATGGCGGCGAGTCGCCCACCTCGTTCGTGGCCACCACGGTGAAGGTGTATTCCACGTCGTTGGTCAGGCCCGTCAGGGTGCACGTGGTGGCGGGGCATTGCTGCGAGAATCCTCCGCTGCCGCTGATCTTGTAACCGGTGATGGCTGCCCCGTTGTTGGCGGGCGGTGCCCAGTTGAGGACAACGGTGCGGTCGCGCACTTCGCCCACTGTCGGCGCCGGCGGTGCATCCGGCTTGTCCTTGACGGTGAGCCGGATGCGGCCGTCGATTTCGCGTTCCGCGTCCCGGGTTTTGTCCTGGACCCGGTAGCGGATCACCATGGTGCCCACGAACTTTTCGGCGGGCGTCACCACGACGGCGTCGCCTGCCACTGTTGCCGTGCCGGTTCCGGTTTCGACGGCGGCGCTCAGGATTTTCAGCGGTGTCTCCGGGAACGGGTTGACGTCGTTCTCCAGCGCCTGCACCTGCTGGGACTGCCCGGCCCGGGCGCTGGCGATGACGTCGTCGTTCGCTACGGCAAGGGGTCGCTTCGACCCGACCACCCGGATCTCGACGGCACTGGCAACAGGTGCGCTGCGCCCGTCCGAGACGGTGACGGGCACGGTGAGCCTGCTGCCCTTGGCTGCGCCGTCGACGGTGGCCTTGAAGAGGCCGCCGTCAAGGCTGGCCCTGACCCCGGCGGGCGGTGCCCCTTTCAGCGCGAAGGTGAGCTTGTCCTGGTCCGCCTTGTCGACGTCGGACGCCGCCTGGCGCAGGTCCAGCGTGGCTTCCTCGCCCGGCGCGGCATCGAGGGTGCTCGACGGGAAGGTCGGCGGATGGTTGCGGGCGGGGTCGGGCAGGACGTTGATGCCGATGGTCAGCACCGCCTTGCGCCCGTCGGGATCGTCGACGGTAACGCCGTCGGTGACCTCAAGGGAAACCGCTGCCGGGCCCGTGTAGTCGTCGGCGGAGGTGAACACGAGGGTGGTGGCGTCCTTCACCAGCGGCGCTCCGTTGGATGCCACCGCCTGGACCTTGGAGTCCTGCGTGATGCGGGGACTCTTGCCGGGACGGACCACCACCAGGTCCTTCAGGTCCATGGTCAGCTGCTGGCCGCTGACCACTTCCAGGGGTGCCGTGCTCCGCAGTGCGGGCGCCTGCCCTTCGAGGCCCGGCACCACGATGAACGCCGTCGAGCTGAGGTTATCGATGTCCGTGACGGTGTACGCGACAATCTGCGGCTGGCTTTCCAGCCGCACGGCGACCTTCCCGGGAGCGGAGACGGTGGCGGTCGGTGCGGCCTCGGGGAAGGTGATCTTCAGTTCGGCGGCCACGCCGTCCGGGTCGTCGTCGTTCTTCAAAACCGGAACCTCGACGACGGTCTTGCCCAGTGTCTCGGCAAACGTCACACGGTCGTCCCGTGCGATGGGGGCCAGGGTGGCGGCGTTGCTGCGCACCTGGACTTTGAGGGTTCCGACGGCGGTGCCGCCGCGGCCGTCGCTGACCTCGTACCGGACAACGGCCGTGGCGGTTGCCGCGGCCGGGGCGGTGAGCTGCACCCGGCCGTCGATGACCTGGGCCTTCAGTTCCGGGGCGGCTTCCAGCCTGTTGGCTGTGAGGGTGATGTTGTCGCCGTCGGGATCGGAGTCATTGGCCAGCACGTCCACGGCCACGTGGCGGCCCGGGAGGACGGTGATGCTGTCCTCAGCTGCCGTGGGGCTCTGGTTGGATCCGGCGGCGGGTGCGATGCCCACGGAGGCCCGCGCGGTGGATCGCGCCCCGAACCTGTCCTCCACCACGTAGGTGAACGTGTCCTGTCCGGAGGCGTTCGCCGGCGCGGTGTACTCCACATAGTTGGCGCCCACCACGGCTGTGCCTTTGCGCGGTGCCTGTTCCAGCCCCACCAGGGTGACGGAATCGCCGTCGGGATCTATGCCGTCCAGCGGAATGGCGATCCTCGTCGTGTTGCCGGCAACCACCCGGCCGGTGACGTTCTGGGGGAGCGGCCTGGAGTTCGTTCCGGCCGCGCGGATGTGGATGGTCACCTGCGCGGAGTCTTCCTGCCCGTCCGGGCCGGACACAGCGTAGATCGCGTGCACCGTTCCACCGGCGGCGCCGGCCTTGAAGCGCAGCACGTCCCCGGAGATGGCCAGGAGGCCCTGGGCGGAGTCGATGCCCTGCACCAGGACCGGCTTGAGCTTCAGCTTGGCGCCGTTGGGATGGGAGTCGTTGGCCAGGACGGCGATGGTGGCGACGTCGTTGGCCCGGACGGTGATTTCATCCGGGGCCGCGACGGGCGGGAGCAGTTTGGCGGGTGCCGGAATGGGCAGGATGGTCACCTCGCCGGTTGCGCTGGCCACGCCGTTGGACACTGTGTAGGTCAGGCTGGTGGGTGCGGTGAGGCCGCGGACGTCGGTGATGCGCAGGATCTGGTGGTTCACGACGGCGACGGCGACCGCCGAGTTCCGGGGAAGGCCAACGGACTGGATGACGAGGACGCCGCCGGCCGGATCGGAGTCGTTGGCGAGCGCATCGACCAGCACTTCGCCGCCCACCGGCAGCAATGCCAAGTCAGCGACGGCCACCGGCTCACCCCGTTCGGCGCCGGCGGCTTTGACGTCGATCCGTACGAGCCCCTCGGAGCTTTCCGGCCCGTTGGTCACCAGGTACGTGGCGTAATACGTGCCGGCGTTGAGCGCGCGGAAGGTGAAGGTCCCCGCCTGGTAGTCGGGCGTGACTTCCTGCTTGGGAGGCCCCGCCACGCGGGTCAGCCGCAGTCCGTCGCCGGTGGGGTCGCTGTCGTTCTTCAGCGGTGAAACCAGGATGTCCTGGCCGGCGATTCCGGAGACGTGGTCTGCGTTGGCTTTCGGCGGAAGGTCGCCCTTGGCGCGGACATCCACCACCACCGTGCCCTCCACCTGGTCCCGTCCGTCGGAGACGGTGACCGCGACTTCCTTCTTGCCCAGCGCGGATCCCACGTCCTGGAACGTCAGAAGGCCGTCCGCCCGGGTCCGCACCTGGTCGCCGTCGCGGGTGGGGCGGGCGCCCAGGAGCAGCAGGTTGTCGCCGTCGGGGTCTGTCCAGTCGGTGAGGATGTTCTGGGAAATGCTTTTGCCCTGTTCCAGGATGATCCGGGGCACGCGTTTTTGTTTCGGTGGTTCGTTGCTGGCGGGGTCCTTCACGGCCAGGGTGACGCTGGCCCCGGCGGTGCCGCCGCGGCCGTCGCTGACCTGGTACTGGAACTGCGAGGTTCCGGTGGCATCCGCCGGGACAGTCACCTGCAGGCCGGTTCCGTTGTAGACGGACTGCACGCGGCCCGCGGCGGGGTTGTCGCCCACGGGCTGGACGGTGAGGACGTCCCCGTCCGGATCCGAGTCGTTATCCAGGACCGGCAGGATGGTGGTCCGGCCGGGGCGCACTCCGAAGCTGTCGTCGACGGCGGAGGGCGGGCGGTTCTCTTTGGTGCGGTCCGGGAGGGTGTCCACCGTGTTGTCATCCGCGGCGGGGTCGTCCTGGTCCTCGGTGGTGTTGGGCGGCGGAACGATCTCGTCCCAGTTGGCCACCAGCCTCATGTTCTCGGTCACCAGCCAGACGTTGCCGGACGTGATGTCATTAAGGACCACGATGTCCCGGTTCACCCGGAAGACGAGGTTGGACCGGGCGCTGGCACCGGGGATGTCGGCGCGGCTGCTGTCGGCACGGTTGGTGCATTCGCGGAGGTATTTTCCTGCCCCGGACCAGGCGGCATACACGCAGCCGTTGAGGTGGACCGGAGTGGCGGGGGTTTCGGACGATCCGAGGTCCACAACCGTCGCGGAGGAACCGTCCAGGGGCTGCTTGATCAGGGCCTTCTTGGTGGCGACGGCGACGAAGTCGGCGGCGGGGCCGCTTTGCTGCAGTTTGCCGTCCGCCGCCTCCGGGACCTGCGCCACCCGGCCGCCGGGAAGGTGCAGCGTTCCGCCGTCGGCGTCGAACAGCACCGGTTTGTCGCCGACGGCGGCGACCTGGAGGTTCTCTTTGTTGCGGATCTGCCCGTACTGCACGGTGTTGCGGGAATCCACTCCGCCGGTGGCATTCACGCGAAGGGAGGTCACCTCGCCGCGCGCGGGATCCGCGGCGTGGACGACGTCGTCGACTCCTACCGTCGCGACGATGCCTTTGGCATCGCCCACCACGGGTTCCTGTGCAGCGAAGTCGATGGAGCCCAGCATGCTGCTCTGCGTCACCCAGAGGCGTCCGGAGTTCGGATCAGCCAGGGCCACCGCTTTTTCCCCGAAGGCGGGGACCGCGGTTCCCGGCAGCTGCTGGGGCGGTTCAAGGGTGACGGCGGAGACGTCCACCCGACCCAGGGAAGCATTGCCGCGGTCCGAGACGAGCACACTGCTGCTGTGCTGGAGGATATCGAAGTCAGAACTGGCGGCCATGAGGCCGCCGTCGAGCGTCTTTGACTGGAAGTTCAGGTGGCCCACAAGATTCATCCCGGAATTGGTCACCCACACGCCGCCGTCGTTGAGGTCGACATGCGTTGTCTTGAACCCCGGATGGACGACAGCCGCTACGAGGAGCAGTCCGACTGCCGAGAACGTCGTCGCGGACGCCAGTACCCGTTGTTTTGCGCGCGCCCATGAGCGAAGCCGCATCCGTCCCCCAGTCTTAGTTTTAGCCCCCAGTTAATATACGCGGGGGAGGGAGGCTGCGTTCGCGTCGGGCTTTCAGGCGAGGAGCATCCGGACGGTGTTGCGCAGGGTGGAAGCGACGAGTTGGGGGACCAGCCGGCTCATTCAGAACGGCGATGCCTGTGGTGGATGGAGTAGTGTTCGAACACCTCTGTTGACGTTGTTCCGGCGTGACCGAACCGGCCGCGGAGAACCTTGGCGAGATCGTCCAGCGCCGCCTCAAGCATCCGCCCGGCGAACTGCAGATCGCTGTTGCCGCTGGCCTTGGCAGCGGACGCGAGTTCCTGGGCGTAGGTGACCGTGGCCGGCAGCGAGCCACGCTGTTCGACCTCCTGGAAATAGTAGGTTTCGTGGAAGGCGAGCAGATCGATGCTGACGGAAGCGACGCTGCCGGCCAGCGATTCGAGCAGCGCCGCGGCATGGCCGGGAGTCATCGTGAACGGGTCGCCAGGAGTGGCCGCTTCCTTTAACAGGTTCAGTTGATGGGCTAGGGCACGGCGCCGGTTCAGGGCGGGATACATCTGAAGGATCCACGAGACCGTGGCCGTCAGCAGGCCGAAGCCTGTGACTGCCTGGGCGGCCGAGACGAGCCTGAGCAGAGGGTGGCCTGCCACTACTTCCCCGAATCCCACGGTGGAGAGCGTAACCATGGAGATGTAGACCGCTTCCAGGAAATCGGCCTCCCGGGGGATATTGTCACCGTAGATGAACCCCGTGGGCAGGTGCGGCAGGTAGAGCAGCGCCCAGCCCAGGATGGCCATGGCCGCCCAGGCGCCGATGACGGCCGCCATGGCCACGGGAGCGGCGATCGTCGAGGCACCCCGCCTGGACAGTTTGGACAGACGCCAACAACCGTGCATTATGGCCCGGCACACGGGGCCGGAGCCGTGCGGGTAAAGCAGGGTGTGGAAGACGTCGACGAGCATCAGCAGGATCAGCCCGGCTCCCGCCGCAGTCCATAAGACGTCCCAGAATTCCATGCCTCATCTTAGGGTCCCGCCCCGGGCCCGCTCGTGGCTCCCGGGGCGCTCGCCTTAGCCCCGCGTCATCTCCTCCAGCAGTTCCAGCACGTGCCGGTAGTCCTTGCCGGTGGCCCGTGTCATGCCCAGTTCGCAGGTTCGGTTGCAGGACGCATGCGCTGACGCCTCCATCTCGGCGACTTCCCTGCCCTGCTTCCGGGTGGCGGAGGCCGTGAGTTCGGGGTGCAGCATGCCGCGGTCCCCGGCGAAGGCGCAGCAGCCCCAGCTGTCCGGAACTTCCACCCGCTCGGCCACAGCGTGGGCAACGGCAGTCAGTGAACCGTTGATGCCCATGCGGGTGGAGGAGCAGGTGGGGTGCAGCGCCAGGGAATCGAGCTTCTCGTGCCCCGGCAGCTTGGGAAGGATGCGCTCGGCGGCGAAGTCCACGGCATCGACGATCCTCAGCTCACGCTGCCCGGGCAGCGGAGCATAGGATTCCACCGCCTGCCGCAGCCCTTCGGTGCACGAGGATGCGTCGCAGATGATCGGGAGTTCCCCGTCGCGGGTGGCCTGCCGCAGCGCCGCCAGGGTTTTCTCCAGCATGGTGGCCTGCCCTGCGGCCATGCCCTTGGAGGACCACGGCGTTCCGCAGCACAGCCCATCGATGCCGTCCGGCACCAGTAACTTCACCCCGGCCCGCTCGCAGAGCTGCTCAAAGCTGTACTGGACGCCCCGGCCTGCGCCGGCGTCACGGGAACCGTCGCCGCTGCCCCGGCCAGCCGGGGTGTCGCTCGAACCGGCCGGGCCGAACATCGTCTGCACACACGCCGGGAAGTACACAGCGTCCGGTGCCCCATCCGGCGTCGGCCGTTTTCGCGCCGAACCGCCGCCGGGCAGTTCCGCCGAGTACAGCGGAACGGTGTCCGTCCCGAGGACGGCACGGGCTGCCTTGTTAGGTGGAACCACCGCCGCGGCGGGAAGCTTGTTCACCACCGTCAGCGCCAGGGATGCCCCGCGCGTGACTCCGTCCCAGTGCTTCGCCGCGGCATTCCACACGCCGTTTTCCACCGGACCGGCCTCGGCCCGCCGGATCCGCTTCACCAGCAGGCCGGTGTTGATCTCCACGGGACAGGCCGTCTGGCACATGCCGTCCACCGCGCAGGTCTGCACCGATTCGTAGTCGTAGTCTTTTTCGAGCTGCCTTACCAGGGAGGAGTCGCCCGCCAGCCGTGCCGACTCGATGGCGCGCAGCGTGACAATGCGCTGGCGCGGTGTCAGGGTCAGGTCCTTGCTGGGGCACACCGGCTCGCAGTAGCCGCAGGAGACGCAGCGGTCCACCTCCTCGGCCACCGGCGGCGCCGTCTTGATGTGCCGCAGGTGCGCCTGCGGGTCATCGTCCATCAGGACGCCGGGGTTGAGCATCCCCGACGGGTCGAACAGCTGCTTGATCCGGCGCATCACCGCGTACAGCTCGTCGCCGTACTGCCGCCGCACATAGGGCGCCATGACCCGGCCCGTGCCGTGTTCGGCCTTGAGCGAGCCGCCTTCACCCAGGACCAGGTCCACCATGTCCTCCGTGAATGAGCTGTAGCGGTCCAGCTCCTGTGGGGTGGTGAACCCGTCGGTGAGCATGAAGTGGACGTTGCCGTCCTTTGCGTGGCCGAAGATGACGCTGTTGCTGTAGCTGTATTTGTCGAACAGCCCGATCAGTTCCCGGCAGGTGCGGCCCAGCACGGGAACCGGAACCACGATGTCCTCCAGCAGGGCAGTGGTTCCGGGCGGGCGGGCTCCGGCCACCGAGGCGTACAGGCCTTTGCGCAGGTGCCACAGCTGGGCCCGGGCCGAGGCGTCGCCGGTGAACTGCGCCGGGGCGGAAAGACCTAGACCCTTGAGCATGCCCTCGCCCCGCTGGCGCAGCTCTGCCAGCTGGTCGGGCTGTTCGGCCGAGTACTCCACCAGCAGCGCGGCATGGTCCCGGACGGCAAGGTCCTGTACGACGGCGGGAGTCCCCTTGAGCGTCTGGCCCACCTTGAGCGACAGGGCATCCATCAGCTCCACCGTCGCCGCCCCGGTTTCCACCAGGGCGGGAAGGGCTTCGTTGGCTGTCTGCAGGTCGGGGAACACCAGCAGTCCGGTGGCCGCGTGGGGCAGCCGCGGAATGGTCCGGAAGACCGCTTCCGCCACGAAGCCGAGCGTGCCCTCACTGCCCACAATCAGGTGGGCCATCATGTCCACCGGGCTGTCGTAATCGAGCAGGGAGTTCAGGCCGTAGCCCATGGTGTTCTTCATGGAGAACTGCTGCCGGATCCTGCTCACCGAATCGCCGTTGCCGCGCACCCGCCGGGCCAGCGCCGCCAGGCCCGCGTGCAGTGCCGGTTCCAGGGTGCGCAGTTTGTGGTCTGCGTCGGGCGCGCCTGTGTCGATCACCGTGCCGGAGGGCAGCACCACGGTGACGGATTCGAGCGTGCGGTACGCATTGTCCACCGTGCCGCAGTTCACGCCCGAGGAATTGTTGGCCACCACCCCGCCCACGGTGCAGGCCGATTCGCTGGCAGGATCCGGGCCGAACTTGCGCCCGTAGGGTGCCAGCCGGGCATTCAGTGCGCGCACCGTCACGCCGGGCTGGACGCGGACCCGGGCACCGCCGTCGAGCACCTCAACGTTCCTGAAGTTGCGGCGCACGTCCACCAGGACGCCGTCGCTCACGGCCTGCCCGCTGAGGCTGGTACCGCCCGAGCGGAAGGTCAGCGGAACGCCTTGGGCGGCGCTGGCGCGGAGCAGGCGGCCCACCTCGTCCGCGTTTCCGGCCATCACCACTGCCTGCGGGATGAGCAGGAAATGGGAGGCATCATGGGCGTTGGCGTGGAGGTCGATGGGCCGGGTTTTCACCTGGGCGGGATCGGCCACTGCCTCACGGAGCCCGGCAAGTTGCAATGTTGACATCAGGGAACCATCCAGCCAAGTACGGGGGTGGACTGCAGGAGGATCAGGACGGTGATGAGGGCCAGCAGCCCGACGCTCCATCCGATCAGTTTACGGAACAGCGTCCCTTCGGAGCCGTCCAGTCCGACGGCGGCAGAAGCCACCGCGAGGTTCTGCAGTGAGAGCATCTTGCCCATGACGCCGGCGGAGGAGTTTGACGCCGCCATCAGAACCGGGGACAGCCCTGTCTGCTGGGCAGCGGTGGCCTGCATCTGCCCGAACAGCGAGTTGGAGGAGGTATCGGAACCGGTCAGGGCGACGCCGATCCAACCGATCAGCGGGGAGAGCACGGCGAAGAATCCACCGGCGGAAGCCAGGGCAAAGCCGAGGGTAGTGGTCTGGCCGGACAGGTTCATCACGAAAGACAGGGCAAGGACGGAGGTCACGGTGACGATGGTCCAGCGCAGCTGAACGAGCGTCTCCCGGTAGATCCGCCAGGCCTGGCCGGCCGTGATCTTGTAGAGGGCCATGGTGATCAGGCCGGAGAACAGCAGGAGCGTGCCGGTGGCCTTAAGGTGATCCAGCTTGAACTTGGTGGCGGCCACCGGTTTGCCGGCTGAATCATTGATTTCGAGGCCCGGCCAGTGGAACGTCACGGTGCCCACCTGGTTCAGCCAGGACTTGATGGCGGGGATCTGTGCGAGGGAAAACACCGTGATGATGATCAGGTAGGGGGCGATGGCCATCCAGATGTGGCGCGGTTCCGGGCGGGTGCTGTCCGCGGGTACGGCGTTTTCCGCTGCCACCGTGATTCCCGCTGCCGGCGGGCCGGCGTCGGCGGCGCCGGCGGCTTTGCGGGAGGCCGCCGTCGTCCCAACCTGGGAACCAGCAGCGCGCCGGGACACGGCCGCCTGGGCGGGTGCGGCCTCGGCCGTAGCCGACTGCACCGCGCCGGACGTCACGCCGCCGGCCATACCGATGGTTTCGCTCGGTGTCCAGAACCGCAGCATGACCAGGACCGCGGCGACCGTGACCACGGCGGCCACCACGTCCGTGAGTTCCACGGCGAGGTAGTTGGAGGTGATGAACTGGGAAACGGCGAAGGCAATGCCGGCCACCAAAGCCACGGGCCAGGCCTGCTTCACGCCCCTGCGTCCGTCCACGATGAATACCAGCAGGAGCGGCACGATCAGCGCGATGAACGGGGTCTGCCGGCCGGCCATCGAGGAAAGGTCATGGAGCGGCAGGCCGGTCACGCCGTTAAGCGCAATGATCGGCGCGGCCATGGCGCCGAAGGCGACAGGCGCGGTGTTGGCCAGCAGGGAGACGATCGCGGACTTCAGGGGCTTCATCCCGGCGGCCATGAGCATGGCCGCGGAAATGGCAACCGGCGCGCCGAAGCCGGCGAGGGATTCCAGCAGGGCGCCAAAGCAGAAGGCGATCAGGATCGAGAGGATGCGCAGATCGTCCGAGATGGAGCGGATGGTGCGGCCCAGGGCATCGAACCACGGTGTGGCGACGGTGAGCTTGTAGATCCACAGCGCGTTGGCCAGGATCCAGAGAATAGGGAAGAGGCCGTAGAAGATACCGGCCGCCGTGGCGCTAAGGGCCTGGTTGACGGGCATTTGCCAGCCCACAACTGCCAGGATCAGTGACACCGCGAGGCTGGCGATGGCAGCCGTGGGTGCCTTGACCCGGAAGACGCCCAGAAGAACAAAGAGCAGGACAAGCGGAAGTGCGGCGCAGAGGGCCGAGAGCAAAAGCGACCCGCCGATGGGGTCAAGGATCTGCTGAAACATGGGATCTCCAGAATGTGTGAGGCGTCACAGCTCCGTGGCACCCCTCGATTGTCTAACAAGTACACAAGCCAGTCAAGAGCACTTTGTTGGCTTGTCTGGCAAAATTGAGGGAACCCAGCCCCTCAAGCGACGTGGAGAAGCGGAGAGCCGTGAGCCGTGTTTCAGCTGTATCGATCGTCGAGGCGATCGCCTCGGACATTCGAACCCGGGTCTTTTCGGGCGAACTCCCGGCGCTGCATGCGCTGACGGAGACCGAAGTCGCTTCCTCCTACGACGTTGCCCGGCCCACGGCCAAGGCCGCGATTGAGAAGCTGGTGGCGGAGGGGCTGCTGGTCAGGGGAGTGCACAAAACCGCCCGCGTGGCCGACCTCGGCCCGGAGTCCGTGCGCGACATCTACCTTGCCCGGGCCTACCTGGAGAGCGAAGTGCTCCGCCGGCTGGCATCCAGCCGGACCGTGCCCGACGAAGCCGTGCGGGCCAACAATGACATCGCTGCCCTGAAGACGGGCGCGCCCCTTGACGTGGTGGAGCCGGACATGCGGTTTCACACCAGCCTGGTGGACGCCCTGGGCAACCAGCGCATCAGCAAGATGTACCTGTCGCTGGTGGGGGAGGTTCGGCTCTGCATGTCCCGGGTGCAGTCACTGCACCTGCTGGATACAACGCTCATCCAGTCGGAGCACCAGAAGCTGCTCGAACTGATTGCGGAGGGCAAAGGCGACGACGCCGCACAGCTCCTGGACGAACACCTGGGACGGGCCCGGGAACGGCTGGTCGCCGCCATGGGCGGGGAAGCGGGCCCGGAAGCGGAGCTGCCGCCAAGGCTGACGGGGTAGGGGCGGCGCCCGCCATCAGGGAGTTTCGACGGCGGTTCGTTCGACGGCGGGACCCTCACCCGCGCACGGCACCGGGGCTGCCGCCGGCGTCCGCCACCGAACGCGCCGGTCCCCACGAGCTGAGCAGGGCGAGGCCCGCGGCCACCGCCGCGCTCAGCACCACTGCACCCAGCCACAGCGAGACCGGCCAGCGGATCGCGTCCGTCACCGCGAACGCCGCCAGCTGGCCCGTCCACAGCAGCGCCGCGATTCCGGCCGTCACTGCCGGCAGCCGCCGGCCCAGCCAGGTTTCGGGGACCCGGGCCAGCAGCAGGTCGGCGGCGACGGCGGCAATGGTGGCGCCCGCTGCACCGGCAATCGAATACGGGCGCAGTCCGATCATCGCCACCGGCAGCCAGGCCGCCGCCGCCACCAGGAGGGTGACAATCCCGCGGGCTGGGCGCCGGGCGGCGGAGAGCGTGAAGAGGAAGGGCGCGATGATCAGCGCGGTGGTCAGGAGATAGCTCGCCAGGGTGATGACCACCGGCAGCTCCGCCTGGATGCGGCCGGGCGTGCCCACCGGCGCCGGCACGAAGACGGCGGTCGGCCCCGGCCGGACGAAGGCGGAGACGTAGACAAGGAAGAACGCACCCAGCCCGGTCATGAGGACGACGGCGAAAATCGCCGCCGGGGTCAGGGTGCGGTTCCCGGCGTGGCCGGGCACGCCCTTTTGGCTGCGCGCTGGCTGGCTGCGCGGGCACTGCGGACGGCGGTGCCCAGGATGAGGAAGAGGCTGAAGCCGAGCAGCAGGTGCGTGGGGCTGACCAGGGCGTCCAGCGAGACTTCAATGCCCAGGAGTTCGTGCCAGAGCAGGTCCAGGCCGCCGGCTGTGGCGAACAGGACCACGCCGGCCGCGGTCCCGCGGTAGCCGGGCGGAATGGCCTCCAGCAGTGGCTGGCCGTGCCTCCGGTTGCGCCAGATAACTAGGGCGATCCACGCCGCCGTCGCCAGCATGCCGGAGTAGAGGGCGGCGTGCCACGGGGTGAAGAAGGTCTCCAGGCTGGGCAGGTTGATGTGCGCCCAGCCGTCGAGGAAGACAGCCAGTAACAGCCACAGGCCCAGGAGTTCGGTGACCAGGTCGCGGCGTGCGTCCGTGCCGGTGTTGCGCGCAGCCTCGAGCATCGTTGCCCACTTCCACGGAACCGTCAGGTGAGGGGATCGTACTGCCGTGACTGGGCCGCGAACAAGGAAAGGGTGGTCATGAGTCCGAAGCACGTCCTTGCATCAGGCTGCTGCTGCCGCGTGGCAACCGGCCATAGCCGAACGACTGATTTTGTTTTTTCTGTAGATAATCGATTCTTAATACGATAGTGTTTTCTTAGTCGCAGACCCGCCACGACGGGTCTGAAGGAGCCGTGCAACGAGTAGGAGACAAGGATGTCTTGGGGATTGATCAGCGCCATGGGCCACGTAAGTATTCAGACGACGGACCTCGGGAAGTCGGTTTTTGATGCGACTCAGATCCTTGGACTGCGCGAAACGGAGCGGACCTCCGATGCCGTGTACCTTGCTGCAGGCAATGTCCACCACGAACTCGTCTACGTTGAATCCGACGTCAACGGCGTGGATGGCTTTGGCCTGGTGGCCTCCAATGGCGACGCGCTGCGTGAGATCCGGCGCCGTGTGGAGGATGAAAACTTCAGTATCGTCAGCAACAAACCTCGATGTGTCGGTATTGAGGACGGCTTCTCCTTCATTGGGCCCGAAGGATTCGTGTTCGAAATCTATGTCGGCATGCAGGAGGACACCGCTTTGCAGCAGTCCTTCGGCCCCGACCGTTATGGGCATGTCAACTTCCACCCCCGGGACGTCGGCGGCATGATGCGGTTCCTGCATCGCGTACTGGACTTCCGCCTCTCCGACGTAATCGGCGACGACTTTGCCTACTTCATGCGCTGCAACCCTGATCACCACGGCATCGCCCTGGTCCGCGGCGAAGGAACCCTGCACCACCATGCCTGGCAGACACAAAGCATTGCGGACCTCGGCAAGCTCGGTGACCGGCTGAACAAATTGGGCCGGGAGCTGATCTGGGGCCCGGTCCGTCACGGGGCCGGGCACAACATCGCCGCATACTACGTGGAAACCTCCGGGGCTGTGGTCGAGCTTTACACGGATCTGGAACAGATCTACGACGACGCCCGTCCTCCAGTCGTTTGGGGCGAGGACGAGAACTGGTACAACATGTGGGGCGAATACCGCCCCGTGGACTTCCGCAGGTTCGGGCTCGCTCCCGTTGACCGCCGGTCCCTCAGCAGCCTCCACCGCTGAGGCACGTCGCAAACTTCCATGTCCCGGACCCGTCGTCGGCGCTGATTAAACTTTTTCACCACGGTTATGCGTAATCGATTGTTCTTCTCCTGTGATCTGCGTCATGCTTACAAGAGTGAATGAAGGGTCGCTTCGGGACGTGACCACCAATGCTGTCGGTCGCCCAACTCTCACAGCTTTCGAAAAGAGATCATGTTGAACCCGAAAACCGCCCAGGGAAGAAGTCATAAGCCGGTGGACCTGCCGTCGGGCACGAAGTCACCAGCTGCTGACTCCCTGAACACCAAGGACATGCGCCGGATCCTAGGCTCCAGCCTCATCGGCAGCATCATCGAGTACTACGACTTCATCCTTTACGCCACGGCTGCGTCCCTGGTGTTTGATCGCGTTTTCTTTGCCAATCTCGGCCCCGGCCTCTCCCTGTTTGCCTCCTTCGCAACGCTAGCTGCGGGATACGTCGCCCGGCCGCTGGGCGGCATCATTTTCGGCCACTATGGTGACCGGTTGGGCCGGAAGAAAATGCTGGTGCTGTCAATGCTCATGATGGGCGGCGCGACTGTCCTGATCGGGCTCCTGCCCGCCACGGCACAGATAGGTGCTGCGGCCCCGATCGTGCTGGTCCTCCTGCGCATCATCCAGGGCATTTCCGTTGGCGGGGAGTGGGGCGGCGCCACCTTAATGGCACTGGAACACGCCCCGGCGAAAAAGCGCGGCCTCGCCGCAGCGTTCGCCAACGCCGGCGGACCGGCCGGCGGGCTGCTGGCCACTCTTGCAGTTTCCGCCGTTTCCGCCCTGACCGGAGACCAATTCCTGGTCTGGGGCTGGCGTATTCCGTTCCTGCTCAGTGCCCTTCTGATCATGATCGGCCTGATCATCCGCCTTCGGGTGGCGGAGACGCCTGTATTCCAGAAGCTCGACGCCGAGGCCGCCAAAATCAAGCACCTGCCTTTGATGGAGGTGCTCCGCCAGCATCCGCGCGTCGTTCTGATTACGCTCGTGGCAACGCTGGGATTCTATGCGTGCCAGGGACTGCTAACTGTGTGGGGCGTTTCGATGGCCGTGGAAAGCGGCGTGGACCGTTCCGGTGTCCTGAACTGGAAGGGAGTCGCCGCCGTGGTGACGGTGGCGGTCTGCTTCTATTCAGCACGACTCAGTGACCGGATTGGCCGGCGCGCTGTACTCACCGGCGCGGGCGTGGCAGCCATTCTCCTTGCCTTCCCCCTGATCATGCTGCTCACCAACGGAACCCTGTGGGGCTTTGCTGTGGCAGTGGTTGTAGGTAATGGACTGGTTCAGGGCGCGCTCGCCGGACCCATCGGCGCCTACATCTCCGAACAATTCCCCACCGGTGTCCGTTACACGGGGGCGTCCCTGTCCTACCAGGGGGCCTCGATGATCGGAGCCGGCTTTACCCCCATGATCGCTACGGGCCTGGTTCTCGCAGCCGGCGGCGGCGTATGGATGGTGGCGGTGTTCTGGATTGTCATCCTGGTGGCCGGTCTTGCCGCAGTGCGCCTGACCCGTGAGGGCTCACGGCTCAGGCTCGACGCCGTCTAGGCGCACTGCGCTAGTAATCCTTGGCTGTCCTGCACCTCAGCGGGATCGCCCTTTGCGTACCATTGTCAGTTTTATTGAATCTGTTGCGCTGAAACTTCTCCATTTACGCTGCAAGGCATGCCTGCCATGCTGGAGGCAGCGAGCGCTCGGATGGCGCACATCACGAAAGGAACCAGGCGATGAAGCCTAAGAATCACATGGTCCTCACCACCTTCATGCTGCCGGCGGGGTACCACAAGGACAGCTGGCGGATGGAGGGAAGCCGGGCCGAGGAGCTGGGCAACCTGGACTTCGTGGCAGACCTGACCGCCATGGCCGAGGCCGCGAAACTTGACGCGGTTTTCTTCGGCGACATCGTGCACGCCAATACGGTCATGCGCGGTGACATCAAGATGAACGGGTTCTACGAGCCGATGACCGTGCTGGCAGCACTGGCCGCCAGGACGAAGAACATCGGCCTGATCGGGACCATGTCCACCTCATTCTCGGAGCCCTACAACCTGGCCCGCCAGCTATGCGGACTGGACCACATGTCCAACGGCAGGGCCGGCTGGAACGTCGTGACGTCGTCGGACGGTTTTGGCAATTACGGCGTGGAGGACGTTCCCGACCCGGCAGTGCGTTACCGGCGGGCCACCGAGTTCGTGGACGTTGTGCAGCGGCTCTGGGACAGCTGGTCCGACGACGCCATCATCGTTGACAGGGCGTCCGGTGAGTACGTGGACCGGAGCAAGCTGAAGGCCATCCGGCACAAAGGCGAGTTCTTTGAGGTTGAAGGCCCCATCAACATGCCGCGCTCGCCCCAAGGACGGCCCGTGCTTGTCCAGGCAGGATCCTCGGGCCCAGGCATGGACCTGGGTTCCTCCGTGGCCGACGGAATCTACACGGCCCAGCCGTTCAAGGAACCGTCCATTGAGTTCTATACAAAGTTCAAGAACATGGTGGCAGAGAAGGGGCGAAACCCCGACGACGTCAAAATCATTCCGGGCATCCTGCCGATTCTGGGCGACACCGAGAAGGAAGCGCTGGACCTGGCCAACGAGCTGGCCGTCTACGTGCACCTGGGCAACGGCCGCAAGCAGGTCGGTGCTGACCTCAAGATGGACCTTTCCGAGCTGGAGTTCGACGAGTCGATCCCGGCCGAGTGGTTTTCCGACGATCCCAGGCTGGGCAGCCGTTACCAGATCTACCGCAAGAAGAGCGTGGAAATGGGCATGACGCTGCGCGAGCTGATCGTGGACCTGGCGCGTTCCACTGGACACCAGTGGATGGCAGGGACGCCCTCGCAGGTGGCTGACCGCATGGTTGACTGGTTCGAGTCGCAGGCCTGCGACGGCTTCAACCTCAATGCCCCCTTCAACCCGGGTGGTTTCAAGCTCATCTGCGACAAGCTGGTCCCGGAGCTCCAGGACCGCGGATACTTCCGCTCCGAGTATGAGGGCACCACCTTGCGTGACAACCTAGGGCTCTCACGCCCGTCAGCGTGAGCGGCCCAGCTCAGAACGGCTCGGCTTAGGACCCGGCAGGGCCAAACCGTTCAACGGCGACGTCCACCCACGCCTGGGCGCGGGTGTTAAGCCGCATGCTCCGCGTCCAGGCCAGCGAAACGGTGGCCTGGGCGCGGGTGTGGACACGCGGCTCCGCAACCCGCTTGAGGACAACCTTCAGCTCTTCATACGGCGCGTCCAGCATGGGCTGCTGGAAGAGCACAGCGACGCCACGGCCGCCCGCCACCAGGGACCGGACCGTTGCGTAACTGCGTGAGCGGTGCCGGATGTCCGGCGTCAACCCGGCGTCGCGGTACATTTCCAAGATGCGGGTGGAAATGGGCGGAGCGTCGAAGAAAATCAGCGGACTGGCAGCCACGTCCCGAAGCGAAACCACCTCCGCTTCGCGCAGGGCATGGTCCTTCGGAAGCAGGATGTAAGGCTCCACCGACAGCAGCGGCGCCGTCTTGAGGGCAGGAGAAACATCCATGTCGTAGACGAAGGCGGCGTCGATGGAACCATTGAGCAGGCGCTCCTGAAGATCCTCGTGGTACCCCTCGATGAAGTCCACCTCCACGTGCGGGCACTGGCCCGCAAAGTCGGCGAGCATCGGGGGAATGATGGTGGGCGCCAGTGGCATGAAGCAACCGACGGTCAGCGGCCCGCGGATGTCCGTCCTGTCCCCCTTGGAAAGCGACGCGATCTCGTCCGCGAGATCAAGCAACTGGCGCGCCTGACGGAACACAACGATGCCCGTCGACGTCAGCGTGAGCCCCTTCGACTTGCGCTTGATGCACAGCTGCGCCCCGACAATCCGCTCGAGTTCCGCGATGGACATGGAAATGGCCGACGGCGCCATGTGCAGCCGGCGGGCCGCCTCGCTCATGGTTCCGGTTTCGGCCGCCACCACAAAATGCAGAACCTGGCGCAGCGTGATCGAAGGGTTCAGGGTGATATTCATCTTTTCAATTCTACTGACAACTAAGTGCAGAAATTGACGATTTACCTGAGCATCTCCGCTTGCCATCATGAAAGAAACGGCTGCCGTGATGGCGCCACAGTTACCGCCGCAGCAGCGGCATCCTTCCGAAAGTGACGTGATCCCAGATGGACTCGCAAGCCAGATTCCTTGACCACGCAGAAGCCATTGTCGGTGCCGGGAATGTTGTCCGGGCCACGCCCAAGGACGGCTACATCGATCCGTATCCGCTGCATTCCGGACGCGCGAAGTGGCCGGGAGTGCGTCCCGCGAATGTGGAGGAGGTCCAGGCCGTCGTCCGGCTTGCCAACGAGACCGGCGTCCCGCTGTGGTCCTTCTCCAAGGGCAAGAACTTGGGCTACGGGGGACCGGAACCGCGCACACGGGGCATGGTGGCGCTCGACCTGAGCCGTCTCAACAGGATCATCGAGGTGAATGACCACCTGAACTACGCCGTCATCGAGCCCGGGGTCAGCTTCTTTGACCTCTTCGAGCACATTCAGGAAAAAGGACTGAAGCTGTGGATGTCCGTTCCTGCCCTCGGGTGGGGATCCGTCCTGGGAAATGCACTGGACCGCGGTTATGGCATGACGCCGATGGGGGACCACGTGCAGTCCATTTGCGGCATGGAGGTGGTTCTGCCGGACGGTGAGCTGGTCCGCACAGGAATGTGGGGCATGGAGGGAACGGAACTCGGGCCCATCTTCAAAGGCGGCTTCGGCCCCACCCTGGACGGTATCTTCACCCAGTCCAATCTCGGCATAGTCACCAAGATCGGGTTCTGGCTGATGCCCTGGCCGGACGTGTACGTCAATGGCGATGTTGTGGTGGAACGCGAAGAGGACATGCCCAAGCTGGTGGATATCCTGACCCAACTCCGGCGCGAGGACGTGATCCAGAACAATGCCCTCTGCGGCAACGTGGTGCGGGCGGCCACGATGAACGGGCCGCGGTCACGCTGGTATGAGGGGGAGGGGTCCATTCCGGACGAGCGTCTGGAAGAAATGCGGCAGGAGATGGGCATCGGCCAGTGGAACGCCAAGTTCGCAATCTATGGCGACAAAGGGCTCGCCCAGCGCCGACTTGAAATCATTCGGGAGCGTTTCGCCGGCCTTGAAGGGTTCACCGTCAAGGCCCGGCTGTACGAAGGTGCTGAAGGCGCGCAGGTGGCCTATGCCGACATTGCCGATGTGGACCGCACCCAGATGGCCGGCGTGCCCACGCTCAAGCCGCTGTCCACGGTGGCGTGGGCGGCGGAAAACGGCGGGCATATCGACGCAGCTCCCATCATTCCCGCCCGCGGGGAGGAAGTGTGGGCGTTCTACCGCGAAGCCAAGGAGCTGTACCGTCGGTTCGGCTTCGACCTGTACATCGGCTACCACCTTTACCCGCGCCACATGGTGCACGTGACCATGATCTTCTTCGAAAACGACAATGCGGAACAGCTGGCGCGTGCGCGGGCCCTCTACTCAGCATTGCTGGCGGCTGCCCGCACCCGTGGTTACGCGCCCTACCGAAGCCATGTCGACTACATGGACGTAATCGCCGACGGTTTCGACCACAACAACAACGCCGTCCGCCGGCTCCAGGAGACGCTGAAGGACGCACTGGACCCCAACGGCATCCTCTCGCCCGGAAAGCAGGGGGTCTGGCCGCGGCGGTACCGGGCGGTGGGGGCGAACGCGCCGGACGGCGTCGCAGCGTCGGCTGTGCCGCGGTAGCGCCCACACGGAAGCAGCTCGCCAATCGTTATGTTTTCTGTGAACCTTGCCACAATCTGGTTATGAAGATATATTTTTACAACATTATGCATTCTCAATGAGGAGATTCCCGATGGAAAAGCCCACGTTTTACTCCCGGTTCAAGCAGGCTCTGGTGCCGGCTGTTGCCGGATTTGCCCTGCTCTCGCTAGCGGCCTGCGGATCTCCCAGCGAGGCGGCCGCGGGCAGCGAGTCGGGTGGCAAATCCCCCATCAAGGTTGTGGTGGCACCCATCCACTTCGAAACGGCCTACGTCGCTGAGGAGCAGGGCTACTTCAAAGAAGCCGGCCTGGACGTCGAGATCATTCCCGGCGCTGATCCTTCTGCCAACCTGGCGCAGACCGTCAGTGGCCAGGCGGACATCACCACGGCGTCGTGGGGTGTCATGACCACCGCCACCGCCAAGGGAATGCCTGTCAGAATCATCTCCGGAAACGGCGTGGTCGACCCGAAAGCGGATAACTCCGGCATCGTCATCCCTAAGAACAGCCCTATCAAGACGGTGGCCGACCTGAAGGGCAAAAACGTCGCCGTCAACGGTGTAAACACCGGCGGAGATATCCCGATGCTCCAAGCAGCAAGGGCGGCAGGGATCGACCCGAAATCCCTGACGGAAATCGCCGTACCCTACCCCGGGATGCAGGCCGCCCTCGAGCAAGGCACTGTGGACGCAGCATTCGTCGCGGACAGCTACTACCACCAGCTTGTCGATGCCGGGTTCAAGAGCATCGCCAGCCCGGTCCGCGAATTCCAGGGCAACATGCCGGTGACTGTCTGGGCCGCAACCGAACCCTGGCTCAAGAGCAATCCGGGCACGGCCAGGAAATTCAACGAAGCCATGGAAAAGGCGGCCAAGTTCTACTCGGATCCGGCCAACTCTGCCGCCATCGTGAAAATCTCAGCCCGGGTCAAGCAGGTTGACGCCGCCAAGATCAACCCTAAAGCCTACGTTCCGGTCAACACCGCCATCAACCTCAAGTCCGGACAGGCAGGCATTGACGCGATGGTGGAGCTTGGATTCGTAGAGAACCCACTGACTGCGGAGGGCATGCTCTGGACCGGCGCCCCGCGCTTTTCGAAATAGCAGCCGGGCCGGCCCCAAGAGACTTGACTGAGAGACGAAGATGAAGACACAAATACGAGCACTGGATGTGGGCCTGACAAGCCAGCGGCTGCTGGCAGTCGCCGTACTCCTCATGGTGTGGCAATTCGTGATCTGGAGCGGATCGCTGCCCTCCATGACTCCAGGGGTGCCCGCAATAGCAACGGCCATTGCGAACGCATTCACATCGGCCCTTTTCTGGACGTCGCTGGCGCAGACCATGACCGCTGCCGTCAGCGGGTGGCTGATCGCCGTTAGTGTGGGCACGGTGCTGGGCCTGGTGATCGGCTCAGTCCCCATGCTGGACCGTTCCACATCCATCCTCATAGACTTCGGCCGGTCCTTCCCGGTCCTGGCACTGATGCCGGTTGTCATCATGCTCCTTGGAGCCACCGCACAGATGGAAATCTTTGTCGTCTCGCTTTCCTGCCTCTGGCCCGTGCTGGTGCAGACGATTTACGGAGCACGGCGCATGGACGCGGCGGTGGTGGACACCGCGCGGACGTTCCAGATTCCCAGGCTGCTCTGGTTCCGCCGGATCCTCCTTCCCAGCGCCACCCCGTTCATCTCTACCGGTGTCCGGATCTCCGCCTCGATCGCCATCCTGGTGTCGGTGGGTGTAGAAGTGCTCAGCCAGGCGCCGGGTCTTGGACGGCAAATTACCCTGGCCCAGCAGGCACAGCAATGGGATCAGGCGTTCGCCTACCTCTTCTTCGCCGGCGTGGTGGGCTGGGGCATCGCCGGCCTCCTGAGTCTGGCCGAAGGCAAGATCCTCAAGTGGAACAGGCAAACCAATGACTGACACAGCACTGCGCACACCCCCAAGGACCACGGCGGGCGCGGATACGCCGAAGACACGTGGTGCACGGCAGCCCGGCGGGCTCCGCGAACGTAGCCGCGTCGTCAAGGCGCTCCTGAACGTCCTGCAGAGAACCTGGCTGATCGCCGTGGTCTTCGCCATCTGGTGGACCGCTTCCGCCAACAGCACCAACATCTTCATTCCGTCCCTTGAGGACATCCTGCTCAGCCTGCGCCGGGACCTCGCCAACGGAGTCATCGGATCCGGGGCAAGCTACAGCCTGACCAACCTTGGCGCGGGACTCCTGCTGGCAGTTGTGGTGGGCATCGCTGGTGGGCTGGTTCTTGGTGAGACGCGGAGGCTCCGGGAAATTGTTGACCCGGTCATCCACTTTTTCCGTTCGGTGCCGCAGGCCGCGCTGGTGCCCCTCATCATCGGCGCGTTCGGCATCGGGCAAGGGCCCAAGATCTACACCATCGCCTTCGCCTGCATGTGGCCTGTGCTGCTGAATACGATCGACGGCGTTCTCAGCGTAGAGCCGACCATCCGCAAGTTTTCCAGGGTCTACCGCATCCCGGCGGGCCTGCATTTCCGCCGGGTGGTACTGCCGGCAGCCCTTCCACAGATCGTTGCCGGCATCCGCGTAGCCCTGCCCATTGGCATCACCGTCATGGTAGTCAGCGAGCTGTTCGCCGCCAACAAGGGCCTCGGCTTCTACATCCTCAATTCATCCGCCACGTTCCAGGTACCCGAAACCTGGGCCGGCGCACTGCTGGTTGGCGTCATCGGCTACATCCTCTCGCTGCTGTTCATCGTCTTCGAACGCAGGATCCTGAGCTGGTACTTCAAATCGGGCGCGAAATGACACCCACGATCCAACATCTGAAAGAAGGAGCCACCATGGCCGTTCAGGCAGTACCCGAGCAGGAGCAGGCAGCGACGGCGCCGCTGCTCGAAGTCCAAGGACTGACCATGAGTTACGGCTTTGGTGACGCTGAGAACAAGATTCTCGACGACCTGAACCTGGAGGTCAACGACGGCGAGTTCGTTTCGATCGTGGGGCCATCCGGCGTCGGCAAAACGACCCTGCTCCGGGTCCTGTCCGGTCTCATCAGGCCCAAAGGCGGCACGGTGAGTGTGGGCGGGGAGGCCATCAGTGGCCCGCACCGGGACCTTGCAGTGGTGTTCCAGGACTACAGCCGGTCCCTGATGCCGTGGATGACCACGCTGGAAAACGTCGCGTTCCCGCTCCAGGGCCGCGGAGTCGGCAAGAAGGAGCGGAACGAAACGGCCGCGACGAACCTGGCCGCGGTGGGGCTGGCCGGGCAGGGACACAAATATCCCTGGGAGATGTCCGGCGGCATGCAGCAGCGCGTCGCGATCGCCAGGGCGCTGGCCTACAACGCCAAGGTCCTGCTCATGGACGAGCCTTTTGCCTCCGTGGACGCGCAGACCCGGTTTGATCTTGAGGACCTCGTGATCGACCTTCAGTCCAATCTGGGCGTGACCATCATCCTGGTGACCCATGATATCGACGAGGCCCTGTACCTCGCTGACAAGGTCATCGTGCTCGCGGAAAAGCCGGCGACCGTGGTGGACGTGATCGAGACAGGTTTTGGTGACCACCGCGATCAGGTGGAAACCAAAGCGGATCCGCGCTTCGCAGAGGCACGGGCGCGCATCCTGCACCGTCTCCGCAACCACTGACCAGCCAGCCAGGCAGGCCAGCGAACTGTTCCGCGGGCCATCCTGCTGCCGGCGCTGCGGTTGCACAAACAAGCCCGCCGGGAACCTCGCTGAGGTTCCCGGCGGGCTTGTGTTAAGCAGATCAGACCTTTGCAGGAGCCTTGCCGTGCTGTCCCGCGCCGTCATCAATGCCGGACTTCAGGATGGCATTGAGCGTTATTTCGTAGTGTTCCCGGATGAGGCGGGAGGCGCGCTTAGCATCGCGCTCCAAGGCGGCGGCGAGGATGTCCCGGTGCTCCTGGGCAATATCCCGCTTGGTGAACCGGGTAGCCGTGCCGGCCCAGCGGCCGTACAGCTGGGAGAGATCGGACAGGGTGGAGCAAAGATCGATCAGGACGGGCACGCCGCAGGCCTCCAGCAGCTTTGCATGGAACGCCTGGTGGGCACGGTTCCAGGCTTCCGTCAGCTGGGCGTCGCTGGTGGATTCCCGGTAAGGGGTCCGCTCCAGGGTGTGGTGAGCGGCGATGAGCTCAGACTCCCACGCGAGGTCTCCGCGCTCGATGGCCAGCCCAATTCCGAATTCCTCTGACCGGCACCGGAGTTCGTTGATGTCCTTGAGTTCGGAGAGGGAGAGTGTGGGCACGAAGAAGCCCCGGTTCGGTTTGAGAAGCACTAGGCGATCACCCACCAGCCTGGTGAGAGCCTCCCGGATCACGGTGCTGCTGGTCTGGTAGTGCTTTGAAAGCACCGAGAGCTGCAGCTTCTCTCCCGGGGCCCACCGGCCAGACAGGATGTCATCGCGCAGGGAATCGCGGATGTGCTTGCTCAGCGTCTCAGAATCGGTACTTTTCGCCATATGCATTATTGTAGCCTTCGCCAAAGAATATTTTCTTGATTGACTTATGCAAAACAGCTAATAGACTAGAGCTAGCTCGCAGGAGAGACCCGGCTGACGTTGGTCCTCTGCAGATCCCCCAATCACAAGGAGAACCGCCGTGACCAACTCCAGCACCGAAGCAGCCAAGGCCACAGGGGAGGCGGTGGTGGATGACCTCTACTGGCGCGACCAGTACGAGGCCATCACAGAAGACGATGCCTTCCTCCGCAAAATTGTGGAGGGCTCGGACCTGCCGGCCCTCATGGTCGCCCTGGCCGCCGTCACCCGGGACTTCTCACTGCTGCGCGATGACCTCCGTCCGCCGCAGCCCTCAGTCGACATCACGGGCATGCCCCATGGTGGCATGAGCGGCGAACAACAGGTGCAGGCGCGGGAGTTGGCATTCGCGGCACTAAAGCGGGTTCGGGATGAGAAGCTGACCGGCGTCGGGACACTCACCGAGGCGCAAGCGCAGGACATCCTCACGTGGATTACAAATGCAGCCAACCCGGAGTACCACCAGATGCTCATGCATGACATGGCCCTGGTGGAGGGCCAGGGCGGCAAGCCGAAGTGGAACTTCCGCGACATCGCTGTTGGCCGGGACTTCAGCGTCGCTGTCATCGGCTCAGGCGTTTCCGGCATGGCGGCCGCTTACCGCCTGAAACAGGCCGGAGTGCCCTACACGGTGTTCGAGAAGGGCCACAGTGTGGGCGGCACCTGGTGGAAGAACACCTACCCCGGCGTGCGGCTGGATACGCCCAACTACGCCTACAGCTTCTCCTTCGCCCAACGTGATGACTGGCCGCAGCAGTTTTCCCAGGGTCCTGAAATCTTCGAGTACACGCGCCAGGTGGCCGAACGTGGCGGCATTCTGGACAACATCGAATTCAACACAGAGGTCACGTCCGCGGACTACGACGAAACTGCGGGCCTCTGGAACGTTGACACCATCGACGCCGGCGGCCGCCCCGTGACTCGCCGGTTCAATGCCGTGATTACCGCCGTCGGGCAGCTTGACCGACCCAAGTATCCGGACGTCGCAGGCCGTGAATCCTTTGCCGGTATTCAGATGCATTCGGCCGAGTGGGACAACAGCGTGGACGTGACCGGCAAACGGGTGGCCGTGATCGGAACCGGCGCCAGCGCCTACCAGATTGTTCCGGCCATCGTGGACCAGGTCTCCGCGTTGACGGTCTTCCAGCGCAGCTCGCCGTGGATGCTTCCGACGAAGGGCTACTACGACGACATGCCGGATTCGGTCCAGTGGCTGGTCCGGAAGCTCCCGCACTACGGGCAGTGGCTGCGGTTCTGGCAGCACTGGCTGGGCGTGGAGGGCCGCCAGCACACCGCCGTCGCCGAGCCGGGCTGGAACAAACCGGGCAGCGTCTCTGCCGTGAACGAGAAAGTGCGCCGCGAACTGACGGAGCTGCTGGCAAGGCAGTACCAGGACCGCCCCGACCTGCTGGCCAAGGTCACGCCCAACTACATCGTGGGCGGCAAGCGGATGCTCCGGGACAACGGCGTGTGGGCCGAATCGCTCAAGAAGCCGCAGACCACGCTGGTCACCGAGGGGCTCGAGCGCATGGTCCCCGAGGGTATCGTCACCAAGGACGGCATGCTCCACGAAGTCGACATCATCGTCTACGCGACCGGTTTCCAGGCCTCTGACTTCCTCGAGCCGCTACAGATTACCGGCCGCAAGGGCATGGACCTGCACCAATACTGGGGCGGCGATGCCAAGGCCTTCGCCGGGATCACGGTTCCCAACTTCCCCAACCTGTTCATGGTCACCGGTCCCAACACTGGCCATGTGGTGAACGGCAGCCTGTACTCCATGATCGAATACGGCGTCGAATACATCCTCGAGGCCATCCGGATCATCGTCGAAAACGACCTGAAGAGCCTGGACCTCAAGCAGGAGGTGCTGGACAGCTTCATCGAAAAGCTGGATGCTGCCAGTGCCACCAAGGCCTGGGGCCATCCCTCGGTGCAGACCTGGTACAAGAACAGGTTCGGCCGAGTCTCGCAGATCTGGCCCTACAAGGTTGTGGACTTCTGGAACATCACCCGCACCGTGAACCTCGACGACTACCACCAGCTGACATGAGCGCCAACGTCATCGCCGGCCCGCCGGCCTTCTCCACCGGCGGTTCGGTGTACTTGGGAAAGACGGCCGACGGCGTCATCCACGTTCCCGGGGTCCGCTACGGTGAGCGGCTGGATGCCGCCGACCGGTTCTCGCCGCTGGGCAGTCCCTCGCCCGGACGTGCGCAGGCCGGCCCCACTGTGTTTCCGCAGTCGCCCGGGTCCCTGGACTGGCTGATCGGCCCGGCACTTTCCCGCCTGCCGCAGAACGAGGACTCCTTCCTGCTGGACATCTGGGCACCCGAGGGCGCCCAGGACCTGCCCGTCCTCGTTTTCCTCCCCGGCGGAGCCTTCATCAGCGGCGCAGGAAACGTGGGCTGGTACGACGGCGCCCGGCTCGCCGCCGAGGGCAACACCGTGGTGGTCACCGTCAGTTACCGGCTGGGCGCGCTGGCGCTGCTCGGCGCATCCGGCGTGCCCCTCAACCTCGGTGCGCAGGACATTCTGCAGGCGCTCAGGTGGGTTTCGGCGAACATCGCCGCGTTCGGGGGAGACCCTGCGACCATCACCCTCGCCGGCCATTCGGCCGGGGCCTGGTACGCCTACATCCTGAGCCTTGCCCCCGCCGCGAAGGGACTTTTTAGCCGGACAGCGCTGTTCAGCCTTCCCTGGCAGCCGCCGCTCGGTCCCGCTGCCTATGAGGAACGCCGGGAACTGTTCAACGGCTTCCTTCAGGAGGCGCTCGCGGATGATGCGCTCGTCGGCGGCGGATCCGGGGGAGGATCCGGCACTGACGACGGCGGGGTGCTGGCCAGCGCGCCCGTCCCGGCCATCCTGGAAGCCCAGGCAGCAGTCGGCAAGGCCTATGCGGGGCGCGGACTTGGGCTGGTGCCGGCGGCCGATGGCGGGCTGGTGCCGGACTGGGCCATGGACTTCCGGCGTGCTGCCTCCTCCCTGCATGTGGAGTCTTTGCTGCTGAGCAGTACGGACAATGAGGCCGCGGCCTTCCTCCACGCTGTGCCGGTGGCGGCCGTGGTTCCGGAGCAGCTCGCGGGTTTCGTGGCTGCGCACTTCGAGGAAGCTGGCGAAGTCCTGGACTTCCTGGACGCACGGCTGCCCGGTGCGACGCCGCACACAAAGCTCGTGGAGGCCATGAGCCTGCACCAGTTCCGCCTTGCCGCGACTGAACTGGCCGGGCTGGCCGACGCTGCCGGGGTGGTATCCACCCTGTTCCGGTTCTCGGTACCCAGCACGCTGGATGGGTCCGGCAGCCCGCACTGCTTCGAACTGCCGTTCCTCTTCGGAAACAGGGGCTACTGGCAGGACGCCCCGATGCTCCAGGGCTTTCCGGAGGACGCCTTTGAAGCGGTCTCCGCGCAGCTGCGGCCGTTGCTGCTCAGCTTCGTGGCTGACGGCCGGCCACGTACGTCCAGCGGCGAACCGCTGGACAGGTTCACCGCGGAACGCCCGCGGCTGCACGCCGTGACCGCTGGCGGGGTAGTGCCGGGCACCCCCGAACCGGAACTTCGCGCACGGCGCTAGCCGCAGCCAGTCCCACGCCAGGCCCGAACCGTCAACGGCCGCGAACCATTGCCAAAGCTGCAGTGGTTATATAAAATCGAACAAGAATATATTTTCTGTACAAAATGTAGCGGACCGGCCAAGCGCTGGATCAGGCTGAGAAGGAGATCACAGTGACTGCACGCACCGGAGCAGAGTACAAGCGGGGCCTGGACGACGGCCGCGAGGTGTGGCTGGGATCGGAGCGCATCTCCGTCCTTGAGCACCCGGCCTTCAAGGGCTCTGTCGAAGGCATGGCCGGCTACTTCGACTACCAGCACAAGTACGCGGCGGACTGCCTGACCACGCACCCGGAGACCGGCGAAGCCATGAATGTGAGCCACTCGCTGCCCAGGAATGCGGAGGACATCGCCCGCCGCCACCGCGCCTTCGACCGCCTGGCCCGCTACTCCAACGGCATGCTGGGCCGCACGCCGGACTACGTCAATGTGGTCCTGGCCGGGCACGTGTCCCGCCAGGACATCTTCGACCGCTCCGGGGACCCGGCGTACCACCAGCGCCTGGCGGCGTACCACCGCGAAGTGATCGAAAAGGACCTCGCGCTGACCCATACCATCGTGCACGCCGCGATCGACAAGAGCGTGGGCGAGCTGCAGGGCATGAACGAGGAACTCACGCTGCGCGTCGTGGAGCGGACCGAGCAGGGCCTGATCGTCAGGGGCGCGAAGATGCTCGCCACCCTCGGGCCGATTGCCGATGAGCTGTACGTCTACCCCGCGGTGCCAATCCAGAAGGGCTACGAGGAATACGCAATTTCCTTCGCTATACCGGTGGCCACCCCGGGCGTTGTCGCCATCTGCCGCGACCACTACGGCGTGGACGCCGACGTTGCGGACAAGCCGTTCTCCGCCCGCTTCGATGAGCAGGACGCCGTCATTATTTTCGACGACGTGCTGGTGCCCTGGGACCGCGTGTTCATCGACGGCAACCTGGACGTCTACAACTCCATCAACGCCGGCACGGCTTCCGGCAACACCCAGCAGCAGACGGCCATCCGCGCGGCCGTGAAGCTGGAGTTCGCCTATGACCTGTGCACGCAGATCGCCAAGGTGACCGGCACCGAGAACAAGCCCGACGTGGGTGCGATGCTCGGCGAGATCTACACCTACCTGCGCCTCACCCGGGCGGCAATCCACTCAGCGGAATTGCGGGCCTCGGACTGGGGCGGCGGAGCGTTCTTCTGCCACGACGACATCAGCTCCCTGCGGGCCATCATGCCCGGCTGGATGATCCGGATCAACGAGATCATCAAGTCCATGGGCTCACACAACCTGCTGGCAACTCCCACGGGCGGTGCCTTCAACGATCCGCGCCTAGGCCCGCTGTTGACGAAGTACCTGCCGGGCGCCAACGGCATCAGCGCCCAGGAACGCGCCCGCATCATGCGCACCGCCTGGGACTTCGCCGGCTCGGCACTGGGCAGCCGGATCGAGCTCTACGAGCGTTTCTACCTGGGCAGCATCGGCCGTGCCCGCGCCCTCGACCACCGCAAGGCCCAGGCAGCCGGGGAAACCGGTGCTTACCAGGCCATGTTCGAGGAAATTGACGGCATCCCTGCAGCGTCGGACGGTGTCACTGCCGGTGACCGGATCGCCGTCGGGGCCGGAAGCTAGGTCCGGCAATGACCGCGGAGACCGCCGAGGCAGCGGGCCTTGACAATAGCCTGGACAACATGACGGGCACTGTGGCCCGGCATGTCGCCGGCACTGGCTTCGAAAACTTGGACGCCGGCAGCGTCGCGCGGGCCAAGGTCCGGATCATCGACGCGCTGGGCAACATCGCCGCAGGCCACCGCGCCCAGGGCAACGATGCCCTGCTGCGCCTGGCCCGCCGCTGGGGCGGGGCTCCGGAATCCCGGGTCCTGGTCCACGGCACCAGGCTGCCTGCGCACAACGCGGCGATGGTCAACGCGGTCATGATGCGGTCCTACGACTTCGAGCCGATCGGCGCGGAATACGAGGACCAGACGCAGACCGCGGCCCACATCAGCGGGACCACCGTTCCCGTGGCGCTGGCCGTGGCCGAGCAGCAGCGCTCCTCAGGGAGGGACCTGCTCACCGCATTGATCCTCGGGGACGACCTCACCGCGCGGCTGGCCGCGGCGTCGGGCTTTGACGTCTACAGCGGGCAGGACAACACCGGCACCGTCAATGGCCTTGGCGGCACCGCCGTCGCCGCCAAACTGATGGGGCTCGACGCACACCAGGTCCGCAACGCGCTGGGCATCGCGGTGAACCAGCTGTCCGGAACCGTGGCCAACATCTTTGACCAGACCCTGGCCTTCAAACTGCCCATGGCCTTCGCCGCCCGCAACGCGATCGTATCCGCGGAGCTTGCCCAGTCGGGCTTCACAGGGCCGGCGGACGCCATCGCCGGTCCGCACGGTTTCCTGGACATGTACTGTTCATCGCCGGCCCCGGAGAAGGTGACCCGGCGCCTCGGCGAAGCCTTCTATGCGGACTGCGTGATAAAGCCCTGGTCCTCGTGCCGCGCGAGCCACCCCTCACTGGACGCCTGCGTGCGGCTGGCCACGGAAAACAGGCTGAACGAGGACGAGATCGAGGAGGTTCTTATCCACGTGACGCCGCGGACTCTGAACGGTTTCGTGGGCCAGCCCTTCGCGATCGGCGAGTGCCCGGAGGTGTCCGGTGCCTTCAGTATCCGCTTCACGGCCGCCACGGCCCTGATGTACAGGACGGTCCGGCCGGAACACCTCACACTTGAGCACATGCAGGACCCGCGCCTGCAGCGGCTGCTGGACAAGATCCGGCTGGTTGATTCACTGCCGCCCGCGGAATCGCTGACCGCCGAGGTGGAGCTGCGGCTCCGGGATGGTTCGGTGCTCCGGGCCAGGACGGACGTGCCCAAGGGGGACATTTACGCCAGTCCGATGACCGAGGCGGAGATCCTGGAGAAGTACTACGCCAACGCCGAGTTTGGCGGCAGGACCCCGCGCAGGAATGCCGAGGAAGCGGTAAAACTCGTCCAGCACCTTGAGGAACTGGACAGCCTGGCACCTCTCATCAGACTCTTCACACCCCATTTTTCAGCAATACATCCCAGGAGGATCAAGTGAATGCACATCAGGTTGTACCCGCCGCGGAGATCGCCGTTGATCCCGCTGTTTTCCGTCACGTTGTGGGCCACTTCGCGAGCGGCGTCACGGTGATCACCACCGTCGTGGACGGCGCGTTTTACGGCACGACGGCGTCCGCAGTGTCGTCGCTGTCCATGGAGCCTCCCATGATGCTCGCCTGCCTTAACCGCTCCAGCTCCACGCACGACGCCGTGCTGAAGGCCGGAATCTTCGGTATCAACATCTTGGCCGAGGACCAGAGCGACCTCGCCATGAAGTTCGGGCGCAAAGGCGGAGACAAGTTCGACGGAGTCTCTGTCACCCTGTCGTCGGAGGGCGTTCCCATGCTGGACGGCGCCCTTGCCACCATCGTCTGCCGCATCGCGGAAACTCCCACCGGCGGGACGCACACCGTATTCCTCGGCGAGGTCACGGACGCCAAGGCCAGCGCGGGTGAGCCGCTGGCCTACTTCCGCGGTGCATTCGGACGGCTGGAAAGGGTCAAGGAACTCGCGGCCTACGATGCAGTGCGGGACTGGGTGCTGGGACGCCGCACCCCGCTGCATTCCGCGCTGGATCCGGTGGAGATCGCAGCCCAGTCCAAGTCCGATCCGCACAACGTTCACAATGCCCTGGTGAAGCTAACGGCCGAATCCCTGGTCACCCGGGGGGACAGGGGGGAATTCCTGCCCGCTCCCATCACCCGCCAGCTGACGGACAGCGTCTATGATGGCCGCCTCACGATCGAACTCGGGGTCCTCGCCAGCCACTTCGACAAGTTCTCCGACGAGGACCTGGCGGAACTGAGCCGCCTCACGGAGGAGCTTGCCGTGCTGCGCCAGGGTGGCAAGGAAGCGCTGGACACCTTCCTCAAGACGAACGCGAAGTACCACAACCGGCTCGTCAGCGTGGCAGGCTCCGCCCAGCTCACTGATGCGTTCCGCCGCCTGGGCATCGGCACGGTCTGGCGCGAGGCCCTTAACAGCGAAGAATGGGCCCGGAAGATGGACCACAGCCACATCGTCGAGCTCACGGCGGCACTGAAGGACCGTAACCACGAGCGGGCGGCCGAGGCCCTCCGCCTGCACACCTCCTTCGGCAAGCAGCTGGCCAGCGACGTCATCGAGCGGCACGGCGGCGAGGTCTAAGCAACGGCTTCAAACCGCGACGGCGGGGCCGCACCCAGGGATTCCGATCCCGGTGGGTGCGGCCCCGCCGTCGTCGTTCGCGCCTTTCCCAACTCGGTAGCAGTTCAGGGCGTTCCCAGCGCGGGGAACGCCCTGAGCTGCCACTTAGTGGGGATGCAGACAGCAAAAAGAGGGGGGGAGGCCGCGAGGCCTCCCCCCTCCCTTTGCGTGGTCTGTCAGCGCACAACCGGCACTCCAGCTGCCGTGTGGCGCAGGCGGGCCAGCTGCGGCACGTACGCGGCCAGCGCCTCGAACGCCGCCTGCTCGGTGTCGGGAGTGGTGGCTGCTGCGACATAGCGGTCCGGCCGTACCACGAGGGTCGTACCGCTGCCGGCGACAGCCGCGAACGCGCCGCTGCTGTCCGTGACGGCCGTGACGCCTGTCAGCGCGAGGTGCGTGCCGTCGTCGTTCTCCACGGTGCCCAGCCGCCGGACCTCAAGGGGTGCGCGGCGATCGTAGGGGAAGTGCAGAAGTGCCCAGCCGGTACCGAGGACCGTGTCCAGGGGGACGGCGTCGCCGGTGGACAGCGTGACCTGCGGCTGGGAAAGGGAGCGGCCCACCAGCGCGGCTGCCCACCTGGAACCTGCGCTGCCGAGGTCCGCCACGCAGCCGTCGGTGAAGTGCGGCTGCTTGAGGAACTTCATGCCGGCGAGCCAGCCCTTGGCAGCGGGAACGATGCCGGATGCGATGATGACGGCGTCACGGATGGCGGTCAGCGCCGGGTTGATGTTCATCACCACTTTGCCGATCCGGTGCGAGAGGCGCACCATGTCCACCGCGTGCGGACGCCGCTCCGACTGGTAGGTGTCCACTAGGGCCTCCGTGCCGGTGCCCTGGACGTTTGCAGCGACCTTCCAGGCAAGGTTGGCGACGTCGCGGATGCCCGCGTTGAGGGCCTGCCCGGCGAACGGAGGCATCATGTGGGCGGCGTCCCCGGCGAGGAGGACGTGCCCCACGCGGTAGTTCAATGCCACGCGCTGGTGGGCCACGTAGACGGCCGCGCGGCGGATGTCCTCAGCCGCAATCGTCTGGAAGGGCGCGATGAGCTTGATGATGGCCTCCGAAGACGTCACCGCTGCGGCCTCCTCGCCGGGGAGGAGCATGAACTCGTAGCGGCGGCGGCCGTGGACTCCGGGAACCACGACGACGGGACGTGTCCCGTTGCAGTGGAACTCGGAGAACCGTTCCGGTTCACCCGGCGTGTTGATGATGTCCACCACGATCCACTTCTGGACCTGCGTGGAACCTTCCATCGGGATGCCGAGCTGGGAGCGGACCGGGCTGCGGCCGCCGTCGCACGCCACCACCCATTGGGAGCGGACGGTGTGCTTGCCGTCCTGGTCGACCAGTACTGTGTGCGCATGCCCCGGGCCGTCCGTGATGCGGAACGCTTCGGTGTTGAAGCGGACGTCGATCAGCGGACGGCTCCGGGCGGCCTCAAGCAGCAGTGATTCCATGACGGGCTGGTCGAACTGCGACTTCCCGGGCTGGCCCAGCCGGGGACTGGCCGGGTGGACCTCCGCCAGCAGTTGTTCTTTCCGGCCGAAGTAGCGCGCGCCGGTGTCCATGAGCATCTCCGGCGTGAGCCGGTCCAGAATGCCGATCTGCTGCATGACGCGCAGCGATTCATCGGTGACGCTGATGGCCCGCGGTTCATCGCTGGTACCGGCATGGCGTTCAACGAGCATCACGTGCACGCCCTGGTCCGCCAGCAGGTTCGCCGCAGCCAGGCCAATGGGGCCAGCCCCGATGACCAGTACGTCGGTTTCAATGATTTTGTCCATGCCGATCAAAGTTCCGTTCCTAGGATGAGTGCAGTCGGGGCGGCGGGAACAGGGTCCCCGTCAGGACACCAGCTCCACCGTGTTTTTCAGGGTGCCCAGGCCGGTGATTTCCACCTCGACGACGTCCCCTTCGGAGAGCAGGCCGGACGGCTCCATGAACAGGCCCACGCCGCCGGGGGTGCCGGTGACGATCACGTCGCCCGGGGAGAGCCTGGTGAAGCCGGAGACGTAGGCGATCAGCTGCGGAATGGTGAAGTACAGGTCGGCCACGGAGGCCTTCTGCCGGATGTCGCCGTTGACGCGGGTTTCCAGGGTGAGCCTGTTGACGTCGCCCAGGTCGGCGGCCGGCACGAGGTAAGGGCCGAAACCGCCGGTGCCGGGGAAGTTCTTGCCGGGGATCCACTGGGTGGCAGCAAGCTGCCAGTCGCGGACGCTGAGATCGTTGTAGGCGGCGTAGCCGGCAACGTAGTCAAAGGCATCCTCTTCTGCGACATGGAACGCTTCCTTGCCGATGACCAGGGCCATTTCACCTTCGTAGTCGAACTTGGTGGTGGTGGCCGGCATCTGGGCCGGCTGCAGGTGGCCCATCTGGGAGTCCGCGAAGCGGGTGAAGACGGTGGGGGCCTTCTGCTCCGTCTTGCCGGATTCTTCCTGGTGGCTGCGGTAGTTCACGCCGATGCAGATGATCTTGCCCGGATCAGTAACAGCGGGCAGGAACTCGATGTCCGCCTCTTCGCGGGAAGGGGCGCTGCGGAACTCTTCACCGACGGTGCCGAAGATGCCCTGTTCGACGGCGGCGCGGAGGGTGCGGGCAAGGTTGGCTCCGCTGGGTCCCAGATCGTAGGTCCTTCCGTCGGCGATGATGCCCCAGGTGGGGGAGCCGTCTGCGGATACGAAGCTTGCGTAGTTCATGATGGTGGTTCCTTTCGCGGCGGCAGCGCGCCCGGGATGTTGATGCAATTTGTCCTGCCGGCCGCTTGGCAGGCACGAAGATATGCATCCTTTGACAAAGAATACATTATCTTGCTTTTACGCAATCTGGCTAGGAGTGGGTGGCATGCTTATGCCTGGGCGCCAGCGGGGGAGGGACGGTCCGGAGGGGCCTGACGGCTACTGGCCGGGCTGTCTTGTTGTTGTGTCCCGCGGGAATGCTGTCAGCGGCTGAGGATCTGCTCGCGAAGGATGTCGGCGTGCCCGCAGTGCTGGGCGAGTTCGCGCAGCATGTGCAGGTACACCCAGCGGAGAGGGAGCGGGCCCCGCCTGTTGCCGTGGACCAGGTCGTCGAGGTGCAGCGCGGATACCGCCCGGCGCGATGCCTCACAGGCGTCGCGGTGGGCGGCCTGGATGGTGGCGACGGTGTCCTGCTCCGCCAGAATGAAGGACTCGTCCGGGGTGGCGGGGATGCCGATCTCTGCGCGCGGGCGGCACGTGATGGCTTCATCGAACCAGACCTTTTCGACGAAGGTGGCGTGCTTGACCAGTCCCAGCAGCGTGGTCCGGGAGGGCACCAAAGGGCGGCGGGCCTGCTCCTCCGTCAGCCCGTCAAGGCAGGCATTGAGCCTGTTGCGGTGCTCATCGAGGAAGGCGTCGAACTGGATCCGCACCGGCTGGTTGAGGACGTCCTCGGCGGATGAGGCTGGAAGCGAACGCATGCACGCAGTATGCCAAGGCCGCCGCGCGGCGGCAACGGACGCACGGTCAGTGAGGGCCTCAACTGTCCGTTCGCGCTGCCAAACCCATAAACATGGTCCGGTGCAGGATGTCCACGTGCTTGCGGGAGACCTCCACGGCGCTTTGAATGTCGCCCGCCCGCAGGGCCGCCACCAGGGCCACGTGGTCGCAGTTGGATTTGTGCAGCAGCTCGATGGGGTAGGGGATGAAGTAGGCGTAGAGCTCGGCGAGCGTCTCGTGGTAAACCTCGACGGCGGTCCCCAGCCCTGACGCCGTGCCCACCAGCTGGTGGAACTGCTCGTCCGCCTGGTGGTAGCCCGACCAGTCCGTGGACGCGGCCATGTCCCGGGTCAGCCGCTCGAGTTCGTCCAGCTGTTCCGCGGTGGCGTTGACGGCGGCGTAGTGGGTCACCGCGCATTCGAAGAGCAGCCGCCGGTCCACCAGCCGGTTCACGGCCTGTGACTCTGCCGGCGACGCGGTCAACTCTGCCAGAACCTGACGCGGCGGCTCTTCCGCCACGAACGTCCCGCCGGCCCGGCCGCGACGGCGGACAACAACGCCCTGGTCCGCGAGGCTCGCCAGTGCGCGGCGGGCCGTGATCGGGCTGACCGACAGGCCCAGCGCCACGTCCTCCTGATCAGGCAGGCGTTCGCCGGGCTTCAGCAGTCCCAGCGAAATGGCCATGCCGATGCGCAGGCGCACGGCGTCGATGGCGCTCCGGCGGTCGATGCCGGCGAGCGCCCCTGCCCCGATGCTCCCGGCCCCACCCGGCGCGGCCGCACTAGAGGCGCCGGTAGGGGAGGCGCCGGGGGTGTCCTCCAACTGACGGGTCATATCCGCTACTTTACGGCCCATCCGCAGCCCCTTCCCATTATTGGATCATTCTGATCTAATATAACTCAGATCACACCCCAACGCGGAGACAAACCCATGCAACGCATCCTTCCCCTCATAGCTGCCCAGGCCGCGCCCCGGCTCATCGGCGAACCCGTTTCGGCCTTCGCGGACGAGGTCAAGGCAGCCCTCAACACCAAGCCGGACAGCAAACTGGTGGTCTTTCCGGAGCTTCACCTGTTCGGCGACGGCACCCCGGACCGGCAGCGCACCGAGGCCCTGCAGGACTCGGCCGAGCCGCTGGACGGCCCGCGCGTCAAGGAACTAAAAGAGCTCGCCGCGGACCTGGGCATCTGGCTGGTCCCGGGCAGCGTCTGCGAGCGGGGCCTGGAAGGCCAGCTGTTCAACACCCAGCTGGTGCTGTCACCGGAGGGGGAGCTGGCCGGCTACTACCGGAAGATCTTCCCGTGGCGCCCGTTCGAGCCGTATGACCCCGGCGACCGGTTCACCACAGTGGACCTGGCCGGCACGGGCCGGGTGGGCCTGAACATCTGCTACGACGCCTGGTACCCGGAGGTGTCCCGCCAGCTCGCGTGGATGGGCGCCGAGGTGATCCTCAACGTCGTCAAGACCACCACCCCGGACCGCCGGCAGGAGCTGGTGCTGGCCAAGGCGAACGCCATCGTGAACCAGGTGTTCGTGGTCAGCGTCAACTGCGCCGGCCCCACCGGCAAGGGCCACAGCATCATCGTCGACCCCGAGGGCAACACCATCACGGAAGCCGACGGCGATAGCCCGGTGCTGCTGACAGCGGACCTGGACCTGGCCGCCGTCGAGCACGTCCGCACCCACGGGACGGAGAACCTCAACCGTCCCTGGTCCCAGTTCCGGGACGGCGAGGCCGCCGTCGAACTGCCCGTCTACCAGGGCCGGATCAATCCGCTGACCTGGACGCCCGCTACTTTCAATGCCTAAGGAAACCCACGTGACCACACCAACCCTGACCCGCACGCTGAAGCTGCCCTCGCTGGTGCTGTTCGGCCTGGCGTACCTGACCCCGCTGATTGTCCTGGCCATCTTCGGCCTCATCGCCGAGACCACGGGCGGGGCGGCGCCGTCGGCCTACCTCGTGGCCATGGTGGCCATGCTGTTCACGGCGCACAGCTACGGCCGGATGGCGGTGGCGTACCCGGTGGCCGGCTCCGCCTACACGTACGTGCGCCGGTCCATCGATCCCCGGGTGGGCTTCCTTGTGGGCTGGGCGATCCTGCTGGACTACCTCTTCCTGCCCATGGTGATCTGGCTGATCGGTTCCTCCTACCTGAGCGCGCAGTTCCCGGGCGTGCCGATGTGGCTGTGGATCGTGGGCTTCATCCTCATCACCACGGTGCTGAACATCCTGGGCATCAAGGTGGCGGACAAGGCGAACTACGTGCTGATGGCGTTCCAGTTGCTGGTGATCGTGTTCTTCGTGGTGCTGGCCATCGGCAACGTGGTGTCCACCTCCGGCGCGGGCGGGCTGGCCAGCACGGAGCCGTTCTTCAACAGCACGTCCAGCTTCGCCACCATCTCCGCCGGCGCGGCCATCGCGGCGTACTCGTTCCTGGGGTTCGACGCCGTCACCACCCTCACAGAGGAAACCGTGGATCCGCGCCGGAACGTGCCCCGCGCCATCATGCTCATCGCGCTGATCGGCGGCGGCATCTTCGTGGCCGTCTCCTACGTCACGCAGCTGGTCCACCCGGGCGGCGTGTTCGAGGACTCCGCCTCCGCGGCCAGCGCCATCGCGCTGCAGATCGGCGGGCAGCTCTTCGGGGCGGTGTTCCTCGCAGGGCTGGTGGTGGCGCAGTTCGCCTCCGGCCTCGCCGCGCAGGCCAGCGCCTCGCGCCTGATCTACGCCATGGGCCGCGACTCGGTCCTGCCCAAGGCGGTCTTCGGCCGGCTCAGCGCGAAGTTCCACACTCCGGTGGTGAACCTGGTGGTCACCGGCATCGTGGGCCTGATCGCGATCTTCCTGGACGTGGCCACCTCGACGTCGTTCATCAACTTCGGCGCCTTCACCGCCTTCACCCTGGTCAATGCGTCCGTGGTGTTCCACTACGTGCGCCGGCGCCGGGCGGGGGAGCAGCTGAACGCCGTCTCCTACGTGGCGGTCCCGGCCGTGGGCGCCATCGTCTGTGCCTACTTGCTCTCCCAGTTGGACAGCAACGCCATTACGCTGGGATTGTCCTGGCTGGCGCTCGGCGTGGTGGTCCTGGCGCTGATCACGCGCGGGTTCCGTGCCGCGCCGCCAGAAATGACGACGACGGAGAAGGCCACCGTGGAGGCCGCCGCCTAGGTTTTCTGTACTGGATGCTGACGAGACTGGAGGAACCGGCGTGAGGATAGCGCTCGGGCAGCTGGAGTCCGGCACGGACATCGCGGCGAACCTGGCCATGATCGACCGGTTCGCCGCGGCCGCCGCCGCCGATGGCGCCACGCTGGTGGCCTTCCCCGAGTACGCCACGTTCGAGAAGAAGATCGTGGACGCCACGTTCCCGGCCGTGGCCGAGCCGCTAAACGGCCCCATCTGCAAGGAACTTGCAGCCACCGCGGCCCGCCACGGCATCACGCTGGTGGCGGGCGTGGTGGAAACCTCTGCGGAACCTGGCAAGGCGTACAACACTTTGGTGGCCTTCGGGCCTTCCGGTGAGCGGCTCGCCGTGTACCGGAAGATCCACCTGTTCGACGCGCAGGGCTTCGGGGAGTCGACGTTCATCAAGCCGGGCCCGTCCACCGAGCCGGTGGTGTTCGAGTCCGGGGCAGCGCTGTTCGGCCTGATGACCTGCTATGACCTGCGGTTCCCGGAGCTGGCCAGGTCACTGGCCGACGCCGGCGCGCAGGTTTTGCTGGTCTGCTCGTCCTGGGTGCCGGGCACGCACAAGACGGAGCAGTGGCTTTCTTTGAATGCGGCGAGGGCCATCGAGAACAGTGTGTATGTGGCAGGGGTCTGCCAGGCGCCGCCGGTCTCCGTGGGCCGGAGTGTCTTGGTGGATCCGATGGGGTACATCGAGGCTGACCTGGGGCTGGAGCCGGGGGTGCGGACGGTGGAGGTTTCGCTGCGGACGGTGGCACGGGTGCGGGAGCAGTTTCCTATGTTCCGGCAGCGGCGGCTGGGGTAAGGCTAAATTGCCAGCAGTTTCACCGTGGCAAGTGGAGCCTAGAGCAGCAAGTGCGCCACCTCACCGCACCGACTCGAAGGGCAGCACGGCGGGCGTATTGTCGCGCTGATTGTCTGAAGCCGAAGTCACAGCGCGCCATACAGCGGATTGTCCCTAGAGCCGCGTTATTCTGCAGTACGTCCACTGACAAAAGGAGTGCTTCGTGGCCACCGAGCAAAGCAGTACGAGGCATGTGGTCCTACAGGGCGTTTTCGGCATTATCGGTGCTCTAATCGGGGCGGGAGCAACCTTGGGAGCAGCGTGGATCGGCGCACTTCCGGACACGTTCTTACCTCCCGCGAACCCAACAGCTACAGTAACGGTTACGGCCTCACCTGCTCCGCCCTCGGGGCCTGCGTCGTCAGCGCCGGCTGCGGCGAAGGCTAATCCGCAGTGGCTTGCCGAAGTGTCGGCCCTCACAGAGGTAGGTCTCTGGAAGAGCGGCCAAGGAACGATGCGCGGTGCGACCTATACCCACTCCCTGGTTGTGGCAACCCAGTGGGGTGACGATGCCGGCACCTCGCGAAGGGATTATGCCCTTGATGGCCAGTACACCCTGTTGACCGGCAAGGTTGGGATCGCCGATGGGGGACACAGTACAGAGGAAGCGAACTTTCAGGTCTTGGTTGATGGCAGGGTCGCCTTCGAAAAGCAGATAAAAGTGGGTGAGAGTCCAGCCCAGATCAACCTCAAAATCCCAGGGGCGAAGGATCTCCGACTCCAGGTGACGGACATTGATAATTCGGCATTCTCGTCGACGGCAGTTTTTGCGGAGATGGCGCTAGTCTGACAGACCGCCTACGGTGGAGCAGAGAGGCGCGGCGCGCCAAACTCCGCCATTGCCTTCTTGTCGCGGGCTGGCCAGCAATGCGACTGAAAGTCACGAGGTTCGTGAAGAATTGGCACTGTGCGGAAGACTGTTGCCGTGAGCAACTCTCCCCGCACCGGCCTCGCCGTGGCAGGCCTCAGCCTGGGCACTTCCCTGAACCCCCTGAACTCGTCGATGATCGCCGTCGCCCTGGTGGTGCTGCGCGAGGACTTCCGCTTGGATGTCGCCACGGTCACCTGGGTGATTACCGCCTTCTACATCACGTCAGCCGCAGGCCAGCCGCTGATGGGCAGGCTTGCTGACAGGTTCGGGCCGCGGAAGCTCTTCATGCTCGGCATGGGGCTGGTGGCAGTGTCTTGTGCGCTGGCCCCGTTCTCGCCCAACTTTGTGTTCGTCTGCATCGCCCGCGCGCTCATGGCGCTGGGGACGGCGACGGCGTACCCGAGTGCCGTCGTCATGGTCGGCACCCTGGCGCGGTTGGCTGACACGACATCCACAAGGCCGCTGGGCCGCATCCAGATGGCCAACACCTCCGGGGCAGCCGTGGGCCCGGTGGTGGGCGGGCTGCTGGTGAGCCTGGTCGGCTGGCAGGCGCTGTTTCTCATCAATGTGCCGCTGGCGCTGGCCGCCCTGCTTATTGTCCGGAAGGCCGCCCCGCCGGACGAGCGCAGGGAGCACGGCAGCATCGCCACCCTGCTCCGCGACTCCGACATCCCCGGCATCCTCGCATTCACGGGCGGCATGGTGCTGCTGCTTATGGGCCTGCTGAACGCGCTGCCCGGCTACCGCTGGTGGCTGCTGGGCGGCGCCATGGTCCTGGCCGTGCTGTTCGCCTGGCGGGAGCTGCGGTTCGACCGGCCGTTCCTGGACTTGCGGCTGCTCGGCAGGAACCGCCCGCTGCTGCTTGTGTACCTGGGCTTCACGGTGTTCAGCGCTGTTTACTACTTCGCGTTCTTCGGCCTTCCCCAGCTGCTGCAGGAAGCGGCCGGCTACAACCCCGGTCTGGTGGGCGTGCTGATGTTGCCGCTGGCGGCGATGTCCGTGGTCGTCACGCCGCTCGCCGTGCGTGCGATCGACAGGTTCGGTGTGCGGCGGGTGCTGATTGCCGGCGTCGTGCTTCTGACACTGGCGGCAGCGGCACTCTGGCTGCTGACGGCGTCGTTCGCCGTCCTGCTCGTGCTGGTGCTGACGGCCCTGATGGGCGTGCCGTACGGGTCGGTCAGCATCGCCTCCAACCAGGGGCTGTACCTGTCCGCCGCGCCGGAGGACAGGGGAGTGGCCGCCGGGATCTTCCAGACCTGCCGGTACGTCGGCGCCATCAGCGCCACCGTGATGATCGGCATCTTCTACGGCACCGGCGTCACCCAGGAGAACTGGGGCCGCATGGTGCTGGTGATGCTCGGCCTCTGCGCGGTGACGTTCGTGGTGTCTCTGCTGTGGCGTGAGCGGAAGGCGGCCTAAGGAGGACGACGGCGGCAAACGCCGTGAGTGCGGAGCTGGGCTAAGGCGCGTGTGCCGCTATTTGGCCCGACCGCGGTTCCTGCATGGCGCCCCAGACATACAGTTACACACGGTGTTGGCTGCTCTGACGCGTGCGTCCTGGCGGTGCTTCGTGCGGCCGGGATATCCGTCCTTGGTGTTCCGATCGTTGAGCACGGAAATCCAAATGTGACGAGCATCCTCAAGATTGGCTCAAGAATGAATCAGCGTTTCCCCAAGATCGCGCAGTTTTAGTTTTCCCTGGTTGCCGGAGAAATAAGCTCCTCACGAGAGACAAATTCGGCTTTAGAAAAAGGGCCCGGCTACTTGCCGGGCCTTTATTTATGGTGAAAGAGGCAACACACAATGAAGTACTCCAAGTCCCTGGTCACCCTTGCCCTAATCGGGTCCGCCATGTCCCTGGCCGCATGTGGCGGCAGCAATGGGGCAGCGTCCGGTACGGCACCGACAGCTGAAGCTGTGGAGAAGCAGGTCGAGACTCCCAAGCCCACGGGTCCGGCCAAATCATCCCGCGGCAACTACGTCATGACTGCTGGCAGCAAGGCATTTGCCACGCAGACTGACCAGCTCACCGACAAGGAGACCGCTAAGTTCACAGTGGACTCGATCAAGAAGGGCGTATGCACCGGGGAGTACGTCCAACCGCCCACAAACGGCAACATCGTGTTCGTGAAGGTCACCGTACAGACCCTGCCCGCGCTGGCCGAGTCGAGCTTTCCGACGTTCAGCATTAGCGCTCATGACTTCAAGTTCATTGCCAAGAACGGCACTACATTCAACGGGTCGCTGTCAACCGTGGGGACATACGGATGTCTGCCCGACGCCGAGACCTTCCCCAGTGCTGGCGTCGGCCCCGATCAAAAAGCCTCGGGGATCATCGTCATCGACGTGCCGCAGCCCGGTGGAACGCTCCTGGTCAAGAGCGACTTCGGCACCGGCTACGAGTACACCTTCTAGATTCCCAAAAGAAGGAACGCAATGAGTGATCAATACGACGGACCAACCCCCTACCAGTCGTCCACACAGCCTGCCCACGGTCAGGTGGCTCTGCCGGCCGCACCGCAGGCGGCACAGGAGCCAGAGAAGCGTAAGCGGAAACGGCTGCTGCCGGCCGGCCTGGCTGTCGCTGGCCTAGTCCTGGGATTTGGGGCTGGCGTGGGCGCCAAGCCCGAGCCTGAGATTGTGGTGCAGGAGAAGATTGTCGAGAAGGAAGTCGAAGTCGAGGTAGTCAAGGAGGTCACGCCGCCGTCGTGCATCGAGGCACTGGATGTGACGCAAGAGGCAATTGAACTGTTCTCCACGTACCCGGCAATGGCGAACGACGCCGTGCAAGCGGCTGGCACCTTCGACACCGCGGGGCTGCAGGCAGCTACTCGGAAGATCGAGACCTTCAACAGTGACTTGGGCAAGCTGACACCCAAGGTCGGCGCACCCGTGGCAGCGTGCCGACTCGCGGCCGAGTGAGCCACCAGTTCGGCGGGAGTTCCCGCCGAAGCCCAAATAGCTGGAGACTGCCGTTAGCGCTGCTGACACTTGGCCTGCTGGTACGTGCCATCGCTGGATTGAAGATTCCGAGGGAGAGCAAGAAATTCATGGGGAAGTCCGCATGGGCTAGAGCATTTATGACTGCCGGGGCGGCAGCAACACTGGCAGCGGCCTTGGGAGGGTGTGCTCCGGCAGCGGCTCCTACCGCGACCCCTTCCCCAGATCAGCCGCCCGCCGATGGAGGAAGTTACGGCACGGTCTCGGCGCTGAAAGATGCGGTGGTGGGGGCTGGGCTCGAATGTTCGGCGTGGGACGAGCACAATTCGACAAAGCTCGCCGCCTCCTCGGGAAGCTGTGGTGATGATCTGGTCATGGCCACCTACGCATCGGACACGTCCAAGGACGAGCAATTGAATCTCTGGAAGTCCTTCGGCGAGTACGTCGAAATGAAGGTACTTGTCGGGAAAAACTGGACGGTCAACACCAACAGCGCGGCTGACCTGCAGCAGAAGCTCGGTGGAACCGTGTTTACAACGCCCGGGAAGTAGAGCCGAGGGCAAATCGGAGGGGCTGGGCCTGAGCGATTACTCGGCGGAGCGCCGGTTGCGGGCCAGCCGCGCCAGCCGGCTGAAGGCCAAGACGAAGACGGCCTCGATCAGCACCATCAGTCCGAGCGGCAGCCACTGCTCCTGGCTGATGAACACGATCGCGCCGGTGAGGACCAGCATGGTGCCAAGGGCCAGGGCGTAAACGGCGAACCCAAGGGCAACCCTTGCACTGCGCACGCCCGTGCGGAAGCCAAAGCCCTGCGGCAGTCCGCCGGGTAATCCCTGGACGCGGTCAGGACCTGCAGGAGGGAGGCGATCGAACTCCTGCCACAGATCCTCGTCGTGATCCCGGTCGGTCATGCCTCCATTATCCCGCGCACCGGGGCGCCGGTTCCCTGTGCAGGCCCCTATTGAGGTCCTTCGCCTCTCTGTATCATCCCCTGCGGGTCAGCCCGGGGCGGCACACCGGTGGCCACATTCCCTGCAGGGAGTGCCGTGCTGGCGGAATTCCCTGAGGAGATCTGCCGCTTGACCTGCTCAAGCTCAACCTTGAGCTGATCAACCGCGGCACGGTATTTATCGAAGTCCGCCTTTCGGCGCCTCTCCACGACGTAACTGACGACTGTGGCGAGAATGCCAAGCGGAAACGACACCAGAAGCGCCCAGCCGGACGTGCCAAAGAAGCCCAGAGCTATGGGCAGCGCCTGCTTGAACGCCAGGAAGTCGTTCACCCCGCCGACCACTGCGTTTAGAGAGTCGTCCAGGGGGCCGAGAAACTGCCCCACCATGGGCGTCCCGGAAAACGACGGAGCACTCAGCGGCTGTTCCCCCGCAGACCAGCGCGGGTCACCGACATGGCTCAGGACGTAGATCCCGGCACCGGCGTTGAGTGCCGCGAAGAGCAGGATTGCACCAAGCACGGTCCAGTGAAGGCTTCGGGGACGCCAAACACCGACCGCAAGCGCGAAGACGGCGGCCGCAACCCAAGAAGAAATGCTGAGTTGGTCGCGGCTCATGCTGCCCAGTAGATCCAAGGAATTCCCAGCCCTTACAGTTGGAGTCGATGCTCGTTTTGGTCGCAAGCGAGCCTATCCCAGTCAACCCGGGCATGCGTCAGTGACGGGTAGGTCCCGTGGGTGAGCGGCCATGTGGTCTTGTAGTCGCTTGAGCGCTTGAGCCGGAGATAGCAACCCGGAGGAACGGACGACGGCGCAGCCCGGGCAGTGTGCGTCGGCTGCGGTTTTCGTTGTTTGTACCAGTCGGGCAGTGGGAAGATGGTCGGAGAGTTGGGCCTCCACCAAATGAGGATGCCGGCAACTGGCGGCGCGTGCCCAACCTGATGACAGGGACGGTGACCGAGCCATGACCGAGCGACCCCTGCAGCAGCGGCGGCTGCGTGTGTCCGACATTAACGTCGTCAACCACCGCACCCTGCGGAAGGCACTCGGCGGCACCATCGTGGGCAACACCATGGAATGGTACGACGTCGGCGTGTTCGGCTACCTGATCACCACCATGGGGCCGGTGTTCCTGCCCGAGGCGGACAGGGCAGTGCAGAACCTCTTCCTGCTCGGAACCTTCGGTGCGACGTTCATCGCCCGGCCCCTGGGCGGCATCTTCTTCGGCTGGCTGGGCGACAAGATCGGCCGGCAGAAGGTTCTCGCCATGACCCTGATGATGATGGCAGCGGCGACGTTCGCCGTCGGCCTGCTTCCCGGATACGCGGTGCTGGGCATCTGGGCTGCCGTGCTGCTGGTGGTCACCAAGCTGGTCCAGGGCTTTTCCACCGGCGGCGAGTACTCCGGTGCCACCACCTTCGTCTGCGAGCATTCGCCGGACCACCGCCGCGGCTTCTTCGTCAGCTTCCTGGACATGGGCAGCTACCTTGGCTTCGCGCTGGGCGCCGCGCTCGTGTCCGCGCTCCAGCTGATCCTGGGGCAGGGGCAGATGGAGGCCTGGGGCTGGCGCATCCCGTTCCTGATCGCTGGCCCGCTGGGCATCGTGGCCATCTACTTCCGCATGAAGATCGAGGAGTCGCCTGCCTTCATGGCAACGCAGGAGGCGGAAGCCGTGGCCGCCAAGCACCACGAGACCGGCGACGATCTGCGTCCCGTGGGCCCGGTCGGAATCTTCAAGGACCACTGGCGCCGCATCCTGCTGGCCATGATTCTCGTGGCCGCCGGCAATACCGTGGGCTACGCGCTCACGTCCTACATGCCCACGTATCTCACCACCAACAAGGGCTACGACGAAATCCACGGGACGCTGCTGACCGTTCCGGTGCTGGTGGTCATGTCCCTGTGCATCCCGCTGACGGGACGCCTCTCGGACAGGATCGGCCGCCGCCCCGTGCTCTGGATCGGCGCCGTCAGCACGGTGGTGCTGGCGCTCCCCGCGTTCCTGCTGATCTCGATCGGCACGGTTCCCGCCACGCTTGCCGGCCTGTCGATGGTCGCGTTTCCGGTGGCGTTCTTCGTGGCCATTCTCGCGTCGGCGCTGCCGGCACTGTTCCCCACGGCGCACCGCTACTCCGCGATGGGCATCGCCTACAACTTCGCCGTGGCGATCTTCGGCGGGACTGCCCCGTTCATCATCGCCGCCCTCATCCAGGCGACGGGCAACGACCTGATGCCGGCGTACTACCTCATGGTGACATCGGCCATCGCGGCGGTGGCCATCTACTTCCTGCCGGAGTCCGCCAAGCGGCATCTGCCCGGGTCCATGCCCAGCGTGGACTCGGACGAAGCCGCACGCGAGCTCGTGGCGACGCAGGACCACAACCCCCTGCTGGAGATGGACACGCTGCCGTTCGACAGCAGTTACGAGGAGGCGAGGGCGTCGCATGGGGACCGGCCTGACAGGCCGACGGTGATGTGAGCAGGACAACTCATTCGTCCCAAATCGGCATTAGCAATTCTGTTTCTGTTGAACATCTAGGCTGGATATCTCGTTCCAGAGTCAGAGCTCCTGCGGCTCACGAGACCGGCCACGTGTTCCGCTCTGCCGGTCCGGCGGGGAATTTCAGGGACCACTGGCGCAGCATCGTGCTGGCTTTCAACTGGACGGCCAGTTCGCGGCGCCAGGTCCGTCGAACAACGCGCTGGTGCTGCTCCGGGGGACCACCACGTGGACGGCGTTGCGCTGGACAGTGAAATCGGTCGGCGTGCTGGTCGCGATCTCGCCGTCGAGGTTCACGGGCAGCGGCTGCTCGGTGACCAGCCGGACATGTCGGCTGGTCAGGTGGTGCACCCGGTCGTGTTCGATGAAGCTTCCGTCCCTGAGCAACCGTGCGATCTTCACGTGCTCCCGGAGCGGCGCCGCCAGGATGGCGTAGATGTCAAGAGTGTGATCGTCGATCCCTGCCGTGGGGGAGACCGTGTTGCCGCCGCCGTAATGCCGGCCATTGCCGACGGCCACCTGAAGCAGGTTTTCGAGCTCCATCGGCTCGTGGTCCCCCTCGGGAAACTCGAGACGGGCCCGGAACGCCTTGTGCCCGGCATAAGCCCGCAGGGTGGCAATGCCGTAGGCCAGCGGCCCTATGTACCGCTTCAGACGTGGGCTGAGAGCTTCGGTAACTGCCACCGACAGGCCCACGGACGCGACGTTGAGGAAGGGCTCACCGTTCGCCCGGCCCAGGTCGATGTCCACCACCTTCCCGTCCGCGACGGCAGCGCACGCCTCGGACAGATTGTTGGGTATCTCCAGCGTGCGGGCGAAGTCGTTGGCGGTGCCCAGCGGAAGAACGCCGAGCACAACGTTGGTGCCGCCAACTCGCCCCGCGGCGTAGGACACGGTCCCGTCGCCGCCGCCGACAACCACCAGGTCGTGCCCGTCCGCAATCACTCGATCAAGCGTCCGGGCCAGATCGCCCCCGGACAGCACGTGGTGCACGGAGGAGATCGGCACGCCTGCCTGGCGCATCGTGTCCACCGCAAGTTCGTACGCCGCCCCTCGGCGTGATCCGGCGTTGATCACCACGGCGGCAGAGCGGGCGTCCCTGGCAGCCTTCATGTGGGACATGTTAGGTGGTGGACCTGTGAATACTCATAGCCCACCGCCCCGGGCCAGTGCCGTCAGCGGCAGTCCCGCGTCCTCAAGTTCGGTACTGCGTCCTTGTTCTGTCACGCCTTACGGAATTACGGAATTACGGAATTACGGAATTACGGAACAGCCTCACCGTTGCGCAAAGCAGGAGTGCTGCGGCGGCACCTGTAACCGCGGAGCGATGTTTCTGCCGGGCGGCTGGCTAAGCGTCGCGATCGGCGTCACGTTTCGCCGGCCGGTAGCCGGCAAGTTCGGCGCGGATGTCGCCCTCCTCGTGCCCGCCCTTCTTCTTGCCGAACGGCAGCACTTTGAGCAGCGGATGCACGATAGCCATGACCACGATGCCCCAGGCGAGTCCGATGACTGCCGAGCACAACGTGTTCACGAGCCAGGCCAGGAAGCCGCCCACCACCGCGGTCCCCTCGAAGGGGTGCTCGAGGACATGGACCAGGTCATACGGGCCGTGCCAGCCGAGGTCATAGGCCCCCTGCAGCATGATGTGGCCGCCAACCCACAGCATGGCGATCGTTCCGATGAAGGTTATCCCGGCCAGCACGGCGGGCATCCCCTTGACGAGCAGCTCCCCGAAGCGCTTGGAGCCCGAGGAATCTTTAGCGGCCAGGTGCATCCCGATGTCGTCCATCTTGACGATGAGGGCGACGGCACCATACACGGCCACCGTAATCACGAGGGCCACGACCACCAGGATGATCGCCCGTGACAGCAAGGAATCCTGGGCCACCTCGTTCATCGAGATGACCATGATCTCGCAGGACAGGATGAAGTCGGTGGTGATGGCGCCCTTGACGACCTTGGCCTCGGCCTCCGGGCCGCGTTCAACCGCCGGCGCATCTTCCTCTGCGGTGTGGTGGCCCCGGAGCTTGTGCCAGACCTTCTCGGCACCCTCGTAGCAAAGGTAGGTGCCGCCCAGCATGAGGATGAACGGGATGGCCCATGGGACGAAGGCGCTGACGAGCAGCAGGGCCGGCAGGATGATCAGCAGTTTGTTCCGGAGAGAGCCCCAGAAGATCCGCTTGATCATCGGCAGTTCGCGGGAGGGGTCCGCCCCGGACACGTACTGCGGGGTAACGGCGGCGTCATCGATTACGACGCCGGCTGCCTTCGCCCCCGCCTTGGCCGCTCCGGCAGCGACGTCGTCCACCGAGGCGGCCGCTATACGGGCAAGGGCTGCTACGTCATCCAGCAGGGCGACGAGACCGCCGCTCACAGATCGCCCCCGTGCTGCTCAAGGGTGGACGGCTGTGTGTGGCTGCCTATGTCGAGGCGTGTGATTGGCATGTTTGGAGTATATCGACGGCGGGCATCAGCTAGCCCGTTACCGCCGCCTTTGCGGCCTGCGAGGCCTGCAGCCACTCGCTCAGCACGGGGCCCGGACGCTCGGAGAATGGCCGTCGGTCTATCCCTGCGTGAAGGTCTCGGACAATGACCGTCGCGTCGCCCAGGAGCCTCGTCCCTGTGCATCCCGCTGACGGGACGTCACTCGGACAGGATCGGCCGCCGCCCGGTGCTCTGGTCGGAGCCATCAGCACGGTGGTGCTGGCGCTGCCCGCGTTCCTGCTGATCTCGATCGGCACCGTTCCCCGCACCCTGCCCTTCGACAGCAGTTATGAGGAGGCGAGGGCGACGCACGGGGACCGGCTGACAGGCCGACTGTGATGTGATTGACGCGAGGCCGTAGACGCGCTCGTCAATCGTCCGGTCCACCTCAGCCGATCCGGTGGGCAAGCTCCTCGGGGTCGTCGCCCAGCCTGTACCTGGCTTCCCAGACGGGGACGCGGTCCAGCTCCACGGAACCGCATTTTCGACGGTCGGCTGTTCCACTGTTGTTTCCGTCATCGCTCCTCCCTTTTGACCCCTCGTACCTAGCAATACCCCGTTTTGGTCACACGCCTTGCGTAAACGTGAGTCTTCCCACCTTATTCTGAGTAGATCACGATAAGCCTGTAAGGTTAAGTACAGGCCGCCGTAGCCCTTGAGTACCGCACCGGTGAAGACACCCGGGCCAGCGGGGCAAGCGACACAACGCGCAACCGCCCTCCTGCTTGAGCGGCACAAGAACCTGTATAGCCCTCATCCCGAAACCCAACGGAGAACCCATGACTTTGCTGACCAAACGCCCCGAGACCTCCTCATCCACCGCCGACCCCACCCTTACGGCCGCTACCACTGTCGCTGACACCGCAGTGCGCGGCGGCAGCTACGTGACTCTCCCGGCCGGCAGCGTCCCCGTCGGAGTTGAGGGCAGCTATGTCACCGTCGCTGGCGCCCGAAACCTGACCCCCGTCACCCGTGGCAGCTATGTCAGAGTAGGCGGCACGCCCGTCGTTGCCGCCAAGGTTATCGAGGGCAGCTACGTGACGCTGCCAACGGCGGCCTAGGCTCCAGCGCCTTGCGGGGGATAGCACCACCGCCGGGCAATAAAAGGAGGCCGACGGCGACACCGGGTGTCGTTATCGGCCTCCTTTTTCGTGCCATCCGGGGGGGTGGGGGGGGAATCGCCTGCGCGCCGCTTGGTATAGATCCGGCATGCAGGGCCCACCGGACGCACGCGCTCGCGACAGCTAGCCCGCCACGGCCGCCTTCGCCTCCTGCTTGGCCGCCATCCAACCGCTCAGCCACGGGGCCCGGACGCTAGACGTGATGCGGCAGTCCGCCTTCTCCGTCTATACCGCCAAGGCCTACGGGCCGGTGGCCGGCGCCACGGTGGGCTGGCTGTGGTGGCTGCAGCTTGTGGTGGTCATCGCGGCCGAAGCGCTCGGTGCGGCAGGCCTGCTGGCCACCATCTTCCCGGCCCTGCCGGTGTGGCTGATGGCCTTCGTGTTCATCGTGGTGCTCACCGCCGTGAACCTGACCAGCGTGAAGAACTTCGGCGAATTCGAGTTCTGGTTCGCCCTGCTCAAGGTGGCAGCAATCGTCGGGTTCCTCCTGGTGGGCGCGGCCCTGCTCTTCGGCTGGCTGCCGGGTGTCCAGTCGCCGGGCGTGGCCAACTTCACCGGAGACGGGTTCGCGCCCGACGGTTTCGCCGGGATTGCCACGGCACTCTTCGTGGTGGCTTTCGCGTTCGGCGGCACCGAGATCGTGTCCGTGGCGGCAGCTGAGACGGCGGAGCCTGCCCGCAGTGTGAAGAAGGCAGTCCGGACGGTTCTGTGGCGCATTCTGGTGTTCTACATCGGTGCGATCTTCGTTATCGCGGCGGTGGTTCCGGTGGGTTCGGCAGGGCTGAAGAGCCCGTTTGCCGCCGTGCTGGAGGCCGCCGGCATGCCCGGTGCGGCCACCGCCATCACCCTGGTGGCCGTCGCAGCACTGCTCTCCGCCCTCAACGCCAACCTCTACGGCGCCTCCCGGATGGCGTACTCCCTGGCTGAGCGCAGTGAAGCGCCGCGTCTGCTTGCCTCCGTGTCCAAGGCCCGGGTTCCGGTGGTCGCAGTCCTGGCCAGCGTCGCCTACGGCGTTGTCACGGTTGTGCTGGAGTTGGCTTTCCCCGAGATGGTCCTTCCCGTCCTGCTCAATATTGTGGGCTCGACCTGCCTGCTGGTATGGACGTCGGCGCTCCTGGCCCAGCTCGCGCTGCGCCTCCGCGCTGACCGCGACGGGACGGAGCTTCCCCTGCGGATGGCCGGCTTCCCGTGGCTCACGGGCATCGGCCTCCTGATCCTCGCAGCGATCTTCACGATGGGCTTCATCGGCGAGGATTCCCGCCCCCAGCTCCTGAGCACCTTCGCCCTCGTAGCGCTCCTGGCGGTGGCGAACTGGCTCCACCACCGTTCCAGGAAGATTCCGGGCCGTGTGGAATCTTCGGAACGTGCCAAGCAGTCGGTGCTCATCGACTGAAGCAGGCGCGGAACCACTTCGTGGGTTCGCCACACGCGGAGGGCGGGTCCGGCCTTGGCCGGGCCCGCCCTTCGCCATGCGTAACCTGTTGGTCGATCGTCTTAAGTCAGGGATCGAGCGTGGCTTTATTGAGGGTATTGATCTTGGCCAGGGACAGCTCGGCCACGCGGTCACCGACGTTATGTGCCCGCGGAGGGGCCTTCCGAACGTAGCGGGTTGGTCCGGATCCCGTCGCATCACGCGGTCTCTTGTTATTTTGTCAGCGGTGGACCGTACGCTAATCGAACTATGGATATCGAAGAGATCGACCGGTTGTGGGAGCGTCATCCTGCATGGCGGCTACTGCGTGCCCGCAACGCGCCACTAGTGCTTTCTTTCCTCGGTCAGTACTTCATCGAGGACAACCGCGGCGCCGTTGCCGCAGGGCAGCTCGTCGCGGCGCTCGACGATCACCTGTATGGAATCCACCGCGATGATCCCGAACGCTACGCTTCGGAACCGGCAGCGTACCTGGACGATTGGTCGACGTCTGGGGCGGGCTTGCTGCGACGGTTCTACCCGGCCGATTCGGAGGAAGTTCATTACGAGGCAACGCCGGCTCTGGAGAAGGCGTTCCGCTGGGTCGAAAGCTTGCGGGTACGGTCGTTCATCGGCACCGAGTCTCGGCTCCACACGCTCGTCAACTTACTACAGCAGATCGTGCACGGCTCGCAGACGGATCCCGCTACTCGCATCGCCGAGCTGGAACGCCGCCGCGCGGCCATCGATGCTGAGCTCGTCGAGGCACATGTGGGCCGTTTTTCGGTGCTCGACGAGACGGCGCTGCGCGAACGCTACCAGCAGTTTTCAGCGTCGGCCCGCGAGTTGCTGTCCGACTTCCGTGAGGTGGAGGAGAACTTTCGGAAGCTGGACCGGTCGGCGCGCGAGAAGATCGCGGGATGGGAGGGAGGCAAGGGCGATTTGCTCGCCGAACTCGTCAGCAGTCGAACCGACATCGCCGGATCGGATCAGGGCCGTAGCTTTCAGGCGTTCTACGACTTCCTTCTCTCGGAGGCCAGGCAGGATGAGCTGGCCGAGTTGCTCGCGGCGGTGCAGGGGATGCCCCAGGTCCGCGCGGATCGGCGCCTTCGCAGCGTGCACCATGACTGGGCCGCCGCTGCCGAGCGCACCCAGCAGACCGTTCGCAACCTCTCCGAGCAGCTGCGCCGCTTCCTGGAGGACCAGATCTGGGTCGAGAACCGCCGCGTCATGGACCTAGTTCGCAGCGTCGAGACCTTCGCGTTGGCTCTGAGGGACGGACCGCCTGGGGGCGATGAGGCAGGCCTTGTCGTCGACGAGCCCGGTGTGCCCATTTCGCTGCCGTTCGAGCGGCCGCTGTTCCAACTCCACCCCGATGTCGTCGTGGACAGCATGCTGTCTCCCGAATCCTTGGAACAGGCCGAGCTGGACGGACTGTTCACCCAGCGCTTCGTTGACACCGCGCGGTTGGCCAGCAACATCCGCACAGTCCTGCCGCCGCGTAGCACGGCAACGCTCGAGGACATCGTAGCGCTGTACCCCGTGCAGGAAGGGGTCGCCGAGATCCTCGGCTATCTCTCTCTCGGCGACGATGACATTGCTGTGGACGTTGGTGGCGACGACGAGCAAATTACGATCGACTACAGCGACGTTGACGGCGAGCTGCGACGGGTAAAGATGCCCAAAGTGACGGTGACGCGACGATGAGAAGCCCCGACGAACAGGCAATAGCGACGGCGATCGTCCTCCTTATGCGCGAGGTCGTGTACCGCGAACTGCCGTCACACGATGCGGTGTGGGAGACCTTGCAACGGCAACGCGCCGTCGTCGCCGACCATTTCGCGACGGTCGGCGTCGACGTCGTGATCGACGAGGCGGAGGGCTACGCGTACCTGCGCACCCGCGAACCGGAGGACGGCGAGGAGCCGCTGCCGCGGCTCGTGCGCCGGCGTGCCCTCACCTACAACGTAAGCCTGCTGCTCGTGCTGCTTCGCAAGCGCATGATCGAGTTTGAGGCGACCGGTGGCGACGGCAAGCTCGTGCTGACACGCGACCAGCTGATCGAGATGTTGCGGGTGTTTCAGGCCAGCTCGAACAACGAGGCGCGCATCGTCGATCAGGCGGACAGGACGATCATGCAGGTCGCCGACCTCGGCTTCCTCCGCGAGCTGCCCGGGCCGCCGGTTGCCTGGGAGGTACGCCGAATTCTCAAGGCGTACGTCGATGCGCAGACGCTGTCGGACTTCGCCTCACGCCTGTCCGCATACGCAGGGGCGGAAGCCGGAGGCGAACAGTGACCGACGCGCTCTTCTCTGCCCTCGAGGCCCCGTCGCCGGACCACCAGCGCACCGGCTACCGGCTGCACCACGTCGAGGTGTACAACTGGGGCACGTTTGACAATCACGTCTGGCCGATCCACCCTAACGGCCAGACCACCCTGCTAACGGGAGACATCGGCAGCGGAAAGTCCACGCTCGTCGACGCGATCACGACTCTCTTGCTTCCGGCGCACCGGATCGCCTATAATAAGGCCGCTGGAGCCGATGTCAGAGAGCGGTCGCTGCGCAGCTACGTGGAAGGCCACTACAAGTCCGAGCGCAACGAGGCCACCGGCGCGTCGCGCCCGGTGGGGCTGCGGGATCAAAAGTCCTACTCAGTGATCCTTGGCATGTTCGCCAACGAGGGATACGACGAGGCTGTAACGATCGCCCAGGTGTTCCACCAGAAGGATCGCGTGGGGCAGCCCGACCGCTTCTTCGTGACCGCATCCGGCGCGCTGTCTATCGATCCCGACTTCACAGGCTTCGGGTCGGATCTTAAAGCGCTCAGAGCAAAACTGCGTGCCGCAGGAGCGGACATCGACAACTCCTTCCCCGACTACCACCGCAGGGTGCGGCGGCTGCTAGGAATCCGCTCGGAACAGGCGATGGAGCTGTTCCATCAGACCGTGTCGATGAAGTCGGTCGGCAACCTCAACGACTTCGTGCGTGACCACATGCTCGAACCGGTCGATGCCCAGGATCGGGTGCGAGCGATCGTCGACCACTTTGAGAACCTCGTTAAGGCCCATGAGGCTGTCCGTACCGCGACGGATCAGCTCGCGCTGCTGACGCCGCTCATCGCGGCGGCCGCCCGCTACGACGAGGCGGTTTCGCGGCATACCGCCCTCTCGGACCAGCGCAGTGCTGTCTCTCCCTACGTTGCCGAACGCTTGCGCGACCTGCTTGTAGGCGAGGTCGAGACGCGAAGCACGCAGATCACGGGCCTTGAGGCCAGGAGAGATGGACTTGGCCGCGCGCGCGATGCGCTCGTCCCCGAGCGTGACCGGCTCAAGCTCGAGCGCGCAGGGGTCGGCGGCGACCGACTCCGCGAGCTCGACATGGAAATCCCACGGGCAGGCGAGCTTCGTGACGGACGCGCCGAGCGGCGCCGACTATTCAGTACGCACCTAGAAGCTATCGGCCTGGAGCCGATAGGGAGCGAAGGGGACTTCCTGGCGTGCGTCGAGGAGGTGACGCTTCGGCGCGCCAAGCTCGATCAGCAGCGACGGGACATTTCGGAGCGCCGTGAACCGTTGTTTGAGCAGCGAGCTGGCCTGCGCCGGGTCCGCAAGGCGGCCAACGACGAAATCGAGAGCCTGCAGACCCGGCGCAACAGCCTTCCGGCCGACCTCGATCGGCTACGCCGACGGCTGTGTTTGGAGCTATCGATCGCCGAGGGCGAGGTGCCGTTCGTCGGCGAGCTTCTCGACGTTCGTGAGGAATTCTCCGACTGGCGTGGCGCTGCAGAACGGGTTCTGCGGGGCTTCGCGCTAACGATGCTTGTCCCCCAGCGCCTGTACGCTCAGGTATCGGAGTGGGTCAATGAGAATCGGCTGAATGCACGCTTGGTTTACCTGCGTGTAGCGGAACGAAGGGTAAGGACGGTGCATGCCGCCCACACCGGGCTTTGGCTTGCCGACGCGATCGCGATTGAGGCGGGTCCGTTCGCCGAGTTCCTGACCGCGGAGCTCCTGAGGCGCGCCGACCACGTGCTGGCCGCATCCGTCGCGCAGTTGCAGCGTGAGGAACGCGCCGTCACCCGCGAGGGTCTCGTGCGCGACAGGGACAGGCACGAGAAGGACGACCGGCGCAGCGCCTCCGACCCACGGTCCTGGGTGCTCGGGCGCGGCAGCGAGCAAAAGATCGCAGCGCTGCAGGCTGAGCGAGACGAGCACGACAAAGCGCTTGACGCCATTGAGGATGAACTCACCGCGCTCGACCAGGACAGCGACACGGTGGCAGGTCACGGCGAATCGCTGTCGGCCTTGGCGCAGTACCCCTCATGGTCCGAACTCGATGCGGAGAGTGCATCAGCCGCGCTGACCCAGCTCGAAGCAGAGCGCGTGGCGCTGGTGGCCGGCTCATCGCAGCTGGCTGCCATCGACGAGCAACTGGACGCGCTCGATTCCGAAGACGGCAGGCTCAGAGCGGAGGCCGAAGACGTGATCGGGCAGCTCGGCGGAGCCCGCACCACGCTGGCCACGCTGGAGGCGCGACAGCGCCGCGAGGAAGAGGCGCTGGCTCTGATGGGCCCCGAGGTGTTGAAGAGCGCCCGCACGTTCTACCCGGCACTGAGCGAGCGCGTTACACGCGCGGACACACGCACAGTGGAGGACTGCGATCGGCTGCGCGAAACCTTGACCGGGGAGCTGACATCGGCGATTGAGGCGACCCAGCGCGAGATGAACGGATATACCACCGGCATCCAGCAACAGATGGGCGAGTTCCTGCGGCGCTGGCCAGAACTGCGCACAGAACTTGATGCGAACGTGCAGGCGATCGCGGGGTTCCGCGCGCTCCACGAGCGCGTGCTGCGCGATGACCTGCCGCAGTTCGAGGAGGAGTTCCGGCGCCAACTGAACACTAACGCGGTGCGCGAGCTCGCACAGTTCAATGCGTGGCTGCGCCGTCAGGCAGATGAGATCCGAGGGCGCGTCGAGGTGATCAACGAGGCGCTCGCCGCGATCGACTACAACCCAGGCCGGATCATCGTGTTGGTCGCAGAGCAAACCGTCAATCAGGACGTCAAGTTGTTCCGCGCTGACCTGCGTGACGCGACCGCGGACGTGCTCGCGCCTGATGATGTGGACATGGAGCGCCGGTTCGAGCAGATCCGCCAGCTAATCGAGCGGTTCAAGGGCAGGGTCGGGCATGCCGAGAGTGATCGGGCATGGACACGCCGCGTCACTGACGTGCGCAACTGGTTCACATTCGCCGCGAGTGAGCAGGATCGCCGGACGGGGGAGGAGTTCGAGCACTACACCGATTCGGACGGCAAATCCGGCGGCCAGAAGGAGAAGCTCGCCTACACGATCCTTGCGGCGTCCCTGGCCTATCAGTTTGGACTGGAGTGGGGCGTCGACAAGTCACGTGACTTCCGGTTCGCCGTGATCGATGAGGCCTTCGGACGCGGCTCGGACGCGTCGACACGGTATGCCCTTGAGCTGTTCGCCAAGCTTGGGCTGCAGCTGCTGATCGTCACCCCGCTGCAGAAGGTGCATGTGATCGAGCCGTATGTCAGCGCCATCGGCTTCGTCGACAACCCGACCGGGTCTGCCTCCCGCGTCCATACGCTGACGATCGAGGAGTTCCGCCAGCGGCACCGCGGGCTGAGGGCATGAGCGATCCCACTCGCTGGATGACGGTCGCAGGGATCGTCGCGGCGGTCAAGCGGCGGTGGGACGACGGTACGATCCTGCGTGCGTATGCGCTGAAAGACCCGTTCCCGGCGCTGACCGTCCCACTGCGAGGGCCTTCGGCTGCCGACCTGGGCGAGCACTTCGACGAGTCTCGCGCGTGGGCAGAGGCCATCGTCCGCGGATCCCGCGACGGCCAGGCGTATGCCACGGTGCGCGGACGGATCGGAGGGCGCCTGGCTGGTGCGACAGGGCTGCCTGTGCGCGCCGTGGTCGAGTCATATCCTCAGGCCTGGCAGCTGCTCGGAACTGCAGTCCAGGCCGATGCCTTCCTGCATGCTGTCGCTCTCGCCGCGGAAGTGCCCGCCGCGCGGGAGTGGGCGCTAGCCCACCCACTGCGTGCTGTCGCTCTCGCCGAGGACTGGCCGGCGCTCCTCATCGCGTATGAGTGGCTCGCTGAGCACCGCGGCTCGGGCCTATACCTGCGGCAGGTGAGTGCACCAGGCGTGGACACGAAGTTCTTCGAGCGGCACCGGGGCGTGCTCGCACGCATGCTCGGTGTGCCGTCAGGTGCTGCCTTCGCCAGCGCGCTGGGATTCGCCGCCAAGCCGTCGGTAGTGCGCATCCGGTTCGATCCCAACTTGCTGGAGATGCCACCGGGTATCACGGAGGCGACGTTCCGGTCGGAGGAGGTCGGCTCCCTGCGCGTTCGGCCCCGCACCGCGCTAATCGTCGAGAACGAGGTCACCTACTTGAGTGTGCCCATTCCCTCCGGCAGCGTCGTGCTGTGGGGGAAGGGATACGACGCCGATGAGCCCGCGTCCTTGGCGTGGCTGACTGATACCGATGTGCGCTACTGGGGGGACATCGACACTCATGGTTTCGGCATCCTTAATCGCGTCCGAGCCCGCCTACCCCACACACGGTCGGTCCTGATGGACAGGGATACGCTACTGGCGCACGAAGACCGGTGGGGGAGCGAACCAGTGCCTGCAAACTCCGCGCTGTCGAACCTCAATCCGACCGAACGGGCGCTCTACGAGGATCTAGTCACGGATAGGTACGGTTCCGCGGTACGGCTCGAGCAGGAGCGCATCGACTGGGAGTGGGCGCTAGAACGGCTTGGCAGCCCCTGAGTAAGACTTGTGTGCCTATCAGCAAGAATCTATACCCGGACAGGCCCGGCGTCGACCTCCGCGAACGGCTCGCCCGGGCCTCACTGCAGAGGAAGTCGCGGTGGACCAGCTCGCCATGATGGGCTTGGGCAGTGCCATCGGCGCGGCCTGTTCATCGGCTCCGTGACGGGCATCCAGGCTGCGGGACGGCGGTGCTGATCTCCTACCTTGAGGCCGGCAGGCTCATCGTCCTCCCGCCAACCTGGACGTGGCGGGTTGGCGAGAGCTATGCGGAACTACTGCCCATTTGTCGCTCGAAGGCTTGCCCGACCAAGTTGAGGACGTATGGGAGTTCATCGCTTGAGTCGAAGATTACTTCGCTGTCGCCGTTCCCCCAACGGCCAAGGTTGGTAACGTCGCGGGCCATTTCACGGGGGTCATTCAGCTCTTGGAACGGGATATTTATCGACAAAAGTAGGCGAGACGTCTGGGGGATGACATCAACGAAATTGGTTTCCGCCTTGTAAGCGATGTATAGCTTCAGAAATTCCTCGGTCACAGCTGGGTCGAGGGAGAGGACCTCTTTACGTAACTGCTCAAAGAGATCTCGGGCTACCGTTCCGATCGCCAAGTTTCGATGGTCCTCAATGCTGTAGGAGGCAGCGGCCACAGGTTTGTTGCTCGGCCGGTAGCTGTCGAGCACATCGGAGCGGAGATCCGGGGCGCGCCAAACACGCGTTGCTGTCTCGGATAGCTCTGTTGCCCGCCTATCAATCGCATCCTCGTCCCACTTGGCATTCGTGCCAAGGCCAGCATTGAGCCGCAGCGGACTTTCTCGGAAGCCACCAGGCATATCCCGTTTCTCTGCGAAAGCCCTATCACTGTATTCACTGTTGTATCCGGTGAGAGTGAGGTTGCCGAGGGTGTGGAGTTTGGTTTTGTGGACACGTTCCCACTCGGAGCCCAGTTCGCTTCGCCACGCTGCTGGTAGATCGTTGTTCTGGGGCATGATGTGCTCAATTGTGTATTCGTCGACCGGCACGCGCTCCTTGCGGCCGTCATTCTCAATGCGCCGAAGCCAGTAGCTGCGGTTTCGAAAGTTGTAGATATCACGCGATTCGAATTCTCGCCGGAATTCATCATCGTTTGGAAAGCGCCGGTAGGAGGGCAAGAGTTGGAACGCGGCTTGGACGCTTTCGAGGTACGAGTCCTCCTGGAGGCCGCGAGTGAGGGTAGCAAAGGTTTTGTTGAGTGAGTTAGTCGGAATGGCACAGATGGATCGCCTGAATACGTAGGCCTCCACAAGGCGAACGGTCGAAAGAAAATCGCCTCTGCTTATGCGGCCCTCGTCGTACCGGGCGTACACCTGGAGAAGAAACGGGTACGCGACGTCTACTCTGAGCTCGCGAAGGTCTTGAAAAGCCTCGGCCAGGCGCTTGTCCGTTTCCCGGCCAAGGGCCATGGCACAGTAGTAGTTCGCGTACCGTTCGATGTCCTCTACGAGCGCGTCAACGCCGGCTTCGGCAACGTCCTTGAGAGTGGCGTATCCCTTGAACGCTTCGTACACGGCCTTAACGTTAGGGATTTCAGAGGACTTGATTGTTAGGTAGTCGCGCATGAATCGATCGAAATGAGTCCCATAAGATTCCTGGCCGAAGCGCGTCTCCATGGGACGCCAGTGCGCTTCGTATAGACGCGTTTGATGGTCCGGATCGAGTCCCATGAGGACATAGTTTCGGATCAAGTCGGCTTGGCTCAGCTCCCTGCCGGTCGAGTTCATGCTCTCGAAGATCAGCTGCGGGTTGTCCTGCCCACGGCTAAGTGACACATCGACGATCATGAGCTTGAGAAGGCCTCTGCACAGCGTATCGAGGTTTGAGCCGAGCTTCCCGACCATCTGTTCAAAGAATTCAAAGTTATCCCTGATACGGATCGAGCTCTCGTCAGGCAGTGGCAGCTGGCGTACCAATGCGAGCAGACTCGTCCTGTCATTTTGGGTCAAGAGTAGCTTGTGCCCTCGATCTCCTGCCTCAAGGGGGTTCTGCAAGTAATAGCTGCGAATTTTCAGGGCACTGAACCCGTCAACAGGCTCGCCCTCTACATGTCGTGCAAGGGCCTCAAGGATGAGCGAGACAGTAGTCAGCCTCTGTTGCCCGTCGATCACCAGCAGAGGCGACTGCCGGGAGAGTTGGTATAAGTCTTCCTGAATGTAAACAACCGATCCGATGAAGTGGGCGTTGACTGCAGCGTCCTTGCCGGCATGCATGACGTCGTCCCACAGCTGCTGGCATTCCTTCAACGTCCAGCTGTACGTTCGCTGGTAGATCGGAATCACAAACTGCGGCGATGCCTGGAGGAACTTCAGCAGGTTGGACTCGACAGCTTTCATGCGGTTGCTTTCTCTCAGCGGCTATTCGACCAAGCTTCCTCATCCTAGAACCTGCCGCAGAAGTTTCCGTTGTTCATCAACGTGTGGCGGAATTCCACCCCGCGCGTCGGGTCGGGTTTTCCCGGTGGTACGACCTTGCGCGACGGAAGTATTGCCCGCAAGGCTTACCAGCGTGCATCGGCTGGAGCTGTCGAGGTAACTCCTTGAAGGCGATTCGAGAAATTGACCGGGAACACCCCTCTCGCGTATTCGCCGAAAACGCTTGTCGTTGTCGCGATTACCGCGCCGTCAACAACGCCAACGCCACAAACGAGCAGTATCCCCGTCGCCAAAGTGACGAGCTCAGGCTTCGCAGCTTACGTGTTCAGCACCCACCAAACCGTGGTTCACTCGCCACCATCTCCGCCGGCGCCGCGTATTCGTTCTTGAGGTTCGACGCCGTCACCACCCTCACCTAGGGCACCATCAACCCGCGCCGGACCGTGCCTCGCGCCATTATGCTGGTGGCCCTGATCGGCGGCGGCGTCGAGGACCCGGCCTTCGCGGCCGGCTCCATCGCCCTGCAGATCGGCGGGCAGCTGTTCGGCGCTGTGTTCCTGTGCGGCCTGGTGGTGGCTCATCGCCTCCGGCCTCGCGGCCCAGGCCCGCGCCTCCCCCTGCTCTCCGCGATGGGCCGGGACTCCGTCCTCCCCAAGGCGGTCTTCGGCCGGCTGAGCGAGAAGTTCCAACCCCGGTGGCGAACCTGGTGATCACGGGCATCGTGGGCCTGATCGCGATCTTCCTGGACGTGGCCACGTCGACGTCAACCAACTAGCCATGTCGGTTGGACAGACAACAGGACTGACTGCAGCAACCGCCAGATTGCCCTCTCGAAATGAGATCGGACCTCCCCGGCCTGCTCGAGAGTTAAAAAGCGGCCCATGTTAACTTAATCTTATATTTCTATTGAACCTAAAAGACTCATTTATTCCGCCTAAGCAGGCCACTTAGGGCCTGCGTGGCGCTGCGAAGTCTTGACCAAAGAGGGGGACCCTATGGCAGTGCAGCTTTGAAACGCTGAAGAAGGTAATCGAGGCCAATTCAGTGGCCAACGATTTCTACCATGCCGTGCATGAATGGACCGTCGTGGCAGTGGAAGAACATCCCTCCAATGAGGGCGAATGCGTCTGTGGACAGCAGCACCTGCTCTACATGTACACCAGCCAGAACCAGCACTCCGGGCAGCCGCTGGAGTTCATCGGCAGTAAATGTGTGCAGCATTTCCAAAATAGTGATCTGAACCTTCAGGTAACCGTATTCAGAGGCCTATTCGATCTTCGGAAGAAGATCCTCGCAGGGGACCACATTTCCCTGACGACAGAGTGCTTTTCCCGCGAGATGCTGAAGTGGCTGTATGAGGAAGGTGCCTTCCCGGACAGTGAACACAACGGCAACGACGGCAAAAATGATTACCTTTTTCTTCTAGACATGTTCAACAAGCGCAACAAGGATGACATCTCGTCCGCGCGACAGAGGAAGATAAGAGGGCTGGTGCACTACACCATAAAACCGTTCGTTCTCAATCACCGGGCCCTGGGCTAGCTCTTGGTAGTGGTGCCTTCGGTTTCTGGATTCGTTGCGGATCCTGGACTTCGGCCAATGGCCGAACAGGGGTAGTGCCGAAAGCGGTCGCGGAGGAGTACGACAATGCAGAGGTACTAGCTGTACTGCCCATGCAGATAAGTTAATCTGCTCACGTGTACGAGACCGCCAATTGCTGTGTGGGGTCTGTGGCAATTGTAGTGGTGGAACCAGGCAGGGAGCGTCTGCGGGCTGATTCAATGGCGTAGTAGCGTCTGAAGGCCCAGCCGTCGGCCAGTGTTCGATGGAAGCGCTCGATCTTGCCGGTGGTCTGTGGTCGGTAAGGGCGGGTCTTCTGGTCTTGATATTCAATTCTCGGCAGGTATCGCGCCAGACCTGACTTGGCTCACGCCCTGACTTGGCTACGTGGCGGGGGTGTGCCCGGCGCGTCCAGTTTCCTTGGGCTGGATTGCTGGCGGATCCGATGGCGATTGTTGAAGCCGACCTTGGGTTGGAGCCTGGTGTGGACGACGGAGATCTCGTTGGAGACGATGGACCGGGTGGGAGTCGTTCCCGGTGTTCCGGCAGCGGCGGCTATAGGCCGCTTCTCGTTCCCGACTCCCCTTTGAGTAGCGAAGTTGCGCGCTGAGGGAGAAGCCATGCCCAGGACACGCCGCAGCTGGGCGGCATACACACTCGGGGCACTGCCCCTGCTTATTATTTCTGTGGGTTCCAAGAGGAACTAGGCTACCTGCCATTTGTAAGCGGATTATGACTGATCATCACCGATTACCTGAGGCGTGTTGTCCAACCAGCGCTCCTGCGTGAAGCTCATTTTATTCGTGGTGGGTTGGCCGCCGATGGGGCCCGCGAAAGCGGGCTCCATCACCATTTTAGGGGGCAGGGTGTGGCGAGAGCTTGACAAGGCGATCTTTGTTAGCGCGACGAGGCAAATTCGCGACTTTGAAAAATATCGCAAAGACGTGCAGGATGAGAATGCTCGCAGGAAGCGCAGAAGCCTCAATCCGCCGCCCCTACTGGAGGTAGTCCGTCCCTCCCGATGGGACGAGAGCCCTGCTTTCAATCCGTACCTCGTTCGCAAGCCGCGCGCTAGTATCGCACACGCCATAACTGAGAAGCTGAAGAGCGGGACATACCTTCCTCAAAGACCGGCTTCTTTTGGTGTCCCGAAACCCTCGGGTGGTGAACGACGGGTTAATACCTACAGTATCGCTGATGAGGTAATATCTAGGCGCCTGTACCAGTCCCTCATGGGAAAGAATTCTGCGAAGCTAAGTGGGCATTCGTTTGCCTACAGAAATGATCGCACGCCGCACGATGCTATTTCTTATATTCACAATGACATAAAGAACGAGCATCGTCTGTTTGTTGCGGAGTTTGACTTCAGTAAATTTTTCGATCTTATATCGCACGAATATGTCTGGGAGACTTTTTCCACCCTCGGGATTATCTCATCTCCCCTGGAGAAGTCGTTAATTAGGACCTTCCTGGCTCATCCCCCCAATTCCGTCAACGAACTGGGGAACGGAAAGAAGAGAGAAGTAGGCCTCCCGCAAGGCACGTCGATCAGCCTTTTCTTGGCAAACGTGGCTGCTACTCCTATTGATCGCTCCCTCGAAAGGCTGGGAGTTGGGTTTGCACGATATGCCGATGATACGCTTATTTGGAGTGACAGTTATGAAAAGATTTGCACTGCTTCACGCATCTTGCAGGAGGCGGCACATGAAATCGGATCACCGATAAATTTCGAAAAAAGCCCTGGCATTAGAATCCTGTCCAAGCCTGAAGCGCGATCGTCCGAGATCGAAGAAACCAAGTCGGTCAACTACTTGGGGCACACCCTTGGGCTGAGTAGTGTCCGTATGCGCGAAACAGCAGTTGATCGAATAAAAAAGCGGGTTCAGACCCTGATTTATACGAACTTGCTGATGGAACCCTTGCGCAACAACCAAAATATGAATGCGATTACGTCAAATGATCGCGATTACGTGACCTACGTCTGGCAACTTCGTCGCTACCTATATGGACCCTTGAGCGAGAACGACGTCCGTCGCTTTCAGCATGGAGCCGTTCCTGCAATGTCGTTTCAGGGCGTGATGTCGTTCTTCCCGCTTGTCGATCACGACGAGGACCTCGTCGAACTTGACGTGTGGATAGCAACTCAGACGTGGCTTGCCCTGAAGAAGCGCCAGCGGCTACTTTCAACGCGTGTAACGCGAGTACCGCGAACCTGGGGGCTGAGTAGGCCGCAACTTATTCAACTAAAAGTTTTGTCAGGAACCACTGGGGAAGAGATTGATCTTCGACTTCCGAGCCTGAGGAGAATCGCGGGCGTCATCCGCCTGGCGGTCAACACTCATGGCCTTGCCTCTGTCTCGGACGGTTCAGACCTATATCTTTACGAGTCAGACTAAGTAATCCGTCCATCGGTAATCGCAGTTTCCGCGCAGGGGTGCCGGCGGTGGGCCAGCGTCAACCGTTCTTGAATTTCACTTCCCGCCTCTACCATTTCCGCTGATTGGGACTGTCCTGGCGGTGCCAGGCATCGTGTGGATCAGGCCCTGAGCCCGCGCTTTCACGCTGGCACCTCAGGAAATTTAGCGACAGTTGAGACGGCTGCCCCAGCTGGACGCCCCGAGTTTGGACCGACGCTTGAGTTAGCACGGCTGGTAGTCGAGAAGGAGGACCATGAAGGTCGCAACCGGGCAGCTGGAGTCAGACGGCGAGACCCAGGTCGACCTGGCTGTGCTCGACAGAACGAAGTAAGTTGAGGGATCGTTTCCGGAGGCGGCCGAGCCCGCGACGGTCCCGTCTGCGAGGAGCCAGCCGCGAGACACTTGGAGGCGCACAATTTCGATCGTGCCGGTGGGTCCTGAGCCTGTTCTTTGAAGGTCTCCGCCATAATCGAACGATGACCGAAGACAAAAACATCCTCCGGGGTGTAGAACCCACTACCACTAATGAAGCCCTTCATGGATCGGCCAGCAGGGGGTCCCATGTCATGCCGACGAGTTCACTCCCCGCGAACTTCGTCCCACCATCCGCGGCGCTGAAACCGGCGGAACAAGTGTCGACGCAACGCCCTTCTTCCGCCAGCAACTAATCCACTTGGTGCCTGGGAGCCTTTGGGCCGTGCTTGCCGTGCTGGGACTGCTGCCTGGTTGGATTTTCCTCGTGAAACGCGAAAAGCATCTACGCGGAGCAACTCGGAGTGGCTTTGGCGAACTTCTCCAAGTGGCCGTCGTAGGTGTGGGCTTGACGGGCGCTGCGCTCCTGATTTGGTCGATTATTTCGGAGGCAATTGCTCCCTTTGGGTTTGTCAGCCTGAACGAGCTCGCAAATTCAGGGGGAACATATCTGGCCGCTCATCCCCGCCATATCATCTCCACCCTGGCTCTGGTTCTGGGCGCCGCATGTTTGTTGGCACTTCTGCTGGCCGGGTACACATATCGTTCCCTGCATGACGCTTACAAGCCAGGCTCGTCTTGGGAACAGGCTTTTAGTGGCCTGCCTCAGGGCAAAAGTATCTGGTTAGGTATTCAACTCATAGAAGGCCCACTTGTTGAGGGTGTTCTCCATAGTTTCGATATCGCCGAAGCGAGTGATGGCAACCGCGATATTGTACTGAGGCATCCTATATACGTAACCATCGAAGATGGACGCGGAATTACAGAACTTGACCGCCTGGTGATTTCTTCTGAGAACATGCAGTTCATAAGTGCGATTCATATTTAGCTTGTCAACGAACTTCCAGTAATCTGAGATTCTGCTAAAGGCATCCAGAGTCGCTAGAGCGCGCGTGTACGAAAACCGACTAGTTTAGCCTCTGTCGGCCAAGTTGAGTGTGTTGAATGCGCCTGGTTGCTAGACCCAATACCCTGGCACTGTGACTAATTACACTGGGGGGTCGGCGGAGGAACAGCTGCCCGAGGGCCTGTACGAACTTCTGAGCACAGATTTACTCAGCACACGCCTGAATCAATCAGCATAACTGCAGCCGGTCTTCGAGGAGATAGAAGACGAAGACGTCCCGGACATCCTCTCCCGCCATGTTGCAGACGCCGTCCGCCGGGCCCTCGCCGCGGCCGAGCCAGCACATCGGGTAGGGATGGCTAACCGTCTCCTGCAGGAACTGCACACCCCAACGGACCGCATCGCCCACGGCCCCACCCAACTCCAGTCGCTCCACCGCCCGGACAGTCTCAAGCGCCGCCAACTCCGCCGCCCCACGACCAGGTTGAGCGACTCGGCCTTGCTCACCAACAGCAAGGACGACCCAAACCTTGCAGCGGAGCTCCGGGCCGAGATGGAGTCCGCAAACACCGTCGACCTGCTCTGCGCCTTCGTTCGCTGGACCGGCCTCCGCCTGCTCCAGCCGGCCCTGGAAGAACTCAACGAGCGTGGTGCCAAACTCCGTGTCATCACCACCACGTACATGGGCGCTACGGAACGCCGCGCCATCGACGAGCTCGTTACCCGATACGGCGCCGAAGTCAAGATCAATTACGAAACCCTGGCCACCCGTCTCCACGCCAAGGCCTGGCTGTTTCGCAGGAACTCCGGCTTCGACACCGCTTACGTCGGCAGCTCCAACCTCAGCCAGGCGGCGCTCCTTGACGGCCTCGAATGGAACGTACGGCTCAGCTCGGTCGGTACACCTACCCTGCTGCAGAAGTTCGAGGTCACCTTCGATAGCTACTGGGAGCAGCGCGCCTTCCAGAGCTACGATCCGGAACGCGACGGGGAAAAGCTGGACGCCGCCCTCGAACGCAACGGCGGCCGGCGCACGGCAGTCCCCGGTGCCGCCACAGGGCTGGAGGTCCAGCCGTTCCTCCACCAGGAAGAGATGCTCGAAGACTTGGAAGCCGAGCGGCTCAAAGGCTTCAACCACAACCTTGTGGTCGCTGCCACCGGCACCGGGAAGACCGTCATTGCGGCCCTGGACTACAAACGCCTGTGCGAGGCTGCCGGCCGCGATCTGAAGCTGCTCTTCGTCGCCCACCGGCAGGAAATCCTGAAACAGGCCATGCGCACCTACCGGGATGTCATGCAGGACGGCGCCTTCGGCGAACTCTACGTCGGGGAGCACAAACCCCGGCAGTGGAAGCACATCTTCGCCTCCGTCCAGTCCCTGTCATCACTCGGCATCGAACAGCTGGAACCGGACTTCTTCGACGTCGTCGTCATTGACGAGTTCCACCACGCCATGGCGCCCACCTACCGTCGGCTGCTGGACCACCTGCAGCCGCAGCAGCTCCTCGGGCTGACCGCGACGCCGGAACGCGGCGACGGCGTCGACGTCGCCAAGCAGTTCTTCGACGGCCGCACCGCCAGCGAACTGAGGTTGTGGGACGCCCTGGACGCCGATCTGCTGGTGCCGTTCCATTACTTCGGGGTCTCGGACGATGTCGACCTGAGCCAGCTGGATTGGAAGCGCGGCAACTATGACACCACGCAGCTGAACAACCTCTACACCGGTGATGACGCCCGCGCCGCCAAAGTGATCCGCGAACTCCGCGACAAAGTCACCAGCACCGACCAGATGCGCGCCATCGGTTTCTGCGTCTCGGTCCAGCACGCCCACTACATGGACGAGGTGTTCAACCGGGCGGGCATCGCGTCCGCTGCTGTCGACGGCAGCACCGACGACGCCGACCGCGCAGCGGCGCTTGAGCGCCTCCGCCGGCGGGAGCTCAACTGCATCTTCGCCGTTGACCTTTTCAACGAAGGGCTGGACCTGCCGCAGGTCGATACGATCCTGATGCTCCGGCCAACGCAAAGCGCGACCATCTTCCTCCAGCAGCTGGGCCGGGGGCTCCGCCGTGCCGAGGGGAAGGCGGTGCTGACCGTCATGGACTTCATCGGCCAGCAACGCCGAGAGTTCCGCTTCGATCTGCGCTACCGCGCGCTGACCGGCTATGGGCGCAAGGAGCTGGAGAAAGCCGTCGAGGACGAGTTCCCGTACCTGCCGTCGGGCTCCCAGATCGTGCTGGACCGGGTGGCGCAGAAGGTGGTGCTGGACAACATCAAGGCTCAGCTGCGGTTCAACAGGGCGCAGCTGGTCCTGGACATTGCCTCGCATGCGGAAACAGAGCTGGAGGCCTATCTCGAGCAGTCCGGAAACGACGTGAAGTCGATTTACCGTTCGACCAGGGATTCGTGGACCGGTTACCTCCGCCAGGCGGGGTTGATCGAGGGATTCTCGCCGTTGGAGGTGGTCCTCAGCGGGAGGATTCAGGACTTGTCGGATGCCGACGAGAAGAGGCTCCTCGGCCGTATGGCTGCGCTCATCCACGTGGACGATCCGGAACGTGCCGCGGCGTACTCGATGCTGGTCAGCCCCGAAGCGCCCCGCTACGCGGAGCTTGGAATGCGTGAGCGCACATTCGCCCGGATGCTGTTCTACACGCTGTGGGACGACGGCGGCGGTTTTCAGACGTACGACGCCGGGCTGGACTACCTGCGCGGCTACCAGTTTGTGTGCAGCGAGATCCGCCAGATCGTGAAGCTGGGCATGGCCGCGTCCAAGCACGCCGCGAAGGGGCTAGGGGCGGGGTTGCAGCAGGTTCCACTGCTTTCGCACGCCACATACCGGCGTGAAGACGTCTTGGCGGCGCTGCAATACGGCTCGCTGGAGCTCGGTAAGAACGTGCAGCACCGTGAGGGCGTAGCCTGGTGCCCGGCGACATCTACCGATGCTTTCTTTGTCACCCTGAACAAGGATGACAAGAAGCACTCAGCGACGACGATGTATAAGGACTACGCCATCAGCCCGGAGCTGTTCCACTGGGAATCGCAGAACGCGACGTCACCAGCGAGCCCGACGGGACGGCGCTACCTGGACCGAGCATCGCACGATTCGAAGATCTTGATCTTCACTAGGGATACGGCGGACGACGAGACGGGGCCTGACCGTTCCCTATACGTGCCTTGGACAAGTGGACTACGTGCAGCACGTGGGTGAGAAACCGATCGCGATCACGTGGAGGCTGCATCGGCCGATGCCGGCGGATGTGTATGCCACAGCCGCTGCCGTGGCACAGTGAAGCGAACCTCAATGACTGCGAGTGAGTAGGCGGAGCTCGGACTTACCTCACGCGGAATAATGCCGACCAAAGGAATCCACGACGCCGTTGCAGCCTTGGATTGGGTAGCAGAGATCTCCACCAGGCGAAGGACGTGCTATATTCTGACGCCATGGTCATGGGGGAGACGGGAAAACCGTGGACTGAGGATGAAGTAAGGGCAACTGTCACCACGTATTTTGACATGCTGGTTATGGACGTTCGGGGGCAGCATTTCGTTAAAGCCGCTATTTATAGAAAACTGTCAGCCCGTTTTGCGGCGAGAAACGTCAACTCAATAGAACGGAAAATGAGCAATATCAGCGCGGTGCTGGTTGGGCTGGGCTATCCGCATCTGCGTGGATTGTCGCCACTGGTAAACTACCAGCGAAGCTTGGTGGAATCCGTCCTTGACGAATTGGCCAGCCGCCAATCACTTGACGCGACTATTGAAACTGGGCTCTTGGACAACGCTCCCGTGGGGCCGGTTGACATCGTGCGCGAGGCCGATGTGCCCGCCGAGATGATCACTGACCTTTTGCACGGTAAGGGGATGTCACGTCCCTTCAAGCGCGACTACCTGGCATTGGAAGCCGCCAATCGAGCGCTGGGGCTTGCCGGCGAGCTGGCGGTGGTCAGGCACGAGCAGGCCTTTCTCCACCGGATCGGTCGAAGGAAGTTGGCCGACCGCGTTGAGCACGTGGCTCAGACACGTGGGGATGGCCTCGGATATGACGTGCTTTCCTTTGATCCTGAGGGCAGGGAAAAGTGGATCGAGGTCAAGACCACAAAGTACGCGATTGATGTTCCATTCTTCGTTACGCGAGGCGAGATCCGCGTCTCCAGTGCTTCTCCGGAGCATTACCATCTCTACAGGCTGTACGGATTCGGATCGCCCAAAGGGACGGGCCTGTATCGACTCGAAGGAGATCTCGAAAAATCCTGCATGCTGGACGCAATATCGTTCGAAGCGGCACCAAAGACTCAGCTCAGCTTTCACTAATTTGAGCGACAGTTAGCCGACCTATCAGCAGGCATGTCCCACGGCTGTTTGAGCATGCTCAAGACAAGTCGCTATCGGAAAGTGACCGCAACGCAAAATTCAACGTCTGGTATGCGATCTTCCCCGGTTCTAACTCCGTGCCGCCCCTAATTGGTGCACCTGTTGTCTGCCATCTCTCCGTAGCATCGGCCGTAGTGCACTGTGCGGGTTGGCCCCGATGTGATGGATAAGGGGCCAATTCTCTCGAAGTGCCCGAACGAGTCGAGCGTACGCCGTCGGATGAGGTATGCCAGCAGTGCGGATACTCAAATCAAAACGAGTAAGCCCGTATGCCATGCACTCATAGAATTTCTTACCTTCGCTGTCAGCTTCCGCGACTTCATCCAGCAGATCCACCTGGAACTGCTCTGTATTTACAGACGGTGGCATCTCGGACTCGTCAGCCGCATGGCTGGGAAAGTAATTACGACGCCACAGGCCCTCTGCGACGAGATCGGCGGTGAGCTCAGGGTGGTCGTCGATCTCCCGATTAGAATGAGGTTCCATACTTCTTCTCTAAGACGCTTCGCTCCAACGGTTTCGACTACCCTCCTGAGGTTCTCATCCCCGGGGAACAACAGTCACCTCAATCTCAGCCTATGGATCCCAGTACTTCCGCATCTGGGATAGGTGGCCACCTGTGTCCGTCAGCAGAGTGCAGGAAAGGGCGAGCGGGCTCAGGCGTGGAAGGGCTGGTGGCGACGGCAAGGTTCACGTCGCAATGATCACCATGCTAGTTCCGGCCTTCGGTGCCCGGCGAACGTCAGTGTCACCGCCGTCGCAATCTTCCCGGCGGCTTCCGCCACCCTCACCTGCGCATGCTTACCGCGGTGCTCCACGTTCTCCAGCACGCTCATATAGATGGTCCGCGGCGAAGTGCCCTGCCCGGAGGTGGGCGTCGCGGGTGATGCGCCGGACCTCCGGAAAGTCCGACGGCATCGCCCGCCGGAACGCGACTGTCATGAGGAAGCGCCCGAAGCAGCGGCGGCCCGCTCCGCGTAGTGGCCCAGCCGTGCTAGATCGGGCTGCGAGGACGAGTCGCCCACGGCGTCAGCACCCACAGCATTAGCCACGGCAAGAGCGCGGGTGTAGTCCAGCCCGCTTCGCAGCCCCAGGACGAGCGCGGCGCAGAACGCGTCGCCCGCGCCCACCGTGTTGGCAACCTGGACCGCAGCTGATGGCGCCTCGGCCACCTTTCGCCCGTGCTCGAAGATCGCCGAGCCGTCTTTCCCGTACGTCACCGCCACAAGCTTGGCGTCGGCCAACGCCGGAATCAGCTCGTACTCAGTCTCGTTGACGATCACCAGGTCGCACCGCTCCAGCAGCTCCGCCGGCAGGTCCATGGCCGGAGCTGCGTTCAGCACGAAGTAGCCGGAGGCCTTCCGGGCCGCCTCCATCACCACGGGCAGGCCGACCTCGAGCTGGCACAGCACCGTCTCCTCGGGCCCAAACTCCACGCCCTCCAGCGAAAACGCAGAGTTCGCCCCAGGGCACACCACAATCTGGTTCTCGCCCTCGCGGTCCACCACGATGAGCGCGGTGCCGGTCGCGTCGCCGTCGAGCACGGCCACGTCACGCGTGTCCACGCCGGCAGCGGAAAGTGCCTCCAGCATGAGCCGGCCGGGGGCGTCGTTGCCCACCGCCCCGATCATCCGGGCGCTCCCGCCCAGGCGCGCCGCGGCCACGGCCTGGTTGGCGCCCTTGCCGCCGGGTTGCTGCTGCAGGACGCCGCCGCCGATGGTCTCCCCGGCGGTGGGCAGCCTGTCCGTGGTGGCGATGATGTCCAGGTTGATGCTGCCGACGACGGTGACGGCAGGAAGTCGAGTGCTCATGGGGAAGTCCTATCAGGTCGGGCCTGGGGCGGCTGAATTAGGAAATAGTGTACGGCATGGTTGTACTTGTTGGTCATACATGGTTGTATAACAACTGATTTCCGCAGCAGCAGGACCTCCCTGCAGAGAACAATGGAGTTTGATGTGAACACCCCGGCCAACGCCACCACTTCGCCGCCACCCGCCGTCGAAAGCGACACTGATGTGAACAAGCTCAGCGGCCGTCCCGCCGCCCTGCTGATCTCCACGCTGCTGCTCGGCGTGCTGTCCTTCCAGCTCAACGCCAGCATGGTCACCCCGGCATTGCCGCAGATCGCCGCCAGCTTTGGCCAGGCCGCCGACGCCGCAGCCCCCGTGCAGTCCATGTTCTTCCTCGCGGGCGCCATCGCCGGACCGGTGATCGGGCGGTGGAGCGACTTCATCGGCCGCCGCGCCGCCCTGCTGCTGGTGCTGGCCATCATGGGCGCCGGCACCATCCTGTGCATTGCCGCACCAACGCTGCCGCTGCTCATCACCGGCCGGTTCCTGCAGGGCGTCTCCAGCGCCGTCTTCGCGCTCTCCTACATCGTGCTCAGCGAAAACCTGCAGCCGCGCGTATTCGGCACCTCCGTGGGCATCATCGCCGCCATCAACGGCGGCATCGGGGGAGTGGACGGCTACGTCGGCGGCCTGATGTCCGAGACCCTCGGCTTCCGGTCCATCTTCGTCGTCGTTCTGGTGCTCACCGCCGTCGCCGCAACCTGCATCCTCAAGGCCGTCCCGAAGGGACGGCCGCACGGCGTCCGCGGCGCCATGGACTGGTGGGGAGCGGGCTCGCTCTCGGTGTTCCTGGTGTTCATCACCTACTTCGTCTCCGGCGGCTCGGCCGCCGGCTGGACCGCCCCGGGCACCCTGGCCCTGCTGGCCGGCACCGTGGCCTCTTTCGCCGCCTTCTGGATGATCGAGAAGAAGCGCAGCCACCCGCTCATCGCCGTGCACCACCTGCGCTCCCGCCAGGTGTGGCCGGTCATCGCCACCACCGTCCTGACCCTGGCCGGCATCTTCGCCGTCATGAACTTCACCGTGGTGCTGCTCAGCCAGGACGACCGCTCCGGCTTCGGGCTCAGCGCGTCCCTCTCAGCCCTGCTATTCCTGACCCCGGCCGCGCTCATTGGCGTCTTCGCCGCCCCGCTCGCCGGCTGGCTGGCCGGGCGTCGCGGCTGGATCAAGACCCTCCGCGCCGGCAGCGCGCTGAGCCTGGCCTGCGCCGTGGTGGCCGCCGCGTTCTCCGGCAACCAGATCGCGGTGATGGTCGCCGTCGCGGCCCTCGGCATCTTCTACAACGGCTTCTTCCTCACCGCCATCAACGGCCTCTCCGTCCTGCTCTCGCCCAAGGAAGCCCCCGCCGCCCTGCCCGGCATCAACGGTGCCTCCTTTGGCATCGGCGCGAGCCTCGGCGTCGTGATCGTTGCGCCGTTCGCCGCCCAGGCGACCTCCGCCGGCTACGCCACCGCGCTCTGGATCTCCGTGGCCATCACGGCGGCCGCGTTCATCGTCAGCCTCTTCGTTGCCGCCCCCAAGGGCGAAACCCTCTAGATCTTTCCCCCTGACCGAAAGAAGGACCACTCCCATGACCAGCCACCCGTTCTACCTCGACTGCGACACCGGCATCGACGACGCCCTCGCCCTGGCCTACCTGCTCGCCTCGCCCCAGGCGGACGTGCGGGGGATCGGCGCCGTCAGCGGCAACGTCAGTGCCGCCGTCGGCGCCCGCAACACCCTGGACCTGCTGGAGCTCGCCGGGCACGCGCACATCCCCGTCGCCCTCGGCGCGCACGACCCCCTCGCCGGTTCCTTCGGCGGGGGAGCGCCGTGGGTGCACGGCGCCAACGGCATCGGCGAGGTTGAGCTGTCGACTTCCTCTGTTGACCTCGTGTCCGAGACCGCGGCGGAGATGCTGGTGCGGCTCGCGCACGAGCACCCCGGCACGCTGCGGGTCCTGGCCATCGGCCCGCTCACCAACATCGCCGAGGCCCTGCGGCTGGAGCCCGAGCTGCCGGAGCTCGTTGCGGAGATCACCATCATGGGCGGAGCAGCCCTCGCGCCGGGGAACCTCACGCCCGTGGCGGAGGCGAACATCGCCAACGACCCCGAGGCCGCCGCCCTGGTGCTGTCCGCCGGCTGGAACGTGACCCTGGTGCCGCTGGACGTGACCATGACCAACGTGCTGGAGGAGAACCACCGGCAGGAGCTGCTGGCTTCTTCGGGTGCTGTGCCGCGGGCGCTGGGGGAGATGCTGGGCTACTACTTCCGGTTCTACGAGGGTATCTTCGGCCGCGCCTGTTCCGCCATGCACGACCCCCTCGCCGCCGCACTCGCCGTGGGGGCTGTGACCGCCGCGGTTGCGCCGGTGGTGCACGTCGACGTCGACACCACCTCCGGCCCGGGCCGGGGCCAGACTGTCTGCGACCTCCGCGGGCTGTACATGGACTACCCGGAGCAGCCCGGCGCCCGCTGCCGCGTGGTGCTCTCGCTGGAGGACGACTTCGCGCCGCACCTGGTGGAGACGCTGCTGGCGTTCTCTCCGGAAGGTTCGACGGCGGCGCTCGCCTTCGCTGCTACGTCACCGGCCTGAGCCAGACCGGCGACGGGGGCGCTGAGTGCGCGGTTGGACAGCGCTTCATAGGGGACAACTGAGACGTAATGTGCCGGCGGGCTCTATCTACTTGGTGCAGGTTGAAGCAAGATGACCAGATGAAAAAACTTGTACTAGCGAGCTGCGCAGCGGTGGTCATGGGGTTTGGCGCGATCTCCGTGGCAACCCCGAGTAACGCGGTAAGCCCGAGTAACGCAGTGCCCCCGTCGTCACACGTCACGGGCCAAATCATCGTCAAATTCCGCGACAATGGCGCGGCACTTGGCCTGCTGCACCAGCAGGGCCTCAGCGAAGGCGCTGGAGTCGGCAGCACTGGCGTGCAGCTTGTTAAGGTGCCGGTTGGCAAGGAAACTCAGGTCATCGAGTCCCTGAGGCGGAACCCGGCCGTTGAGTACGCCGAGCCGGACGAGCTGGTCACCGTCACCGCCGGTGAACCCGACCCCGACTATTTCCCCCGCCAGTACGCTTTGCACAACGAGGGCCAGTCATTCACCGACACCAACGACACGCTGACTGTGGCCGGGGGCAAGGCCGACGCCGATGTGGACGCCGTCGAAGCATGGGGCGTCACCACCGGGGAGGGCATTAAAGTTGCCGTGCTCGATACCGGCGTCGCGAGCGACAACGCCGATATCTCGCCGAAGGTTGTTGCACGCGCCAACTTCAGCACTGCAGCAACGGGCGAAGACAACTACGGCCACGGCACCCACGTGGCCGGCATTATTGCCGCCACCAGAGATACGGAGGGTATCTCAGGTGTGTGCCCAGATTGCTCCATCCTGGACGGCAAAGTCATGAATGACCGCGGATCGGGCTCCACATCAACCATTGTGAAAGGGATCAACTGGGCTGTTGAAAACGGCGCCAAGGTCATCAACATGAGCCTCGGACAGCGCGTTTCATCACAGGCCCTCGAGACTGCCGTCAATGATGCGTGGAACCAAGGTGTGGTGATCGTGGCCGCGGCCGGCAATGCCGGTACCGCGGAACAGTTCTACCCGGGCGCCTACCCCAACGTCATTGCGGTCGCGGCGACCGACAACAACGATGCCAAAGCCTCCTTCTCAACCTACGGCAACTGGGTGGATGTGGCGGCGCCGGGGGTCAATGTCTACTCGACCTTCCCGAAGCACCCGTTCGCCATCGGCCGTCAGAGCGGCCGATCCATGGGTTACGACGTCGCCAGCGGTACGTCGATGGCCTCACCTGTCGTCGCCGGCGTCGCGGCGCTTGTCTGGAGCACTCCTGCCGGCACCGCGAACACCGCAGTCCGCACGAAAGTGGAATCAACCGCCGAAGCGATCGCCGGCACCGGCACCGACTGGGCACATGGCCGCGTCAACGCATGCGAGGCTGTGGCTGGTGTCTGCGATCAGCTACGACGGATCGACCCTATCCGGCCAGTACAGGATGGAGCATGATAACCACATGAAAAAACTTGTTATGGCCAGCTGCGCAGCGGCAGTCATGGCGCTTGGCACGATCAACTCGGCAGCCATGAGCAATGCGGCGACCAATTCTTCGCACGTCACTGGCCAGATCATCGTCAAGTTCCGGGACAACGGGGCGGCCGCGGGCGTACTGCGGCAGCAGGGTCTCGGCGACGGCGCCGGCATCGGCAGCACGGGCGCCCGCGCCATCAAGGTACCGGCCGGTCAGGAATCCGCATTCATTGCGGCCTTGAGCCGCAACCCGGCGGTCGAGTACGCCGAGCCGGACCAGGTGGTCACTGCCGCCACAGCCGACCAGTATTTTCCTCGCCAGTACGCTCTGCAAAACAACGGTCAGTCATTCACCAACACGGCCGGCACTTTGTCTGTTGCCGCGGGCACACCGGACGCCGACGTGGACGCCGTCGAGGCCTGGAGCGTGACGACAGGTAGCGGCGTCAAGGTTGCCGTTCTCGATTCGGGGGTCGCCAGCGACAACCCCGACATCAACCCGAAGGTTGCTGCCCGTGCCAATTTCAGCAGTGCGGCAACCAATGAAGACAACTACGGCCACGGCACCCATGTGGCCGGCATTGTGGCCGCCACTTCCAACAACACGGTGGGTGTCGCCGGCGTGTGCCCGGGCTGCACGATCCTGGCCGGCAAGGTGCTTAACGACAGCGGGGTCGGATCCAGCTCCGGCCTGGCGAACGGCATCAACTGGGCCGTCAACAACGGCGCGAAGGTCATTAACATGAGCATCGGGGTGCAGCCCTCACGCACGCTCGAAGCTGCCGTCAACAACGCCTGGAGCAAGGGTGTGGTGCTGGTTGCCGCAGCAGGCAACGGAGGCAACCAGGCCAAGATCTACCCGGGCGCCTATCCCAACGTCATTGCCGTCGCCGCCACGGACAACAAAGATGCCAAAGCATCCTTCTCCACCTATGGCGCGAGCTGGGTGGACATTGCAGCACCCGGAGCCAACGTCTACTCAACGTTCCCGAACCACAAGTTCGTCATCGGGACGCAGAACAACCGCTCCTTCGGGTACGACGTCGGCAACGGGACCTCGATGTCCTCACCCATTGTGGCTGCAACGGCGGCACTGGCCTTGAGCTCCCACCCGGGAGCAACAAACACGTTGATCCGCGCAATTGTGGAGTCAACCGCCGACGAGATTCCCGGCACCGGCAGCTACTGGGCCCATGGCCGCGTGAACGCATGCGAGGCTGTGGCTGGCGACTGCGACTGACTATGGCGCTGGCGGAGGCCTAGGACTGGAGCGACTGCATCACCGAGAGGTGCCCGGCGCGGTCCGCGATGAGGCACTTGGCCAGGTAGAAGGGCCGGTTCGCGTGCCGGACATACTGCGTCAGCACGAGGACGGGGTCGGACGCGCGCAGGTCCAGCAGCTTGGCGCGGCTCGGGCCGACCTGGCTCAAGCCGATCTGGCACTCGCCCGGACCTAGACCCCGGCCCGCCGCCTTGTTGAGCGCCGTGAGCAAGGTGGTGCCGCCGTCGTCGTTGATCTCCAAGGGCGCGGCGGCGCGGCCGGCGAAGCTGACGGGGAGGGCGGAGATGTTCTCCTGCAGGTGGGCGATGGGCTCGCCGTCGCGGATCAGGACAGATTCCCAGAGCCAGACGTCACTGCCGGGATCGACGCCGACGCCGGGGGCGACGAATTCGGAGGCCGGCTGCTTCTCGACCTGGATGCGCTTGATCTCGACCTGGTGTCCGGGGCCGCCGAGGACTTCCTCGAAGGGGCGGATGCGTTCGATGCCGATGCGGGGGAGGGTGTCGGAGACGAACCGGCCGACGCCGCGGCGGGCGCGGATGAGGCCGTCCTCCTCCAGCAGCATCAGGGCCTCGCGGACGACGGTGCGGCTGACCTTCATGTCGGTGCCGAGTTCGGTCTCGGTGGGGAGCATGGAGCCGGGGTGCAGCAGGTTGTTGCGGATGGCTTCGGCGATCCGGGAGTACACGGCAACCCGGAGCGGTGAGCCGGGCTGGGCCTCCACCGGCTGGGACAGGAACCGGACGGCGTCCTCGTGCACGTTATGCCTCGCTTGCGTTTATTGGGGATTCCAGCCTAGCAAGTGGTACGGGCTTGTTGGACAAGCTGATAGGCCGCGACAAAGCAGGAAAGCCCCGCGCCGGCAGGCCTGGCTACCGATATGGGCAATGGTAGCGACAGAATGTTCTGGAGCGGATCTGGACTTGGGCTGGCTTCGTCGGAGCCGGACCGAGGCTCCTGAGGCCCGATACGGCGTCGTTCATGAGCGTCGAACTAAGGAAATCCCATTGCAGATCAACAAACAGACGCTGAGAGAAGACGGGTTCGCCGGATTCCGAGCGTTCAAGGAACTGGACATCAACCGCGTTCCGCAGGCCCCGGGAATCTATGCGGTGCTCAAACCCGAGGGCTTCGAACGGGTGTTCCTTGCGAAGAGCGTAGGGGGCCGGTTCAAGAAGCGGAATCCGTCTTTGCTCCAAGCCGCGTTGGAGGCGGAGTGGGTCGATAACGCGGACGTCCTCTACATCGGGAAAGCAGGTCCCGGAAGCACAGGCAATCGCGGACTCCGGAAGCGCATTCAGGAGTTCGCTGACTTCGGCCGGGGGAAGCCCGTTGGACATTGGGAGGGGCGGCTCATTTGGCAGCTCAGCGACTCCCAATCACTGATCATTGCGTGGAAGGAGCTGGCAGCCGCCGAAGTGAATCCTGCTGAAGCCGCCTATCACGCGGAGTTCATCAGCACGTACGGAAAGCTGCCTTTCGCCAACCTCGTTCAGGCCAGGGCTAAGGGAGCCTGAGCGCTCAAGGCGGCTCGCGGCGCATGCCGACGCGGACTGCGTCCTCCGACAAAAACGTAAGCGAGCCGCCGTCGTTCCAGTCTCTCCTGCTGCGCAGGAGACGGGATTCATCTTCGCCATGGCCTCCCATCGGCGCAGATCAGCTAAGGGCAGAACTCCGCGACTGCTCAGGGTGGTTGGCTGGGGCCACCTTGTAGGAGCTGCTGATGGCGACGCGGTTGAAGGTGTTGATCGACATGGTCACCCAGGTGAGGGCGGACAGCTGTCCCGGAGTCAGGTGCTCCGTGGCGAACTCGTACTGCTCCACGTTTGAGGGCGAGTCATTGATCATGGTGACGTATTCGGCCAAGGCCAGGGCCGAGCGCTCCTGCTCGTTGAAGTATCTCGTCTCCCTCCAGGCGGGTAACACACTGAGCCGTTCGGGGCTCTCACCCTTGGCAATGGCGTCAGCTGTGTGCATCCGCAGGCAGTAGGCACACCCGTTGATCTGGGAGACCCGTATTTTGACCAGTTCGATGAGGAGAGGGGGGATGTTCTCGGCGAGTGCCGCCCGGTCAGACATCCCAGCCAGCCTGATGAGTGTCCCGTACAGCTCCTGGTGCCTGCTGCCGATATTTGTGCGCGCCGCCGTTGTTGTGCTGGTCATGGCGTCCGGTCCTTTCCTGTAAATGAAGATTTTGTATTCCGCTGGTTCTTGGGCCGGTGCTCAAGAACCAGCGGAACGGGGGATACTCAATGTCATTTCCGTGGTGCTCCTGATCTCGAAGAAGCGCCGATCCTGCGAGCGTCAGGCGGGGATGTTCTTCGGCGGGCGGTAGCAGGCTGCAAGGAGTCCCACGCCGGCAACACCGCCAACTCCTACGGAGATGAAAAGCCCAGGCAGTCCTTCGAGCAGGGGCGAACCGAAGACCAGCCAGTCCAGACTCAGATGTCCCGGCCCCATGATTGCTACGGAAATCGCCGCGACGGCAAGGACAAAGGTGTACTCCCACCCTCCGGAGGTTATGAGGAAGCCCTTTTTACGATGGACGGTCCACGCGGCCACCAGCATTAGTGCCACAAATGCAGCCGAGGAGAGAGAGGTCAGGAAGCCGGCGGCAAGGGCAAGACCTGCGGTAATTTCAGTGCCCGCGGCCAACCAGGCATGGAAGGCAGCCGGGCGCATGCCAAGGCTTGTGAACCATTTGCTTGTGCCGGATATTCTCCCGCCCAGGAAGAGTTTGGCGTATCCGTGAACCGCCATGGTGATGCCGATGCCGAGCCTGAGCACCAGGAGAGCTACGTCGAAACTGGTCATGCGTTCCTCGATCAATGGGTTGTAGTGGATGGAGATGCAACTGGGTCAGTTAAGTTACGAGTATTGACTGTAACTTAACTCTGGCCTAATTTGGTGTTGTCCGTATCACATCGGCCCGTTGTAGGCGCATCGCTGTACCCGCTGGATCTGCCGTGCGGATCCTACGGGGCGGACCTCCGACTAGAAACCAAAGAAAGGCGTGCGATATCCGTGAATGTCCCGCCCCTGCATCCTCAGCTCCAGAACGAAGAAGTTCGCCTGACGGACGTAATCGACAACAGGCCCCTCGGCCGCTTCCACTACCTGATTCTCTTCCTGTCCGGTGCCGTCATGTTCCTGGACGGTTTTGATACCCAGTCGATTAGTTTTGCCGCTCCGGTAATCGCCAAAGAGTGGGGCCTGCCTGTCGCCGCACTGGGGCCCATTCTTTCTGCCGCGATCGTCGGCCTCATGATTGGGTATCTGGTGCTCTCGCCGTTGGCAAACAGGGTTGGCAACCGACGGGTTGTCATCGTGTGCACTGCCATGTTCGGCTCGCTGACGTTAGCGTCGGCCCTGGCAATGGAGCCGAACCATCTCATTGCCTTAAGATTCCTGACCGGTGCCGGCCTCGGGGCCGTAATCCCGAGCGTGGTGTCCCTGACCAGCGAGTTCGCCCCTAAGCGGCGGCGGTCGAGCTTCGTGATGTTCATCTACTGCTGGCTTGCTTTGGGATTTGTGGCTGCCGGCATCTCGTCAGGCTTCATCATTCAGTTGCTGGGGTGGCGCATGATGTTCGTTATCGGGGGCCTGGTGCCGCTTGTCCTGCTTGGGTTCCTCATCCGGTACCTTCCGGAGTCACCGCGCTTCCTCTTGAGGGAAGCGGACGGGCAAACGAAGGTTCGCGCGATCCTGCAGCGGCTTCAGCCGGACCTTCCGGCGGCAGCGAACATCGTCAACGAGGGGGAAAACCATGCATCCAAAAGGGCCAAGACGCAGGTTGCCGAGCTCTTTCGCCGCAAATGGCTAATCAGCACAATCCTGCTGTGGCTGGCCTTCGTGGCAAATCTCGCCGCGTTCTATTCAATTCAAAGCTGGCTGCCAACCATCGTCGGCTCCCTAGGCAGGGCTCCGGAAATCGTCATCGCCGCGACAGTGCTGACAACGATAGGTGGGATCGTCGCAGCCGCGGCCATCGGCCCCGCAATGGACCGCATCAGCCCCTTCGGCACACTCGGCACGGTGTACCTTCTCGGTGCCGTGTTTGTTGTGGCGCTAGGTGCCGTTCTGGGCGCGGGAACCGAAATGCTGCTCGTGACGGCGTTCTTCACAGGAGCCTGCGTCACGGGTGGGCAAATGAGCGTGATAGCGCTCGCTACTGTTCTCTACCCGCCCCACATGCGATCGGCGGGAGTGGGATGGGCCCTGGGCATGGGACGACTCGGCGGAATTGCCGGCCCCCTGCTGGTGGGGATTGCCCTCGGTGGCGGAATCGCCCCTCAGCAGGTCTTCCTGGTAATGGCGGGGGCCCTGGTGGTCGCAGGAGTCAGTGTCCTGGTTCTGGGGCGCATGCACCGCTAAGAGCCCGCATGGGCGGGGCCGGTTCTGGTAGGGAGGGAACCGGCCCCAACTCATGCCGGTGACGAGAAAGGGGCAGCCTGGAGTGCTTGTGGCGCCGGCAGTCGGTTCTGCATCCGCGCTCCAGAGCCCCTAGTCGGGGTTGGCCGCGATGGCGGGCCAAATGACCTGCACGACCTTCTCGGCCAGGCCGGCTCGATCCGCGTCTGCACGCAGGAACGCGGCAAAATAGCTGCCGAAGCACATTGAGGCAATGGTGCTTTTATCAATTCCCTGCTTGACCGCTCCCCGGTCCTGAAGGCTGGCCAGCGTGCGCTCCAGGAGGTTCACGCGCGGTTCAACGGCGTGCTCGGTGAGAATTTCCATCAGGCCGGGGGTGCGGTTGGTTTCGCCCATGAAGTTTCCCATGAGGATCATCGCATCGGGATTGAAATAAGCGGGATCCAGCCGGCGGACAGCCTCGGTCAAGGCTTCCAGGGGCGGAAGTTCATCCAGATTCAGGTTGGGGTAAGTGTTCCGTTGTTCGCGGAAGCCGTAGTCCAGGGCGTCGACTACCAGCTCGAACTTCCCGGGCCACCGCCTGTACAGGGTGGGCCGGGTGACGCCGGCGTCTGCCGCAACGTCGCCAAGGGTCATCTTGGAGTACCCGTCCAGAACAAGCCGACGGCGGGCTGCCTTGATGATGACCTCGTCAACTGCAGGATCCCTGGGCCTCCCGCCTTTGGAAACCTCAGTCTCGGCACTTACGTCCGAGGTCCGGCCCGCCGGCTTCGTGGCCACTTACAACCTCCAAAATTGGGTTACGTTACGAACTCTCAACGTAACAGAAGACGCCGTTGTCCGACAGTAACGACTGGGAGATCAGGCAGAAGCAAGAAGGTTAGGTTACAGCTATTGACTGTAACTTAACCTAGGGTTAGCGTTATTGCATCGCGGCAGAAGCTGGCGATTACCGAACAGGAGACCAATCATGAACGCACTTCAGGAGCTCATCGACCGGAGCATCCCTTTCCTTGATCAAGTCAAGAACCGCACCGCGGGCGGCGAACTGGAAACCTGGCTGAACGAAAACTACGGTCCCGGCACCCCCTTGTTTGAAGATCTCTCCCGGATGATCACTGAGGGCGTCCGCGACGGCTGGGCGGCCAACATCGAAGTTGATGGTCCGAACTATAGGCGGAGCCGCCTCGCTGATCCCAGCGATGTGCTCAACTACTTCAGCATCACGGCGGTGTACATGAACAGCGTCGAGCCCTACCGCGGCGATTACCATCAGCACCCATACGGGGAGCTGAACCTCGTGGTCCCCCTCGATCCCGAGGCCAAGCTCGCCGGACCCAACGGCTGGTCGGGACCGGGATGGACAGCTCCAGGGCCCGGCAGCCACCACTATCCGGAAGTTAAGGGCGGAGCGCTGATCGCACTCTTCTTCCTGCCCGCCGGCCGCATCTCCTACGACATCACGCCCAGCTACTAGGCAGGGGGAACAATGTGCCAATGCAAGTGCGGGGGCGTGTGCAGCGCGGTGGCCCGCCCCGCCCTACAGGGGATGAGTGTCGAGGAAGCCCTGCTTAGCAGGCGCAGCGTTCGTGCCTTCTTGCCGAGGCCGGTTTCCAGAAACACCGTTGAGGGGATCTTGGAGCTTGCCTCTCGCTCGGCCAGCAATTCGAATGGGCAACCTTGGCAGGTCCACGTTCTTTCCGGTACCGCGAAGGATCGCCTAACAGCAGCTCTCCTGCAGGCCCATGACGCCGGAGAACGCGTCCAGAGGTGCGAGTTCGACTATCAGCCACGCCCGGACGAATGGGTGGAACCCTACCAGTCCCGGCGGAGCGATTTCGGCCAGGGCCTCTACGGCGAAACGCTGGGAATAGACCTCACGGACCTTGCCGGCAGGGACGCCCATCACCGGCGCAACTATGAGTTCTTTGGAGCTCCCGTCGGCATCTTCCTCACGGTCAGCCGTCACCAGTTGGACAGTGCGCTCATCGACGCCGGTCTGTTCCTGCAGGCTACGATGCTTGCTGCTCGCGCGTCAGGACTGGACACCTGCCCCCAAGCCTCGTTCCTGGATTACTACCCGGTCATTAGAAGCCACCTGGAAATCCCAGACGATCACAGGATCATCTGCGGACTGTCACTGGGATATGCGGACACATCACACCGGTTGCACAGTTTCACCACCCCGCGGCAGCGCGTGACGGACTTTGCGACCTTTTACGAAGATAGGGCCGGAGGCGCAACGCCAACGGGCGGTCTCAGCTCAGGCGCAGCGTCATCTTCGCAATGGCCGGATCACGAGATCTGTGCTGGCGGCCAAACCCGCATTGCTCACGCGGCTTGGGCCGGCTGGATGCAGGACTCCCCGGAGCAATCCGTTGGAGAACCCGACAGCTCCGTCTGACCGGCCGGGCATTTCACACCTTCACCGAACGCATTCCCGAGGACAGCTGATGGGACAACTCAGGCAAGGGTACTTTGAGGGAAACTTCAGGCACTTTCTGGTCGACGAAAGCTTGGGCACGCTCCTCCTTGGAGAGGTCATCGAGGACTGGGCCGAAATCGCAGTCAACGTGGCAGTCGTCCTGATCAGCCCGTTCCTACCTCCCAAAGTGGGGAGGACCGACGGCGTCATGGAGGACGGAGCGGCCATCTGGCTGATTAGTGACTGGACCAGACGGCTGATCCTCAGAGACGACGGATACAACGTCCGTCCGGTCACCGGACGTAGGGGCGGCGGCATGACCCCGCTGTAACTCGATGATGACGGTGGGAGAGACCGAGGATTGCCGGTCTCTCCCGCCATAAGCGTAGAAAGTCAACTGTTCTGGAAGGAACTCGTGGAAAACCAAGTCGATTCACCAGTCCGGACGTCTTCGGGCAGGCCCTCAGGCAGTCCCCACAATGCCCCGCTGCTGGCGCTCGGACTCGCTGTAGGGCCCGTCATCGCACTCGGGTTCATGCGGTTCGCCTATGCGCTGTTACTCCCCGCCATGAAGTCTGATCTGGACTGGTCGTATGCGACTGCAGGAGGAATTAACACCGCCAACGCGGTGGGATACATTCTCGGGTCGGCAAGCGGTGCCTGGTGGGCACGTAAGTTCGGCAGCCGGCGGGCCTATTTGTGGGGGATTGCCATCAGTGCCCTGACTCTTGCCGCATCGGCGATCAGTGGGGAATTCACCTATCTTGCCATCGTCAGATTTGTGGGAGGCGTCGCTACCGCTGTCCTCTTCGTCGTTGGTGCGGGCCTGGCATCGCGAATTCCTACGTCTTCGCCGGGACAGTCCGTAAAGATGGTAGGAATCTTCATGTCCGGGGTGGGGATCGGCATAGTACTTTCCGGAGTCCTGGTTCCGGTTGTGCTGGCCTGGCTGGGGAACCCGGGTTGGCGGGTAGGCTGGCTCGTCATGGGCGCGGCAGCCGCCTTGGCTCTGGTTCCGGCCGGCATGGCGTCGGGCCGAATTCAGCCGACGGGACAGCGAACGGGGCGGACGGTGTCTCTCGCCTTTCTAGTGCCGGCCTTCACGTGGAATCTGCTCTACGGTGCAGGCTACGTCTCGTACATGACCTTCATCATCGCCCTCCTTAATGCCCAGGGCCTCTCAGGGTGGCCGGCAACCCTATTTTTCATCACCCTTGGCCTCGCCTCCGCCGCGTCCACTTTGTTCCTGTGGGCTAAAATCATCGACCGCCTTTCGTCTGCGCGCGCGCTGGCGCTGGTCTCGCTCGTTGTTGTTCTCGGGGTGCTGCCAGTCCTCGTCGGGTCGGGACCGACGGCGGCGCTGGTCTCAGCGGTGATCTTCGGAGGTGCGTTTATGGCTGGCCCGACCGCTGCTGCCGTTCTCGCCAAAAGGAGTTTGCCTCCAGAAGCACGGACATCCGGAATTGCTGCCCAGACCGTCGCGTTCAGCGTGGGCCAGGGCATCGGCCCCGTGATCTCGGGAGCCATATCCGATGGTTCATGGGGCATAGCAGGCGGACTGTGTTTGTCGGTCGTCCTGATCCTCGGGGCGGGAACCGCTGCGCTTTTCCAAAGGCAATCACATAGTTAATCAGGATGCCCGTCACCTGCATGGTTGGCTTTTTCCGCAAGGTCAGACGCCCAGGGGCGGATTCCATGGTGGAATACCATGCCTTCGGGCAATCCCTGAACCGTCGCGGTGGATCCGGAAATGTCGATGCTGATCCGGCTGTCGGCCATGGGGGCGTTGGTGATGTGCAGGTCGCCGTAGGAGTCCGGGAGCACGGGGTCCAGCCAGAGGCCGCCGCGGGCAACGTCGGCGTAGTAGCCCATCAGGCTCTTCACGAGTTGGATGGGCGTCGTGGCGGCCCAGGCCTGCGGTGAGCATGCCGTGGGATAGGGGACGGGTTCGTCGAAGTGCTCCCGGCTGAAGCCGCAGAACAATTCCGGCAGCCGTCCTTCCGAGTACTCGGCCGCCTCAAACAATGCTGTGGAGATCCGTTGCGCCTCTTCGGCGAAGCCGTAGCGCAGGAGTCCCGCGGCGATGATCGCGTTGTCGTGGGGCCACACCGATCCGTTGTGGTAGCTTGCGGGGTTGTACGCGCCCATATTGGTGGCCAGGGTTCGTACGCCCCAACCGCTGAACATTTCCGGAGACATGAGCCGTTCCGCCACCAGCGGGGCTTTATCGGCATCGACAATGCCGAACAGCAGGCATTGCCCCATGTTGGAAGCGCACGCGTCGACAGGACGCTTCTTTCCGTCCAGGGCGACCGCGTAATAGCCGCGGTCGGGCAGCCAAAACTGTTCGTTGAATTGCCTCTTCAGCCGTGCCCCGCGCTCCCGGTACTCAGCTGCGAGGGCGAGGTCTCCGGCGTCGTAAGCCAGCCAGGACCGGGCCATGTAGGCGCTGTAGACGTACGCCTGCACCTCGCAGAGCGCGATTGGTGGCTCGGCCAGGGTGCCGTCGGCAAAGTTGATGCCGTCCCAGGAGTCCTTCCAGCCCTGGTTAATCAGCCCCTGGTCATTGAGGCGCTCGTACTCTACGAATCCGTCCCCGTCCTTGTCCCCATAGTTCCGGATCCAGTCCAGCGCCCGATCCACGTTCGGCAGCAGGGCCGAGATGGTTTCCGGGGTGAATCCCCAGCGGCTGACTTCGCCGAACAAAGCCACGAACAGCGGCGTGGCGTCGACGCTGCCGTAGTAGGCAGACTTGCCGCCCAGGGCGAGTCCGCTGGAGACATCGAGCCTGACCTCGTGCAAGATCTTCCCCGGCTCCTCCTCGCTCATCACATCCACCACCCTGCCCTGGCGGTCGGCCAGCGTTTGGATGGTGCCGAAGGCCAGGGATGGATCCACCGGCAGCGCCATGAGGGATGCCCACAGGGAGTCCCGGCCGAACAGTGCCATGAACCAGGGCGCGCCGGCGGCCACTACGATCCGGTCCGGGTGGTCGGGGTCCTCGATGCGAAGTGCCCCGAGGTCGTCGTAACTGCGGCGAAGCGTCCGTTCGATCGAGCGGTTGCCCATGCGCAGCACCGGAATCTTTGACACCCACTCCTGCCGGCGGAGGTCGCGCGGCGATAGTCCGCCCTCGTCCGAACGAATAAACGGTTGCGCCGCCGGACGGGACATGTCTGCGGTGGGCACCGCGCTTATAGTGGCGCTCCATTGTCCGTGCGCTGGGACAACGGTGCGGTATGTCAGGGCTTCGGGTGTGGCGTCTGCGCCGCTGGCTGACACGACGACGCCTTTCCGAATGTCCTGCCAAACGGCCCGGATGGTCAGCGCGTCGCCGTCCGCTTGGCGGGATTCGTTCCAGCGCCCCTGGATGCGCGCCTCCTTCACCTCGAAGAGGTCAGCGAAGTCCGCGTCGACCTGGAGGGAGACCACGCATTCCGCCGGGATCGGCGCGTAGTTCCTGACGGTGATCTGCTCCAGGATTCCGGTGCCGACCTCGCGGAGGCGTTCGACAATCAGCGGACTGTCCGCGTGCCCGTCCGCGCGGGGGACGCGGCCGGCAAACAGGCCCCTGTACGGTTCCTTGGTCTTGGCGGCGAGCGGCTCCAGTGGGGCTCCGTTAACGGTCAGATGCCAGCCGGACAGGATACGGGTGTCCTCAAAGAAAACCCCATGCGGGAACTCCGGATGAATGTCGCCATTCGCCGACGAGATGCAGAAGGATGACCCCTCCACCAGGGTGACTGCGCCTGGCCCCGGCGAACCTGCAGCAGTGTCAGCATTCCATCCAGCCATCCCTGCTCCTTCAAAGGACCGACTTCAGCGGCTCAGGGCCGTGCCAGCGCCGAGCGAATCCTCCGCGATCGCCTGCTCAAACCGACGCTACGCCTCCGCGTCGACCGATACCAGTGGCAGACGTGGGAAGCGCGCCGCCACAAGGGCGGTGGAGGCATACCGCTATCTCGTGAGCATTTGGCCTCCACACCCTGTTTACATCGATGGGTTCTGCTTCCGGGCAAACTGCTCTACCTTTTTGCTATGGCCATGGGCAACGTTGCCCTGACCCTTTATAGGAATTCTGCTCAGTGAGGAGTGGGAAAGGTCATGCCTCTACGGACCAAAATTTTTCTTGGAGTCCTCGTCCTGTTGCTGGTTGTCGGCGGCGGAGTGTTTTTTTATAACGACAGCATCAAAAGGAGCCGGGCCGGCGAGTACAACCCCCAGATCACTCCTGCAGATTTCACCACCAACATCACCAATAAGTATTTTGCACTCCCCGTCGGCAAGAAAATGACGTATGAGACCACCAGCGGAGGAAGTGTCACCGAACGGATCGAGATTGAGATCCTGCCGGAGAAGAAGCAGATCGAGGGCTTCGAAACTGTCGTCTATCTGGACAAGGAATACAAGAATGGCCAGCTGGTAGAGGAAACCAGGGACTACCTCGCCCAACACAAGAACGGTGACGTGTGGTACTTCGGGGAAGATGTGAATAACTACTGGAATGGGTTGCTGCTGCACCACTCGGGCAGCTTCCTCCATGGAAAAGACGGAGCAAAAGCCGGGATCTGGATGAAGGACGAGCAGCGCGTTGGCGATTCCTACCGGCAGGAATTCTACATCGGCAACGCGGAAGACATGCGGGATACCATCGCCACCGGCCAGACCGTCTCCACGAAGACCGCCAAGTACACCGACTGCGTCAAGGTCTATGACTGGACGCCCCTTGAGAAGAACGCACGGGAGCACAAATATTACTGCCCGGAGGTCAAGTCATTGGTCCTCACCGAAGACCTCGAGACGGGCAGCCGGTCAGAACTCGTCAGTGTTGTCCAGCCGTAGGCTCGCACACGTTCTAAGTGACCCCGCATGGGATCAACCCTCAGCGTTTTCCGAGCGTTGAGCTCTCCGGCGTTCCAGGCTCTTGCGGACCTTGCCTTTCCGTGACGCCCGTCCATGGAGGAAAAGGTGTTCGAGGAAGGTCAGCGCTCCCTCGATGAGCAGGAGTATGAAGTCAATGATCATGCGGCCGAATTGAAGCCGGGGTCGGTCGTCGCGGTCTCCAGGAGCCGGTCGAAGCTGCGGATGCCGTAATCAGGTGGAGTGGCTGCGATGACGATCCGCGTCGTGGTGACTGCATTGGCTTTCGGCGTGGCATTCTGCTGCGGCTTCAGTACGGGCTGCGGGACGGCCTTCAGGTGCAGGCCGGAGACTCCGTTCACCAGCAGCGGGTGGCTCCCGCCCTCGACGAGAAGTGAGCGGAGCCCTTCCGGAGAGAGTTGGCTGGTCCGGTCCGCCGTCATTTCAAGGATCACGTCATTGACGGTCCCGGTCAGCCGCTGCAGGAACGCCCGCTCGCTCGAATTCTTGCCGAGGATGGCCAGGAACGTAAACACTGTGGCGAAGACCGCGACGAACAGCATCGTGGCGCCGACGTCCCTGAGCGCAGGCGTGAAGGTCATCAGGAGCAGGCACAGGACGAAGCCGATGACGGAGAACCCTCCGAACGTGGCGCCCGCGCCGTCGGCCGGCCTGCCGCTCCATTGCTTGGAGGTGAAGCTGCAGACTTCCCGGGATTCGGTCCGTGGAGTTGGCATGATCAGTTCCCTTTCACGTCCAGCAGGGCCTCGGCCATGATGATTGCTTCCCGCGCTTCCCGAAGGCTTTCCCGAAGGCCGGGATCCGGGAAGCCGAGGCTGACGCCCTCCGGGGAGAGGGAAAGATCGTCGGCCACTTTCCGGAGATTCTCCCGCTCCAGGGTCAGCATCCGGGACGATGCCAGTTTGACCTTGCTCTTCTCCAGTTCAAACAGCGACGTGGTGATCTGGTCCCGGCGTTCCCGGATCGCATGGCAGACGTCCTGGACGCGCTGCGTTCGGCTGGTGAACATCCGCTCCATCTTGGCTGCTATCTCATGCAGTTCCCTGAGAGTGCTGTATCTGCGCGCCTCATGGGTTTCGCTGTGCCGGGCCAGGAGCAGACTGATGAGAGCGAGGCGCTGCCCCCACAGTTCGAGCCCTGCCTGGTTCTGGGTGAGGAGCAATTCTGCAGCGCCAAGGGCCGTGGCCAGGGCATCCCGCCGCGGAGTGAGTTTGCCGGCCGCTGCGTCCAGCCGGGCGATGAACTCCGCGTAATTGTCGAACGACGACGGCGGCGCGGGACTTTCCTCCCAGCTCACCACCCGTATGGTGGGCTGGGCAGGCGGCCCGTTGGCCGCCGTCGAACTTTCCTTCTTGGATCCGAAACGCGGGGCATTCGGCGGCTTTCTCGGCGGCACGGCGCGGGATCGGGTCCGGAGCCGGGTGCGCCGTCGCTCATGATCAGTCATCCCCATTCATGATCCGTCCACGGCGGGTTGCACCGCCGGTGAACGAGGCAGGAGCGCCCGTGCGCCTGCCTGTGGATGCCCATTGTAAAGCGCGGAACTGACGTTGTCTGCGGGGCCGCCGCCCGGCCGTTGACGCCGTACCCGGGAACTGCCACTCTGGCGGCAAGCCCCGAGGCGCGGGGCGACGCCTGTGTCGGCGAAGGAGACGGACATGAGCGAGCTCGATGATTTCCTGACCGCCATGCTGGACCGGCAGATAGCAGCGGAAACGGCCCTCCACAACGGCGACGTGGAGCCGAGAATGGCTTTGTGGTCACGCTCCGACCCGGTCACCTTACTGGGCGCGATGGGCATGTCCAACGTGGGGTGGGACGCCGTCAGCCAGACGTTCCGCTGGGTGGCGTCACGGTTCTCGAACTGCACCGCCTACAGTTTCGAGCTGCTTGCCGCCGGGGCCAGCGGGGACCTGGCGTACACCGTCGGGTTCGAGCGTGCTGACCTGACGGTCGACGGCGGTCCGCCCCAGTCCACCAAGATCCGCGTCACCCACGTCTACCGCCGCGAAGGCGGGGAGTGGAAGATCGTCCACCGCCACGGCGACTATGTTCCGCTTGACGCGGCCGCTGCCGCTGAGGAAAACCCAGCCGTGCCGGAGACATGACACCGGGCTTGGCGGGAATCTCTATACAGCCCTGCCCCGCGGGCGTACCTTAACTGACCATGAGTGAAGTGCCACTGCCTCAACGCATAGCCCGGGCAGTGGGCGACAGCCACCTCTCGGAACGCGTGGCCGTCGCCCAGGAGGTCGTCTACGGGCCGATCATTGACTGGGCGCGGCGCAGCCCGCTTCACACCGGCGTCCTCGGCCACTCCCTGCATCCGCTGCTCACCGACGTGACGCTCGGCTGTTGGTTCAGCGCGTCCATCCTTGACGTTGCCGGAGGATCCCAGTCGCGGCGCAGTGCCATGGTGTTGGTCGGAACCGGGCTGGCGGCCGCTGTGCCTACCGCCCTTTCAGGCACCGGGGACTGGGCGGAAATGACGGACAGCGAGCGTCGGATCGGCGCGGTGCACGCCCTCGGTACCGACGCCGCCATCTTCCTTCTCCTTGGATCCCTGATCGCGCGGATGCGTGGCCGCCAGGCGCTCGCAGTGAAGCTCGGCCTGGCAGGAAACGCAGTCGTAGCGGGAGCCGGCTTCCTGGGCGGGCACCTGGCACTCAACCGCGGAACGGCACGCCGGGCCGCTGCCTCCGCCTGAGGGAAGCGCCGGGGCGGGGATCAGGACTGGGTGCCGTTGTACTCGTCGTCGGTGATGTGCCCGCCCCAGGTGGTGGTCGTGGCGGGGTCGTCGTCGTTCTCCATCATGGCGATGTGCTCCATGAAGCAGCCGGGAGCGGCGGCATGCCAGTGCTCTTCCCCGGGCGGGGTGTAGAGGGTCTGGCCGGGGTGGACCTTGATGATCTTTCCGTCGCGGCCGCCGAACCGGGCGACGCCCTGGGTGACGCGGAGATACTGCCCGCGCTATCCAGTCCTGAGGGAGTCTCTGTCAGTACCCGTATCGGCGGAACCTCCCGCATAGGGGAAAGGGGCGCTGACCAGCCTTGGTTTCGACGGCTCACCCGGCGGACTCACCGGACGGGCTCATGCACCGGGCTCAACCGGCGGGGTCAGGCTCGGTTTCGACGGCCTCGGTTTTGACGGGCTCACCCAGCGGCTCGCCGGAACAAGCATCGCGGAGTGCCAGCGCCGCCTGGACCAGCGCGGCGTGGGTCAGGGCCTGGGGGTAGTTTCCCAGCAGGGTCCCGGTGGCGGGGTCGATCTCTTCGCTGAGCAGACCCAGGGGGCCGGCCACCCCAAGAAGCGCCTCGAACATTGCCGCGGCTACCGTAGCCCGACCTGTAAGGGCGAGTGCCTGGACAAGCCAGAAGGAGCACGGCAGGAACGCCCCCTCGTCACCGGGCAGCCCGTCCTGGCCCGGCGGGTAGCGGTACAGGAACGGGTAACCCGCCGATAGCTCCGCCCGCACAGCATCCACTGTTCCCCGCACCCGTGCCGAGCCAGGTTCCTCGAAGCCGGTCACGGGCAGGATCAGGAGTGCCGAGTCGAGGTCGCCGGACCCGTACGAGCGGGTGTACGTGTTCCTGGCAATGTCGAATCCCCGGGCCCTGATGTCGGCGGCGACAGCTTCCCGCGCGCCTTCCCACCGGCGCCGCCGCGGGGTGCATAGGGGATGGGTCCGGGCGATCCGCAGCGCCCGGTCCAGGGCCAGCCAACCCATGAGCTTGGAATGCACGTGGTGCGCGGCGTCCGCGCGGATTTCCCAGATGCCGGCGTCCGGTTCCGGCCAGCGCCGCGCCACGAGATCGGTGAAGCCCCGCATCGCCCGCCACGTCTCCGAATTGAGCCGGTGCCCCTGCCGGACGAGGTTCCACGCGGCGTCCAGGACCCAGCCGTAGCCGTCCAGCTGGTGCTGGTGGGCGGCGCCGTTCCCCACCCTTACCGGAGCGCTGCCCCGGTAGCCCGGCCAGTTCTGTAGGGTGCGCTCTGAGGGAACATGCCCGCCGGTCAGGGTGAGCAGGGCAGGAAGCCGCGGCCGCTGCAGCCGGCTCGCATGAAGGAGCCAGTTCAGGAAGTTCAGGGCCTCGCCGTCCTTGCCCAGGGCGAGGAAGGCGGCGATGCCGATGCTGGCGTCCCGCGGCCAGGCGTACCTGTAGTCCCAGTTCCGGATGCCGCCCGGATCCTCCGGCAGGGACGTGGTGGGAGCCGCCACCGGCGCGCCCGAGGGGGAGTAGGTCAGCAGTTTCAGCGTCAGCAGGCTCCGCACCACAGCTTCCCTGAACGGAACGTCCCCGCTGATGCCCGATGTCCACTCCCGCCAGCGGGCCTCGTCGGCTTCCACCAGATCCCAGGCAGTCTCGGGATCGACCCAGATCAGCGGTTCCGTATAGGCCAGGGCGAGCACCATCACAACGGGACGCCCGGGCTCAACGGTGATTGCCGCCGTCGTGCCCGGCTCCAGCCGCACCCCGCCGCTGCAGCCGAGCGACATGGCCAGCGCACCCCATTCGCAGACCAGGTGCTGGCCCTGCCGGACGCGGGGGTGCAGGTGGCGCTCGCCGAAACGCGGATCAAAAACGACGGCGGCCGCCGCCGGTGCGCCGCTGGCCTCCAGCCGCCGGACCAGGAGAGTCGTGGGCAGCAGGCGGCCCGATACCTCCGCCACCATCGCTTCGGTGAGCGTCAGCGTGCCGCCGTCGGTGGCCCAGACGGTCTCGAGCGTCGCCGTGTGCGGCCGGTAGCGGCGGACGAGGCGCTTGGCGGGCAGGGCAGGACTGATCCGGAAGGTGCCAGCCTCCGGGCCGCCGAGCAGCGCGCCGAAGACGGGACCGCCGTCGAAGGTGGGCGCGCAGAGCCAGTCGATGCCGCCGTCGGCCGAGACCAGGGCGGCCGTGCGGGTATCTCCCAGCAGCCCGTAGTCCGCAAGGGCGGGTGAGTGCTTGGCGTCCATGTTCCCGTTCACCTTCTTCCGCTTTGGGAAGGTTCAACTGGCCGTGAGGAGCAGCCCGAGCAGGGAGCCGTAGACCAGGTGGGCGGCCACGGCCACCGCCGGCGTTTGGATTCCGTAGTTCAGGCCCAGCAGGCCCGGCGGTTCAAGCGCTGCGCGGCTGGCCGGGCCGGCCCTGGTGCTGGCCATCCTGGGATGGATGCCGGGCAGCAGAGGCAGGATGATCGTCAGCGCCACGGCAACGTGGAGGAGCCCCAGCAGCGCGCCGATCCACCACGTGGCCCTGCCCAGCACCGCAAAGACCGCCGCGTAGCCGAGGGCGAAGACCTGCCCTGCCGCGAGGTGGATGAAGAAGCCCGCGATCCGCGCCCGGTCCGGATCCGGCGTGACAAGGCTGCCCAGGACAAGCGGCAGGTCGAGCCGGGTCCAGCCGGCCATCTGGAAGGCAATCATCACCCCGGTCAGGGCCGCCGTGGCTAACAGCCCGAACAGCGCCCAGCCTTGCCAGTCCATCTCAACCGCCTGCCTTCTAAATGTAACTTATCTAATTTTAGAATGCGGAGCGAACGGCGGGCAAGGCCCGGGCCGTGCGCGGCTTCACGACAACCCAACCCGCAGCAGAGGTCTTGTCCAGAGAATGGCCGCTCCGGGGGCTTAGGAGCCATTAGCTGGACAAAAACTCCTAGCCTGGTTGCGGCAAGCTCAACCAACGGCGACCGGCCCGCGAGGTGCCCCACCAGTACTCGGTGTCCCCCTCCCGCGCGGCCTCTGAGGACGGGGACGTGGCTACTTCCTGGCGGCCTTGGGCTTGGGTTCCTTGGCGGCCTTCGGCGGCAGGGTGGCGACGTACTGGAAGGCCTTCTCCGTCCATGCCCGGGCACGCGCGTCGTCGCCGTCGCCCTCCTCGTTCCACATCTCCGGCAGCCCGGTGTACCCGCCCATGGGACGCTCGGCGGGACCGAAGGGAACGGTGCGCTCCGATGACTCCAGCACCGCCCGGTCCTCCTCGGAGAGCTTGATGCCGATGGTGGGCCCGAACAGCCCGGCGAACATGTTGCCGTTGACGAACGCCCCCAGGTTCCCGAACATCGGCTTGATGACCACCCCGGGATGGTCAGGCACTATGGCCCGGAAGTGTTCCTTGTCAGCCTCGGTCGCTTTAGGCATCTCCATCGGTGCACCTCCGGGTAGCAGGGTTAGGGCGGCACGGCATGGGCATGGCCGTGTGCCGTTCCATGCCGGGATCATACGCCCGCACTCCGGCCCCGGCCACCGCTTTCGGCGCCCCCGGCCACCGCCGCCGTGCAGCCGCGTGCGCCGGCGTCGTGCTCCTGCCTCAGCTTCAGTAATGGCGGGGCGTATTCGTCCTAAATGGTTGTTGCTGCAAGTTTGGCGAGGTGCCGGCTGGATCTCGTGTACAGTAGAGACCGTTGTTGTGTTTGTATTTGGTAGTTCAGGCAGTACGCGCGGTCGAAAGTCCGCGTTCTTCTGAAGTAGCGGTTTTGAACACCCCACGCCGGAGGACCCGAAAGTCGGGACTTTTCCTCCACCTTCACGAAGGACAAAAATAATGGCTACTGGCACCGTCAAATGGTTTAACGCTGAAAAGGGCTTCGGCTTCATTTCCCCCGATGACTCTTCCCAGGATGTGTTCGCACACTACTCCGCGATCAACTCCGGCGGCTTCCGCTCCCTCGAAGAGAACCAGAAGGTTTCCTTCGAAACCGAGCAGGGCCCCAAGGGTCCCCAGGCCGTCAACATCCAGGCTCTCTAATTCCATAGAGTTTCTGGGGCCGCAAGGTTTCTGAGCAGGGCCCGTCTTCGGACGGGCCCTGCTTTTTCTTAACCCGCGTGTGCTGGAACCAGCGGGTAAGCGGACGTGTCGCCGGTGATGGAGCCGGCACGGGCTCAACCCGCGGGCGTTCCGCGCTGTGCAAGGAACGCCTTCAGCGCCGGGCTGTCGATCTCGTTGGCCAGCCACGGCACCGTCTGCGCGGCCGCCTCGTCGCCGAGGAGCGCCCGGTGCGACCGCGCCCGCACCACAAACTCGCGCATCCCGCTGCGGCTGGCCAGCTTGTCCAGCCTGCCGACGAACTCCGAAGCGCGGGGCGAACCCGCCGCGATGGCCACCTCCACGGCCACATCCAGCAACCGGGCCGAATACCAGAGGTACCACGGCTTCGGTTCCAGCCCGCGTTCAACCCAGTGCTGCGCGGCGGCCAGATCGCCGTGGGCCAGGAAGAGCCGGGCCTCCGCCCCGGCCGCCAGCGCCATGTAGCAGTGGTCGCCGGCAAGATCAGCCAAGACCCACGACCGGTCAATGAGTTCCGCGGCTTCTTCGAGCCTGCCGGCGGCAAGATACGTTTCCCCGCGCAGCCCGCTGACAAACGGCTCGAACGCCGTCCAGTGTTCGGCAGCCACCCACTCCAGCGCGCGGTCCAGGGACGCCGCCGCTGCGTCCACGTCACCCTGCAGCAGCTGCACTCGGCCGAGCAGTGCCCGGCTGAACGCCTGCTGCCGGCGGTTTTTGTTGGCCTTCGCCAGCCTGCCGGATTCCTTCAGGGCGGCCACGGCGTCCTCATAGTGCGCGGTGTCCGAGGCCAGCATGCCTTGAATGCCGAGAATCCGTGCCTGTTCGTCGGGGAACCCCTCAGCAGCGAGCATCGCGCGCCCCAGCCAGCCGGCCGCACGGTCGGGCACGCCCCGCTGCACCGACAGGTAGCCCAGCTCGCGGTACGCCGCGGCGGCAGTCCGGGAGGCGCCGTCGGGCCCTTCCGCCGACAACGCCCGGTGCAGGAAGTCCGCCACCTCCGCGCCCCGGCCGCCCGCCTGGTGGATCAGCGCCCCGGACAGCGTCACGAGGGATTCGGCGATCAGGTGCCGGTCAGTGCTGCGCTGGGCGAGCACGACGGCGAGCCGCAGCTGATCGAGCCCCCGGTCGACAGCGCCGGCCAGGAGGGACGCCCCGCCTGCGTCCAGATACGACCGCACGGTTGCTGAAGTGGCCGGCATGCCCGGGTCGGCCGGAAACGCAGACGTCAGCGCCCGGCGGACCTCTGCCGGCAGCGGCAGGCCGAGCTCCTGGCGGTAGAGGTCCGCGCATTTCGCCACGTGCTCCCTGGCCCGGTGGTGCTCGCCGAGCGACACGAGAGCCTTGACCAGGACGGCGTTGCAGTCCGCGTGGAACGGGTCGCGGTGCAGTGCCAGGGTTGCCAGTTCCGCTGCCTCGCCGGGCTCATCCGCAGCAAGGGCGGCCAGTGCGGCCTCGTACATCAGGGACTGGACGCAGTTGTCCAGGCGGTACCGCTGGTCAGCCACCCAGGAATCAAACACCGGGCAATCGGCGAAGGACAGCCCCTCCAGCAGCTGGCCGTTCAGGCTGCGGGGATCCGGTCGAGGGAGGGCACCCGAGCCCACGAGTTCGACGGCGTCGCACCGCCACGGCGGCTGCAGCGCCAGCCGCAGCGGATCGCCGTCGAACGTCACCCCGGCGAGGGTCCGGCGCAACTCGGAGAGGTTCCACCGTAGGGCGCCGAGCGGATCCGCCGCGTCGGGGAACAGCAGCACTGCCAGCCGCGACCGCCCGGTGCCGTCCGGCTGAAGCGCAAGGTAGGCCAACACGGCCCAGGCCTTGCGGCCCCGGGGCTGCGGGGGAGGACTTCCGGTGGACTCGATCGCCGGCGGACCGAGGAGCCGAATGGTGCTTCCGGCCATACGCGCCATTTTAGCCCCGGCCGGCCATCAGCGGAGTCAGCGGACTTTCACACGCCGGCTCACACGCCCGCCGAACACACTGAAATCACCCCATCAGCACCACCACTCATTCGAGGGAAACACCATGGAACTGTTCACCATCATCGTTCTTGCGGGACTCTGGGTTGCCGGCGCCACCATCCGCGCGATCCTGACCGACGGCCGGGGCCACACTCCGGGTGTGCGCTCCACGGAGGCGTGGCACGCAGGCCGGTTGCCCAGCGTTCCGTTCTCGGAGGCGCGGCTCTAGGTTAAGGACCGAGGTTTCGAGGGGGCGCAACCATCGGAAGCCGGGGGCGGTTCGTGCCTGGGCGCCCCCAGCACATAGACTGGGGGCAGGTGAGCCGGGAAGTCTGGTCGGCACGGTATTTGTCGAGCCAACGATCAGGACACCTAATGAACCAGCACACCCCCTCAGCTCCGCCGCCCGGCGGATCCACCGTCTTCGGACGCGGCAGCTACGCCGAGGCGCTGCGCATCGGGACGATACTGCGGAAAGAAACCGTCGGTGGCGCCCTGCTGGTCGCCGCAGCCGTCGTAGCGCTCATCTGGGCCAACTCACCTTTGGCCGACAGCTATTTCGCACTCCGGGACTTCAGGATCGGCTACGAGCCCTGGCACCTTAACCTCAGCCTCGGAGCCTGGGCCGCCGACGGCCTGCTGGCAATCTTCTTCTTCCTGGTCGGACTCGAGCTCAAACGGGAGTTCGTCGCCGGAGACCTGCGGAAGATCAGCAAATCCATCGTCCCCATCGCGGCCGCCGTCGGCGGCGTCGCTATCCCCGCAGTAATCTACGCCCTCATCAACCTTTCGAGTCCGGAGATGTTGCGGGGGTGGGCGATCCCCACTGCCACCGACATCGCCTTCGCCGTCGCCGTCCTGGCGATCATCGGCTCCCACCTGCCCAGCGCCCTGCGGATTTTCCTGCTCACCCTGGCCGTGGTCGATGACCTGATCGCGATCAGCATCATCGCCATCTTCTACTCCAGCGACATCCAGCCCGGGCCGCTGCTGCTGGCACTGGTTCCCCTGGGCCTCTACACTTTCCTCGCCCAGAAATACCGCCGGTTCTTCGGATCCAGGCTGGCAGCAGCCTGGCTCATCCTGCTGCCCTTGGGCATCGCCACCTGGACGCTCGTGCACGCCTCGGGCATCCACGCCACCGTCGCCGGTGTGCTGCTGGGATTCGCCGTCCCCGTGATCCGCTCCCAGGCCAGCGGCGGCCCCGACGCGGGCCCAGGCCTCGCGGAAGCCTTCGAACACCGCTTCCGCCCCATTTCCGCAGGCATCGCCGTACCGATCTTCGCGTTCTTCTCCGCCGGAGTCGCGGTCGGAGGATGGGAAGGACTGCTCTCGGCCCTGACCGACCCGGTCGCCCTGGGCGTCATCCTCGCCCTCGTACTGGGTAAGCCTGCCGGGATTCTCGGCACCACCTGGGTGCTCACAAAGGCAACCCGGGCAAGGCTGGATGATTCCTTCAAATGGATCGACATCTTCGGAGTCTCCCTCCTGGCCGGAATAGGTTTCACCGTCTCCCTGCTGGTGGCTGAACTCAGTTTCGGTCACGGAACCATCCAGGACGACCACGCCAAGGTCGGCATCCTGACGGCGTCACTCATCGCTGCACTGCTCGCAGCGGCCGTCCTCAGCACCCGAAACCGCCAGTACCGGCTGGCAGAAGCGGAAGAGGAAATCGACTCGGACCATAACGGCATCCCCGACGTCTATGAACGGGACCACCGCTCCTGAACCAGGTTCCGGCGGACTCAACCGGCGGGGGACTAGTGCAGCCCCATCGCCTCGCGGACCTCGTCCAGGATGTGGTGCATGGCGGTCTCCGCCGCGGTGGCGTCACCGGCGGCGACCGCGGCGGCCGCCTCCTCGTGGGCGTCCAGGGCTTCGGGCCGCGGTTTGAACGGCATGAGTCCCTGATGGGTGCGGCTGGTGAGCACCTCGGCCACCATCCCTTCGAGCGCCGAGAACATCTCGTTGCCGCAGCTCTTTAGCAGTAGCCGGTGATAGGCGATGTCGGCTGCGAGGAACGCCTCCAGCTCGCCCGCTTCACCCAGCCGCCGCAGGTCCGCGGCCAGAGCCACCAGCTGTCTGCGCTCGGCGGCACTTGCGCGGCGGGCCGCGCCGGCAGCGGCGATGGGTTCGACGGCGATGCGCAGCTCCGTGAGGCTGGCATACTGCTGGGCGCGGCGCTCGGACGCCAGACGCCACCGGACCAGCTTGGGATCGTAGACGTTCCAGAGGTCCGGGCTCTGGACCACGATCCCCACCCGCCTGCGTGAGTAGACCAGGTTCATCGACTCGAGCACCTTCATGGTGTCCCGCGCCACTGTCCGGGACACGCCGTACTCCTGCTGCAGACCTTCAAGGGTCAGGCGGCCTCCAGGTGCCAGCGCGCCGGAGGCGATGGCCACGCCCACAGCGTCGAGGACGCGTTCGTGCATGGCGGGGGACAACACGCCGTCGTGCGCGTCACCCGCGCGGTCTTCTGTCGCCGTCGACATGATCCTGCCTTCCTTTCGCGCTGAAGCGCTCCTCCAGCGTACCGGAAGAGGACAGCAAAGGTATGACCTGTGACACGCAAAGATAGTATCTTTCAGGCTAATTGGTGATACCTTATCTCCAGCGCAGTTCGAGTCGGGCTGCAGATTGAGCTTCTTCCACAAGCCAAAGACGTCTTCTTCGGAGGTAAACATGCAGTATCCAGCCACGCATCTGGTGGTGATGGGCGTTGCCGGTTCGGGCAAGTCCACGATTGCCGCGGCCCTGTCCAAGCACCTCGGCTGGGCCAGCGCGGAGGCGGACGAGTTCCACCCGCAGGCCAACATCGGCAAGATGAGCCAGGGTATTCCGCTGCAGGACGAGGACCGGTGGCCCTGGCTGCGGCAGATCCAGAACTGGATGACCGAACAGGCCCGGGCCGGCCACAGCACCGTCCTCACCTGCTCCGCCCTGAAGCAGAGCTACCGCAAGCTGCTGTCCGAAGCCGAAGGCCGCGTCCTTTTCATCCATCTGCACGGCGACGCCGCCCTGATCAGCCAGCGCATGCAGGGGCGCGAAGGCCACTTCATGCCGCCCACGCTCCTGCCCAGCCAGCTGGCCGCCCTGGAACCGCTGACCGCTGACGAGCTGGAGGCCGGGAGCCTGCGCCTGGACATCACCCGCTCCCCGGAGGAGCTCATCAATGCCATCCTCGCAGCGCTGAACCTCCCGTCTGGCAAGACCCCGAGCGCTAGCTAAGCGCCCGCCCTCTTTCACCTCCCGAACGCAAGAACCTGTTTCAAAGGAGAACCATGACCATCGAAGGATGGACCCAAACACTGGGCGCAGGACCGCTGCTGCTCATCGCGGCAGCGGCCATCGCCGTCCTGCTCGTCCTGATCATCCGGCTGCGCATGCACGCGCTGCTGGCACTGATCGTGGTCAGCCTTGCCACGGCCTTCGCCACCGGCATCCCTGCCAACCAGGTAGTGCCGGTGCTGGTCAACGGCTTCGGGACAACCCTGGGCACCGTTGCGCTGCTTGTGGGCCTGGGCGCCATGCTCGGCCGCATCGTGGAGACCAGCGGCGGCGCGAAGGTGCTGGCTGACTACCTGATTGGCATCTTCGGCGAAAAGCGCGCACCGTTCGCGCTGGGCCTCGCGTCCCTGATCTTCGGCTTCCCCATCTTCTTCGACGCCGGCCTCGTGGTCATGCTCCCCGTCGTGTTCGCTGTGGCCCACCGTTTGGGCGGGGGAGTGCTGCGCTACGGACTGCCCGCCGCCGGCGCATTCTCCGTGATGCACATCTTCCTGCCGCCGCACCCGGGTCCCGTCTCGGCGTCGGCCTTCTTTGAGGCGAACGTCGGCCTGGTCACTATTGCCGGCCTGCTGACGGCAATCCCCACGTGGTACGTCACTGCCTACCTGTACGGCCTGTGGACCGGCAAGAAGCTGCACCTCCCGGTTCCGGAACTCCTCGGCCACGCCACGGCCGACGCCGAATCGCACCCGCCGCGGTTCCGCACCGTCATCGGCCTGCTGCTTCTGCCGCTGGGACTGATCTTCATCAATACGGGCCTGAACACCCTCGCCGCCTCCGGCGTGTTGCCCGAAGCGGTCAAGAACGAGCAGTGGTTCCAGGTGCTGCGCACACTCGGCGAAACACCGGTGGCGCTGCTGATCTCGGTCCTCGTGGCCATGTTCGTCCTCGGTGCCCGCCGGGGCGTCCACAACGGCGCCCTTGAGAAGCTGCTCGAATCCTCGCTGGGCCCCGTCTGTTCCGTCATCCTGATCACCGGCGCCGGCGGCATGTTCGGCGGCGTGCTGCGCACCTCAGGAATCGGCGACGCCCTTGCGGACGTGCTCGGCAACCTGGGCATCCCGCTCATTCTGGCCGGCTTCCTGATCTCGGCCATCCTGCGCATCGCCCAGGGCTCCGCGACCGTGGCGCTCACCACCACCGCCGGCCTAGTCGCCCCGGGTGTGGCGGCGGCGGGGCTGAACGGCATGCAGATCGCTGCCATGGTCATCGCCGTGGCTGCCGGCTCCGTGGTGGTCTCCCACGTCAACGACTCCGGCTTCTGGCTCGTGGGCCGCTTCTTCGGCATGGACGTCAAAACCACGCTGAAGACCTGGACTGTGATGGAAACCCTCATCGGTGTCATGGGCTTCACGATCGCCGCGGTCATCTTCCTCGTGGCCGGGCTCGCGGGTTAGCCACGGCTTTCTGGAGTACGACGGCGGGAGGCTGGCAGATCTGCCGGCCTCCCGCCGTCGGACTTATGTCCGCTGGTTTTTCAAAAGTGCGGGAGACTGGAACCCTCAACCAGAAGGCGGACCACATTGATCAAATTGCAGCAGGATGCCGAAGGCTTCATCCGGATGAACCGGCATTTCCCGGAGAGCGTCCTCGTCTCCGTCACCTTTTCCGACGGCTCGGTGGAGGAGGTCTCCGGCAAGCGGCTCAACCAGGCGTACGACGAGGCCCTGGCCGAGTTCCGCGCACAGAACCATCTGGACGCGAAGGGCTTCTCACGTCACCAGAAAAGCCGGAGCAACCCCGGCAACAAGGTCGACTTCGTACGCGTCCAGCCCGGCATGGGTGACTGACGGAGACTCCCGTCTCCGCTGATCGAGCCTGTCTCCCGCTGGTCGAGCCTGTCGAGATCGAGACCGGCTCCGCTGATCGAGCCTGTCGAGATCGAGGTGGCCGGTTTCGACAAGCCCAACCAGCCGCGCTTACTCTTCCGCGAGGGCCTTGATGACCTCCTTGGCCACGTCCTCGCTGGACTGCGGGTTCTGGCCGCTGATCAGGTTGCCCTCGCGCACCACATGGCTGGCCCAGTCCGGGCCGGTTTCCACGTTGGCGCCCTTCTCCCGCAGCGCCGTCTCCACGAACCACGGCGTGTTCTCGCCGGTGCCGCCGCCCAGTTCCTCCGAGTTGGCGAACACGGTCACCTTGCGGCCCGTGAAGGCGAACGCGCCGTCGGCGGCCGTGGCGCTGAGCAGGCCCGCCGGCCCGTGGCAGAAGGGCGCGATGATCTTGCCGACGCCGTCGGCCTCCACGAGGATGCGGCCGAGGTCCTTGTCCTGGAAGAGGTCCGCCATAGGGGCGTGGCCGCCGGGCAGGACCACGGCGTCGTACCCGGAAATGTCGACGTCGGCCAGCACCAGCGGGGCGAAAAGGTCGACGTCGATCATCTCTAGATAGGCGCGGAAATCCTCCGCCCGCTCCTCGCTGCCGACGGTGTCCGCCTGCAGGCTGAGCTTGTCCACGGTGGGTTTGACGCCGCCGGGCGTGGCGAAGTCCACGTTGTGTCCGGCCTGTTGCAGGGTCCGGTGCGCCACAACCAGCTCCTCGGCCCAGAATCCCGTGGGGTGCCGGCTGCCATCCTTCATGGTCAGCGAATCGGCCGCCGAGACGACCATCAGAATGTTAGCCATTGTCCTTGCTCCTTATGTGGTTTTTCTTGGTTTAGGCCGACGGGCTCAGCCGGCCCAGTTCCGCAGCCGCAGGGGCGGTTCCTCGCCGCCGGCCTTTTGCAGCAACACCTGGTTCACGCCCGTCAGGCCGGCCTCGAAGCCGAGTGCGCTGGCTGCCATGTACAGCCGCCAGATGCGGGCGCGGCCCTCGGACGTCAGCCGGACTGCCTCGTCCCACTGCTCTTCGAGGTTCTTCACCCAGGCCCGCAGGGTCAGGGCGTAGTGCCGGCGGAGGGCCTCGACGTCGAGCACTTCGAAGCCGCCGCCCTCCAGCGCCACCACCATCTCACCCAGGCTCAGCATCTCGCCGTCGGGGAAGACGTAGCGGGGGATGAAGGAATCCGGATCGTCCTCGGTGGGCCCGGCATTCCACGAGATGGCGTGGTTGAGCAGGCGGCCGCCGGGGCGCAGCAGGCCATGGAGCTGCGAGACGTAGCGGCCCCGCTGCTCGCGGCCGACGTGCTCGGACATGCCGATGGAGCTGATCGCGTCGTAGGGGCCGTCGTCGATGTCGCGGTAGTCCTGGACGCGGATGTCCACATGTTCGGTCAGCCCGGCCTCGGCCACCCGCTTCCGGGCCAGCTCCGCCTGCTCGATGGACAGCGTGATGCCGACGACCCTAACGCCGTACCGCCCGGCCGCATGCAACGCGAAGCTTCCCCAGCCGCAGCCCACGTCCAGCACCCGCATGCCCGGCGCCAGTCCGAGCTTCCGGCAGACGAGGTCGAGTTTGGCTTCCTGGGCAGCGTCCAGGCCCGTGCCCTCGTCGGACCAGACCGCGCATGAGTACACCAGGGACGGGCCAAGCACCAGCCGGTAAAAGTTGTTGCCGACGTCGTAATGGTGCGAGATTGCGGCGGCATCGCGGTTCTTGCTGTGCCGCCTGCCGTGCCTCTCCACCCTTGCCTCCTCCGGCGGGGGAGCGGGGTTGGGGCCGAGCGCGCCGAGCCGGATCCCGGTCTTCACCAGGGTCCATGCTTCGCCTGCCGTCGGCTTGGTGAACGGACCGGGCTGGGCGAACTTGCCGGCGGAGCTGAGTGCGGCGAAGGCTGCGAAGATGTCGCCGTGCGCCTTGATTTCACCGGCCACGTACGCCCGGCTCAAGCCCAGCTGCCCGGGCGACCAGAGTATCCGCCGCAGCGCCCGGCGGGACGTGAATTCGATCAGGGGCGCATCAGCCGGCCCCGCTTCCGAACCATCCCAGGCCCGCAGCCGTACCGGGATCTGATCTGTGCCCGGCCCCCCTGTGCCCAGGTCCCTGGTGCCAAGAACGATGGCCAATGCCTTGGCCAGTTTTGGTGCCGCTCCGGTCGTCTTTGCCATCCTTGTCGCCTCTCGTCCGTTGCCCCAGCTCGGCAGGCTGCGCCATTGCAGTCCCGTGGCAATAACGTACACAAGCCTGCCTGCGCCGGACAGGGAGACAACCCTGTCTCCCGGTGTCACAGTTCATGCGGGCGTTCCGACGTGCCACTGTTCAGGGTCCGGCGGCGGGTCCGGAGCATCCGAGTCTGGACCGGACATGAGGGCGGTGGGATCCTGATCCAAAACGTCGATGGGGGAGAAAGGCTGTAGCAGACCATGGACGAATCCGCGGATACGCGTCAACGGCTGTCCGAACGCATAGACCAAAAGCAGCAGGCCATCCGCTCCTACCTGGGACGGGAGCGGCCGCGACGCAACCGACTCTCCAACATCAGCATCGTGGGCAGTGCCCTGGCCGCCATGCTCACCGCCGGCCCGGCCGTTGGCGGCACTGGATTCACGGAGGCAGTGCGCGGGATATTCTCACTGGACGACGACTCCATCGTCTGGCGCTTCCTCTGTCTGGCAGCCGTGATTTTCTCCGTCGCCGCCGCGCTGGCTACGAACTTCGCGAACTCCCGGGCCCTTGGCGAAAAAGTCAGCGCGGCCGAGTCCGCCAACGCCCAGCTGGAGGGCCTGCAGCTCTCACTGAACTTCGGCAACCTGGCCGTGCCCGACGCCCTCAAGCTCTACCAGCAAGCTGTAGGGCCCGTGGCGTTCGTGGATGAAGTGCCTTTGCGCTGAACTGTTTCCCTGAGAAAACGTACGACGGCGGGTGGCTGGCAGGAATCGCCAGCCACCCGTTTACTCGCTTTTAGCGTTATGCCAGAAGTGCGCACATATCAGCCACTCGCTCGGGCCTTCAGAGGGCAAGGAGCTCGAGATCGCGCGCCCACTGTCCGCGTTCAAGCGCAACCGGGTTAAAACGTCGTCTGGCTCACCGCGGACGCGCACTGCTGCGCCGCCCACCACGACTCGCCCGAGCGAGCCGCCTTCCAGGACTTCACCCCCTTCTGGGAGTTCGTCGGCGGGCCGATCAACGCCGGAAGCTTCGGGCCCAACCAGATGGACCGCACCTTCGGCCCCGAAGTGGTCTTCTCCCGGGGCGGCGCCTACGCCGGCGAGTCCCCGCGCAGCGGCGAAAGCCAGTACTTCGGCCACGTGGACCTCGGCGAGAACGAGGTCTTCTCCGTCACGCTCCGCAACGCCAACGGCACGGTGATCTTCCGTAAGGACCTGAACCCGGAGCGCTAAGTCCGCCGTTTGGGCTTGCGGGGCAGGGGCAGTCGACCGTAACCTCGGGCTGCTCTGCGGTGCCGGGCGGCTGGTACTTTTCGCTGTTGTAAGCAGGATTCGCCCAGAATGGCAGGCTGCTGTGCGGCCGGCAACGGCCGGATCTCCTGGTCGTCTGTGCCCGCGAGCAGGGGAGGTAGCCACCCGTGCTGTCCGGTGGGACGATTCCACTATGAGCGAGAACTTTCCGGACCGTGGGCCGCACCTGCACGCCCACTCAGCACCCACCACCCAGCAGATGCGCACGGTTGGGCAGCGCCGCCGGGACGCGGAAGAGAAGCTGGAACAGCATCTTCAGGAAGCCCGGCACAAAGACCATCCGCATCCCAGCGAGCCAGTCGCAGTGTCTTCTGCTCCGGCGGAGGACGGCCAGGACCTTGCCGATATCCCGTCCGACGGCGCGCTGCCCGCTTCGGAGGGCGTTGATCCCAACCCCGGGCGGTAGGTTTCAAGAAGCTCAACGACTGCGGCGGCGGGTGGTCGCCAACCGATGCTGACCACCCGCCGCCGGGCTGTCCGGAGACGGTGGCCACTCCAAGAGCCAGACGCGACGTTCGCCCGTTCGCAGCATGGAAAACGCCGGTCAAAAACCATGGCATAGTTCTCTCAGTTGAATGTTGAAGTTCTTCAAGTAATGGGGGATCCATGACCGATCATTGTCGCGCCACCACTGTCTCAATTTGGGCTCGACGCCTGGCAGCAACCCTTGCGGTCGCCGTTGCTGCTACGGCCGCAGGCGTAATGCCAGCAAACGCTACCGTCCCGCAGAATGAGCCGGTTCCGGTCACGCTAACGGAACCGATTGACTCGTCAGCAAATACTGCGCCGACTGTTTCAGGCGAGGCCGTGGTGGGCCAGACGCTCACTGTCGACCCGGGAAACTGGGCGCCGGAAACCATCCTTGAGTATCAGTGGCTGGCGGACGGCCAGCCGCTGGAAAGCGCTACAGGGTCCGCGCTCGTTTTGGGCCCAAGCCAGGCAGGCAAGGTGATCACGGCGCGAGTGACCGGAACTCAGCTTGGCTCAACGCCCGAATCGCGCACGAGCGAGCCAACAGCCGCCATCGGATACGGAACACTCGCGGTTGCCACACCGAGAATATTCGGGGATGCCGCTGTCGGTAGGACGCTAACAGTCGAGGCCGGCGACTGGACCCCGGGCACCACATTTTCCTATCAGTGGTCGGCTGACGGTGCACCCTTGGATGGGGCCACAGAGCCCGCTCTGGTCCTTAACGAGATCCATGCCGGCAAGACGATCACCATTCAGATCACGGGCTCGCAGCCCGGATATTCGTCGGAAGCTCGCACGAGTGAGCCCAGCGCCACGGTTGTCCGTATAGCAATCCCAGCGGAAGTGACGTTCTCAGACGTGGATGGCACGAACAACGACACCTATACCGTGCCGGCGTCGGACGGAGTCGACTACCGAGTCAATGGGGAGGCGGTGCCGGCAGGTCCTTATCCCGGAACCGGCACTGTCACGGTGACAGCGACAGCAAAAGAAGGATTTGCCGTAGCGCCGGACGTTGCTGCGTCGTGGACGGCGACGTTCAAGGCAACTCCGTACCCCGTGTCTCCGGCGGCAGTTTTGTTCAGGGACCAGTTGGGCATGAAGGACGACACCTACACCGTTCCGTCCACGACGGGTGTTGATTACCTCGTAGGCGGAAAGATAGTGGCCGCCGGAACGTATGCAGGCGTCGGCACGGTCACAGTGACGGCGGTGGCAAAAGCCGACTATGTCATTTCGTCCGGTGCTGCCGCGTCGTGGACGTTGACATTCAAGGATGACCTGATTGGTCCTGCCCCGAAGATCACGGGCACCCCGAAGGTTGGCTATGTACTGACAGCGGTCCCAGGCACATGGTCACCGACTCCAGAAACGCTCAGTTACCAGTGGTACCGTTCCGGCGTCGCTGTTGCAGGAGCAACGGCGACGACGTACAGGCTTCCTTCCACTGCCGCTGGGGCGACTTACACGGTTCGCATAACCGCATCGAAGGCCGGCTACGCAGTGGTGGCTAAGTCTTCCGCGGCCACGGCCGTCATCGCCAAGGGGTCCCTTGTCGGGGCCGCTCCGAGGATCACTGGGACCGCCAAGGTCGGCTATGCACTGACCGCGATCCCGGGGACTTGGTCACCGGCTCCAGTCGCGCTCCGGTACCAGTGGTACCGCTCCGGTGTTGCCGTTGTAGGCGCGACGGCTGCTTCTTACCGGCTTCCGGCCAACGCTGCGGGGGTGACGTACTCGGTCCGCATCACTGGAGCAAAAACTGGCTACAACTCGCTGGTCAAGACCTCAGGGGTGACCGCCGTTGTGGCCAGGGGATCCCTGGCCGGTCCGGCACCGAGGATTACTGGCACCGCCAAGGTCGGCTATGTGCTGACCGCCATCCCAGGCGTATGGTCGCCGGCTCCGGTAGCGCTCCGGTACCAGTGGTACCGCTCAGGGGTTGCCGTCGTTGGCGCGACTGCTGCTTCCTATAGGCTTCCGGCCAGCGCCGCCGGGGCGAAGTATTCGGTCCGAGTCACCGGGTCGAAAACCGGCTATTCGACATTGGTCAAGACCTCAGGGGTGACCGCCGTTGTGGCCAGGGGATCCCTGGCCGGTCCGGCACCGAGGATTACCGGTACCGCCAAGGTCGGCTATGTGCTGAGTGCCATCCCGGGCGCATGGTCGCCGGCTCCGGTCGCGCTCCGGTACCAGTGGTACCGCTCAGGGGTTGCCGTCGTTGGCGCAACCGCGGCTTCCTATCGGCTCCCGGCCAGCGCCGCCGGAGCCACCTACACTGTCCGTGTCACCGGGTCAAAAGTCGGCTACATCACACTGGCCAAGGTCTCCGGGGCCACGGCACGCATTGCTGCGCCCTACGTGCCTCCGGCCCCAGCGGTGTACTACGCCAACTGTACTGCGGCGCGGAATGCCGGCGCGGCTCCGATATTCAGGGGAGAGCCCGGCTACAGGAGTGCCCTCGACCGTGACAGTGACGGAATCGCTTGCGAATAGGTTCTGACACGCCCAACGACCGGGAAGGCTCAGCCACCGTGGCGGGCTGAATCACGACGGCGGGTGGCCGGCAATCATTGCCGGCCACCCGCCGTCGGGCTTTCCGGTCAGGCGTCCGGTCCTGCGGTCAGGTAGTTGTGGACCTCGTAGAACGTCACTTCCAGATCTTCGGTCATGCCCACCTCGCGGGTGATGGGGTCAGTCTTCTCGCGCGTGAATGCCGGCCACAGGCATGACGCGCTCCTAAGTTGCTTGGAGAATCACCTCGGGCGGCCCGGAATTGGACCGCCCAAGGCCGTGCTACTCCGGGCGGGGTAGGGTGTCAATGGTCCTTTCATTGATCGAATGATGCACGTCACATTTTCCGCTGGGCATGTAATCCGGCATCTCTTCTGCAAGAATGGCGGGGTCATGTGCGGGGGGTCACAAGCAATGGCGCTTGCGACCTCCCGTGCTATGCCCTGGGGAGGCAAGGATGTCAGGAATCACTTTTACGGCCATCGATTTCGAAACGGCCAACAGCCACCGCGGCTCGGCATGCGCCGTCGGCCTGGTGAAGGTCCGTGAAGGGCACATCGTGGACACGGCGTCGTGGCTCATCAAGCCGCCGCCCGGCATCGACGACTTTGATCCCATCAACGTGGAGCTCCACGGCATCGCGGAACAGGACGTCCAGAACGCCGCCGACTGGGAGATGTCCCTCGAAGGCATCCTGCAGTTCGTCTGGGAGGACCCGCTCGTGGCGTTCGACGCCGCCTACGACGCCTCCGTAATGCGCGAAGCCACAGAGCACCAGCACCTGGACCTGCCAGCCAAGGACTTTTACTGCGCGCTGCACCTCGCACAGGACCACCTGCCGCTGCCGCGGCATCGCCTCAGCGATGTCCTCGCCGCCCTGGGTATACCGCCGGTGGAGCGGCACGAGCCGCGGGAGCACGCGCTGGCCTGCGCCCGGATAGTGCTCGCCATCGCCGCCCGGCGCGGGATGAACAGCCTTGACGAGGTGTGGGAACAGCCCACGACGGCGGTCGGCAAGCGCCGCCGTGGCCGGCGAGTCCGCACCGACGCCGACCCGGACACTGAAACACCCGGCGGCGCCGGACATGGGGGATCCGACGCCGCACCCGAGGGGCTTCCCGCACCCGAGGGGCTTGGCGAGTCCGAGGGCCGGGATCGGCCTGGTGCCAACCTCGCCGTGGTGGTGCCCGACGCCGGCCTGCACCTGATTGCGGGCCTCGCCGGCACTGCGGGGGCCGACACGGCAGGCCTCGCCGGCACCGCGGAGGCCGGCACCGCCGTGCCCGGCAGGGCCGGCAATGATACCGCCGACCTGCTGCAGTTGAGCCGGACCAAGGATGAGCCCGCTGACTTTGACCGCAGTGAACGGAACGCCGCCGCCGAACCGAAGGCCGCGAAGCGCGTGTTCAGTACCGCAGCGGGACTGGTGCTGTTCGCGCTGGGACTGGCGGCCGCCGTCGGGCTCGCCTACCTCACCGGACTCACCATCCGTTTCTTCGCCGCCGGCCAGGCCGTCACGGCTGCACTGACACTGGCCGCAGCCGCCGCCACCACGTGGGCGATCTGGGCAACCATTACTCGTGGCTGGCACCGGCTGCGGCCCGGCACCTGACCCGCTGGCACCAGACCCACCCCAATTGACCCCCGGCACCTGATCCACCGCATCTGCGGCCTGCCGCCGCGGGTTCGTGCGTCCCATCTGCGAGAATGCTCGTGGACCGCGGGCGGGCGCATTTGAATAATGCCGTCCCCTCAGGTCACGGAAGCTCAAGGAAGCTCAGCGAGGCCTCGCGGCCGGGGAAAGGCGGACATCCATGCCCATGTGGGCCCAGTCGCTCTTTTGGGGAACTCTTGCCGGCGGAGCCCTGGTTCTTGGCTCGGGACTGTCCTGGAAATGGAACATCCCCGCCAAGCTTGTCTCCTCGATCATGGCGTTCGGCGCCGGCGTCCTCATCTCCGCCCTGGCGTTTGAACTCGTGGACGAGGCCGTGCAGGGCGGCGGACTCTGGCCCACGGTCCTCGGCTTCCTCGCCGGCGCGGTGGTCTACGTCAGCGCCAACGCACTGCTGGCCCGCTCCGGAGCCAAGCACCGGAAGCGGTCCAAGGACCAGCAGCCCTCCGAAAAGGAGGACCCGGGCAGCGGCACGGCCATCGCCGTCGGGGCACTCCTGGACGGCATCCCGGAATCCGTGGTCCTGGGCCTCGGCCTCATCACGGCGGGCACCGTGAGCCCGGCCATGCTCGCCGCAGTTTTCATCTCGAACGTCCCGGAAGGGCTGTCCAGCACGGCGGGCATGAAGAAAGCCGGCCGCAGCGCCAAGTATGTCTTCGGTGTATGGGGCGGCATCGCCCTGCTGTGCGGGCTCGCCTCACTCATTGGCTACACTGCGCTCGAAACCGCACCGGACAGCATGGTTGCCTTCATCACCGCCGTCGCCGCCGGCGGGATCCTCGCCATGCTCGCGGACACGATGATCCCCGAAGCTTTCGAGGAGCACCACAACCTCACCGGCCTGGTGGCTGCGGTCGGCTTCCTCTCCGCCTTCACCATCCACCACGTCGGCGGGTAGCTCTCCTTGTCCGGGAGGCCTAACGCTCCTTGGGGATGAGGATCCACAGGGCGATATAGACCAGCTCCCCAACACCGAACAGGCCGAACAGCACAAAGCCGATGCGGACCAGGGCCTTGGAAATACCGAACCGCGCAGCCAGCGCAGCGCAGACACCCGCGATCATCTTGCCGCTCCTGGGGCGGACCATGCCAGTTTCCATGCCGCCACAGTAGCAGCCGGCTGCGCGTGAGTCAGCGACCGGGACCGTGGCAGTTTCCGGGGTGCGTGAACCTGGCGACGGCGGGGTCCGGGCAACCCGGTGCCGGGTCACCAAAAGTACCCCGACGACGGGTGGACGGCGACGCTGTCGCCCTCACGCCGTCGAGCCTTAGCGAGCGGTCCCTGGGGGACCCGCTCAAGCCGCGTTGACGGTTACGGTTCTCGTGGCGAGGACCTTTGACGTGATCCAGTGCAGGAACTGGATGGTGATGGTGTACTTTCCGGGTGTGGGCGGGCGCAGCAGGAAGTCGAATTTCTCCGCGGCGCCAGACTTGATGATGTTGGTCAGGAGCGGCTGCCTGGCCATTGAGGGCTGAACTGCCGGTCCTGTGGGGCTGGGGGTGGTCCAGAATGGCCGGCCGTCGTGGGCGATCAGTTCGGCGATTTTTGCCGGTTTGCCCGCCGCGTCGGTGATCGTGGTCAGAGTGGGGAAGTAGTCCACGTTGACCATGCGTACCAGGGTTGGGTACTTGCCGGGCCGGACAACGTTGGCCCGCATCTGGGAGATGGTCCAGACTATGTCGTCACCCCTTGGCCGGCTGGGGATGGTGCCGCCAATGAGGAAAAAGTGCCTGGGCTCGAAGCGGTTCAGTCCCGCATCCTCGCCGTTGAGCCCGGCAGCGTGGTTGAGCTCGTGCCACCGGGGATCGATGGAGTAGGGCGCGATCAGGGTTTCCGTGGCGATGTCATACAGCGGACCCTCAAACGTGTGACGGCGTGTCCCTGCGGGCGCCGGTAAAGCGGGGTTGGGGCGGGGATCGACGACGATGGCGCCGAACATGCCCATCTGCACGTGGAGCGGGGTGTTGACGTGGCAGTGGTAGAAGTAGGTTCCCGCCGAGCCCCGGTTGGGGTTGCCGCGTTCGGCGACATCCGGCCTCCACTGGTAGGTGTAGTGCCCGGTAACTTCGAAGGAGGTGTGGCCCACGCCGTCGTTCCTCGGGTCCGGTTCGATGCCGTGCCAGTGGATGGTGTGGACCCTCTTGCTGGGCTTGATGGTGGCCTGGAAGAGTTGCCCCTCCTGCATCCGCACGGTGGTGCCGGGGATCTGGCGGCCGAAGTCGTTGCCCTCGAAGCTCCACATTTCGTGCTCGGAGCCGTCAGGGAACTCGAATTTCCGGTTGAAGAAGTCCATCAGAAGGTAGACGTCAGGCTTCAGCTGGAACTCGGTCTCCGGGCTGCCCTCATGGGGCTGGTCCGACGCGAAGTCCACCTGGCTCCTGAACGTGTGGTGCGCGTCATCCTCGACGGTTCCAGGCAGCCCGGTTTCGGGAATCGTCTTTGCGGCCAGGACCCAGTCAGCCACCAGGCCGCCGGGATACAGCCCGCCGCGCGCCGTCTGGGAGGGCTCAGCATGGCAGTGCATGGGGTACGTCCAGTCCTCGTCCCTGGCGTTCCAGACCTGGTCGATCGCCTCGGGCGGGCGCCGGATCGGAAGCATGGCTTCCTTGCGTTCCAGCGGCTGCAGCTGGACGGTGTCCTCCCACTGTTGCAGGACGACATCACCCTGGGGCGAGACCCTGCCGTTGGTCCGGGGAAAGTCGATGCCGTTAGCGCGCACCGTCCACACGTGGTTGCCGTGGTAGTGCAGCTGGTGGTCAACGATCCCGGCGTTCAGCATTCTCATGAGGTGTCCTGTGCGTATGGCCCCGGCTGAGGGGGTGGCGCTGAAGTTCCGCACGTCGGTTTCGCGGGGATGCCCCGACGGCAGGGTGTCCTCCTTCCGCCGGTGGTTGAACTCCTCATCGTCTGTGACCGCCACCGATTGGAATCCTGAATAGCCGTTGATGGTGAAGTAGTCCGGCTCCGCTGGGATGGCCAATGGGTCGATCGTCTGCCCCCGCGCAGCGATGCGCGCCCAGTTGGAATCGACGTCGTGGCACAGCCACAGCCACTGGCGCTCGAATTCCGCCGCGCCCGGGGCAAGCCGCCAGGCGTTCCGCGGATCGATGACCACCAGGCCGCCGTACAGGCCAAGGGTCCGTTCCACGGGCTGGTTGCCGGGGTCCGTGTACACGTAGGTCCCGGGCAGGGGCGCAGGAAACCTCAGGAGCTTGGTTTTTCCGGGGGCGACCTGGCCTGAGCCAATGTCCGCTCCGCCCGGGCCGGCACGGTGGAACCGGATCTCGTGCGGCTGAGCGAGGTTGTTGTGCACCATGATTTCGATGGTGCTGCCCGTCTCGGCGATCAGCGTCCGGGGTGGAAAGAAGCTGGCCCAGTAGCCTCGCCGGGCAAGGAACTGCCGGGTCTGTGCAGGGTCCGGCCGCAGCGGCGACGGCCTGCCATACGGAGGCACCGGCGCACCGAGCGGATAGGTGCGGCTGGCCAGGACCCTTCCGTTTGCGGTGATGACACGCGGGCTCATCGCCAGCGCCGGCTTCGGGTCGTTTACCGCGGTGCGGCGGTCCCCGAAGCCCCGGTGATAGACCAGCGAGCCGTCCACCATCGGAACGAATCCGTCATTGATGTGGATGTCCAAGACTGCCATTGCCGACCTCCTGTGTGTATTGGAGACCGGGAAAAAGTTGCTGAACACAGGTCCATGTCGCCCCCAATTGCGCTTACAGACAGGCTTCATCGTGTGTGCAACAACCTAGGAAAAACTTGGGGTACTCCCTCGCGAGGGGCATGTCCTGTCATACGCCGTTCCGGCGTCGTCAGTGGTTCTGCTTGGCGGTGCTTTACGGCGGCGGCTTAGCGCGGCGCTTTACGGCGGCGTCCTTGGCCAATGCCGCGTCTAACTGACGACGACGGGACCCTGGGCAGTGCCGGTCAGGCCTGTGGCTGCCTCCAGCCTCAGTTCCATGTCGGTCATGACCACCGCGGCCAGGTCACGCAAATTGGCGGTGTCCTCCGGGGTCATGGTGCGCGGTTTGAAGTCCAGGATGCACAGGGTTCCAAGGTTGTAGCCGTCCCGGTTCTTAAGGGGAGCACCGGCGTAGAACTTCAGCCCGAAATCTCCCGCGACCAGCGGATTGAGCAAGGTCCTCGGATCCTCCGGGGCGTTCTCCACCACCCACAGCTCGTCCTGCAGGATCGCGGACGCGCAGAGGCCGGGGTCCCTGTTGATCTGCTCCACCTCCAGGCCGTGGTGGGACTTGAACCAGATCCGGTCATGATCCACGATCGACACGATGGCCACCGGCACTGAGAAGAGCCTGGCGGCCAGCGCCGTGATCCTGTCGAAGGCGCCGTCCGGGGGAGTGTCGAGGATGCTGTAGCTGTGCACCGCTTCCATCCGGGCTTCCTCGTCCAGGGGAATGACCGTGGCGTCCACCCGGTGTTTCCCGCGGGTGCTCAGGGACAGCTCGTACAGGGCCTGGCTTACCTCGCTGGTGGAAGGCCGGTCCTCCGGGTTCCGCGCCGTCATGGCGGCGAGGAGGAGGCGCCACTCGGGTTCGACGTCGTCGGGGATATAGGGGTCGTCCATGAGGCGCGCCAGTGCGCTCTGCAGCGGGTCACCCAGGAAGGCCTGCTGACCGGTAAGGCACTCGAGCAGCACCAGTCCCAGCGAGTACACATCACTGGGCGGTCCGATGGGCTCGGCCTTCGCCTGTTCAGGGCTGAGGTAGCCGGCGGTGCCAAGGAAGCCGCCGTCATGCAGGTCCGGCGCATCAGCCATCAGAGCGATGCCGAAATCCGTCAGTTTCGCGTGCGTGCGGGCGGTGTCGTGCTGGTAGTCGAAGACCAGGATGTTGCCCGGCTTGACGTCGCGGTGAACCACGCCGCTTTCATGGATGTAGGCGAGGGCGTCCGCAATGTCGTAGCCGATCTCGGCCGTGTGCCGCGAGGAGAGCGGGCCATCGGCGAGGCGGCGCTTGAGATCCGGGCCTTCCACCAACTCCATGACCAGGTAGATGCGCGTGCGGCTGGGCTCTTCCCTGTCGACGCCGGCGTCAAGAAGCGTGATGAGACTGTGGTGGTTCAGGGCCGCAAGGATTTTTACTTCGGCGTCGTCGTCGCGCGCTGTTTCCTGTGCTGCATTGCTTCTGTTGATGACTTTGAGGGCTACCTCGCGTTCGAGGGACACGTCCAGTGCCCGGTACACGTTGGCCATGGCGCCGGAACCAATCTGTTCCAGCACCCGGTACCTTCCGCCGAGGACTGTGCCTTCTGCAATGCCGGGTTGTACGGCCATTAGATACCTTGAGTTTCCTGCCGGGCCCCGGGGCCGGCGTCATAAGTGCTTTGAAGCGTTGACAGCAATATGCGTGAAATGCCGAGTGTTGGGTACACAGAAAGAGCCGACTTGCATCGGCTCTTTCTGTGGTTCGGCCTAGATGAGGCTGGGGGCGCTTGACAGGATGTAGTCGGCGGCAGCGGGCCCGGTCATGGCCCGTTCGCAGTTCTCCGGATCGATGCCGCGCTGCGTGAGTGCCGCAAACAGCGAGTCAGGGGCGGCCGGCTGCAGCTTATGAATCAGGCACCAGCTGGTGTACAGGCCGAAGAGCTCGTCCGGACCTAGCACCGTGTCGGTTTCCCGTTCCGTGGTCAGCGCCTCGGCAATAAATTGTTCAAACGTGGTAGCGTCCACTTTGGCCTCCTCTAAGGACAAGTACATTGATCCGCCGTTTCTGCTTCAGCGATAAACGGATCTCCGCCCGGGGGGCCGTCGATCTACCTGAAACTTATGCGAGACAGACTGTTCTGTCTAGTTGAGCCGGTAACGCGCAGACCCATACGCGGCGTGGCACCTACCGATCTATCGATGAATACGAACAGTGCCTCTGCCCGCTGCGCCTGTTGCCCCATAGGGTGGCCGGACAGTTGCCATCGCTTGCATACGTATTGGTGAACTGGGCCGGTCTCCGGGCCGATTTGCGTGTGCCTCTGGGGCCGTGTAGAGTCTTTCGAGTCGCCGCCGCTGAAGCGGAGAAATAGCGACCGACCCCCTTTCAAACAGCCTGAAAAACGGTGCACTAAGCAGTGCGCCGGAGACAGGCCGGGGACCCTGACTGCAGCTCGAATCGCGGAAACGCTAATTTGCAAAGCTTCGCCGGTCCGGGTAAGTTTGAAAAGTTGCTCCGGAGCGATCCTGAACGTTGGTTTGGGTGGTGCCGGGTGTGTCTGTTGTTTGAGAACTCAATAGTGTGCCAAGTTTGTTGATACCGGTTTTTTATTAAATTGGTTGATTGTGCCGGGCTGCCCACCCCCGTGGTGCGGCCTGGTGTTTTTAGCTGGTTTCAAATTTTGTGCAGCCTTCGTTCCTGTTATTTCCGGGGGTGTTGGTTG